>CAZTIC010000009.1:0-20860 GCA_964613625.1 uncultured Gammaproteobacteria bacterium | reverse complement strand
TATAATCCTAGTACCGGTGAGGGTTTGGATGATTATGAATTTTTTAAAGTAAAAGTATGGCATTTTACCGGTATATCAGCCAAAGAATGGGCTTTTAAGCAAGATAGCGCTACTGGAGATTATTCAGTGGGTGCTATTTTGGATAATTATCGTGAAGGAAATGTTCAAAGAGCTTATTTAGGTGTTGGTCACATTATTCATCTAGTTCAGGATATGGCTGTGCCGGCACACACTAGAAACGATGCTCATCCTAACGAAGATCCTTTTGAGGGATGGGCTGAGCATAATGGCAAGATTAATTATAATAATCTTTATTTACAAGAAATAAATAATATTGGTCAAGCTTTTGATGAATTAGCTAATTATTCTCATAATAATTTTTTTAGTAAAGACACAATAAATATCCCAAATCTTAATGAGAATAATTTAAGCTTAGAAAAGGATATTAATGGTGACGATGCAATGTATTTATATAATGATGTTTATAAGTTAATTAAAGTTAAAAGAAAACGTGATTATTATGAGTACAGTATTGATTTTAAAGTTAACCTCGACTACTGGAACATGCTTTATCCGAAAGCAGTTGGATATAGCGCTGGAACTATAAATTGGTTTTTGAAAGAGTTTGAGAAAATTGATAAAGAAAAGCAGGAGAAGTTAAGTAAATTAGAATTGTTGCAGAATTTATTGGTAAACATGAAAAGTGACTTGGAATACGTTTGGGGTGATGGTTATTATTCTACTAGAGATAGATTAGCTAGTACTTGGTCTGGAGTCGCTTCTTTCTTTGATAGTTTTAATACTTTTACCGAGTACTATGCAGAATCAGTAGAGGATATGGGGACAGCTTCTGTAAGTAAAACCACAGAAGCTAGTAATTGGTTAATAGAAAAAGGAAAGGTGTTGGGCGAAAGTATGGATTTTGGTAAAGAAGAGGAGGGCAGGATTGCCGGTGGAGTATCTAAAGAGAATCAGGAATTAAATGAAGAAATGATTGGAGTTAAAAGAGTGATTGATGGTGATACGATAGAACTTGTTAATGGAGAATTAGTTCGCTATATTGGGATTGATACTCCTGAATTAAATAAGCCAGGAGCAGATGATGATGAGTGTCTAGCTTGGGTAGCTCGTATTCGTAATATGAATTTATTGTCATCGGGAAATTTAAAATTAATAAAAGACAATACGGCTGATAAAGACAAGTATGGGCGCTTACTTCGTTATGTATATGTTGGTGGTGTTTTTGTAAATGAAGTTTTGGCTCGTGAAGGATTGGCTGAGATATTTTTTTGTCAGCCAGGTTGGAAAAATTGTCTGGTGACATCTGACAAGGATCGAGAAAATATAATAATAAGTGCGCATGAGGACGCCAAAAATAATAATCGAGGAATTTTTTCTAGTGTTTGTGAGGAGAAAAAAGAAACAACAGAGGATGTCGAAAGCCCACAAGATAAAACGTTTGACGAAATATCAGACGAAGAGATTGATAAAGAAATAAAAAAAGCAGAAAGCTATTTATATATGCTGGGCGGAAATTCTAATGGTAGTATTAGTGGAAGCAATGAAATACCAGAAAGTGAAAATAAGCCAGAAGATAAAATAGAAATTGATACATTTTTAGTAAGTTATTCGGATGAAGTATCATCCAGTACTATGGCTAATTTTTCTTTTTCATCAAGCGCAAATAGCCCAAGTTATCAATATAACTTGAATGGAGCAGATTGGATTGATTGTAGTTCTGATTTAATTTTAGAAAATTTGTCAGATTTTGTTTATTTGATCGAAGCTAGATCTTGTCAGGATGAAGTTTGTGATGAAAGCCCGATTGATTATAGTTGGGCCATAGACACTATTTCAGCGTCATCATCAATAGTTAGCATAGAAAAGATTGATGACAACTATAATGTCTCTTGGGAGGGCGAAGATACAGGAGTTGTTATTAGTGGTTTGGATAATTTTGATATTGAATATAAAATTGATGATGGTAATTGGACGACTTGGCTCCAAGCTACGACTAGTCTAGGCGCTATTTTTGAGCCAAATGAAAGTTTTGTTGATTTGTGTTTTAATTCAAAAGCTTATGATGTAGCAGGAAATGAAGAAATATTTAATGAAGAAAAAATATTATGTTATTCACATGAACCTTTGGTTCCATATTTTGATTATTTTAATATAATCAATTTAACTTCATCTAGTACAGTTTATACAGCCTCATCTTCTATTGAGTTGGAATATTCTGTTGTGAACCAAGACCTAGTCCAAGGTTATTATTATGGTGAAAAGGAAGTGGCTCCTAATGTAAGCAGTTTATCTTGGTCGGCCATACCAGTAAATGAATTTATTTTAAGTAATGGCGAAGGGGAGAAAAAAATATTTGCTTGGGTTAAATATAATAGTGATCAAATGGGTGAGTTGGCTAGTTCGACTATAATACTAGACCAAACTAATCCATTAGCTCCAATGTTATCAAGCCTTTATTATGAAGATGGATTTTATTTTGTTGGCACTACTACATTAGATTTGTTTGGCGCAAAAGAAATCGGAGTTGATAAGATTGTTTTTGATAATCAATATTATAATGCGACAACGAGCGAAGAAGTTTGGCGGATGGATAATGTAGCTTTTGATTTTGTTTGTGGGGAGAAAAATTTTAGCGATAGAATTAGTTGCGTTATGAATTATTGCCAAGATAATCCCGAAGAATGTTCAGATCAGACTAATATTTATAAGAGAAGCAAGGAAATAGGAGCTCAGGATGAAGCTGGTAATGTTTCTGATTTAGAAATTTTAAATTTTAAATATGACCCGTCACCTCCTTCTGCAGTTTTCGCTAAAGAATTTCATTCAAATGCATATACCGGAGTATTTTTAGCAGGATTAGCTAGTGATCACCCAAGAGAATCTTTTTCATATAAATCTAGAATAAAAAATATTTATTGGCAATATAGGCAAGATGAATTAGAAGAATGGCAAGATATAATATTGAATAAAAGATTTTTTGCTAGCGATGGTGGTATAGATTTATATTATTTTGAAGGTGAAGAAAATCAAGATTATATTTTTCAATTTAGAGCAGAAGATAATGTTGGCCATTTTTCGGACTGGTCTGGCGATTCAGGAAAGCTAGCTAGCTTATCTTTGGGCGAGTCTTATCCAGTACTTAGCGAGGTGTATGGCGGAGGGGGAAATTCTGGATCGTATTACAAAAATGATTTCATAGAAATATATAATCCGAGTGACAAAAGTATCTCTCTGGAAGGCTGGTCAGTGCAATATGCCTCTGCTACAAGCGATTCATACAATATAGTAGTATTGAGTGGAGACATAGAGAGTTATGGGTATTATTTGGTTAAATTACGAGAGGGGAGCGGAGGTGAGATCGAGTTAGATAGCTTTGACGCAGAAGGTGATATTAATATGAGTGCTACTCAGGGTAAAGTTGCTTTAGTGAATAATCAAGAAGTGATTACTGGCGTGGATGACGAAAATGTAGTAGATTTCTTGGGTTATGGCAGTGCAAACGAAAAAGAAGGATATCAAACAGCGCTTAGCCTGAGTAACACAACCAGTGCTGAACGCAGAGCGTTTGTTAACTCAACTTATGAGCTCATGCAAGTTGGAGGAGAGCAAGAATCGAATGGTAATGGTTGGGATACTAATCAAAATAGAGATGACTGGATCGTTCGAGATTTACTTGAGCCGCAGAGTAGTGGCTCTGCCGTAGAAGAGCCGTTTAGTTTTTAGTAATCTAAAACCCCTCCCAGCCTCCCCTTGCGCCACCGCTAAAGCTAAGGCGACACGCGGTAAAAAGATATAATGAAAAGGGGAGGAGTTAAAATCCCCCTCCTTGGTAAGGAGGGGTTAGGGGAGGTAGGTTGTATATTTAAAAATAATGATTAATAAACCCGCCTAAATCTTACACTTATAAACGTACATACGTTCGTACTAACGTTCGTTAGTACGAACTAAAGTAAGTATTTTTTTAAAATAAATAAACCCGAATGTAAACATCCAGGTTTTTTTTGTGAATTGTTTTTTTGTTTAAGTGAAAATGGAATTAAGAAGTGGTTCCGCACGCCTCTGATAGAATCGTCATTGATTCATGGAGTAATATCGTGAATTCGTGAAGCCATATCACAAATGCGTGTTTACCCAAGGCTTGGCCGGCAATTTTTCTGACTTCTTGTAGAGGGTGTGTATTGTACACCAATTCAAGAAGATCTATTATTTCGTTGTAGGAAAAGGCAACTAATATGCCCATTTTATATTCGCCTACAATTTTGTACAAGACCACCAGATCTTCCATCGCATTATTAATTTTAACGACATTCTCATTTATCGTTTTTTCTGTACCGATAGTTTTGGAAAAAGGGATACCCCAGTTTTTAAAATTGTTAAAACCGTTAAGATTGGATGCGCGTATGATATCTTCTTCGATGGTTTCGGTGATGGGTAGCATTAATTCTAATCGAAGTTTTTTTATCCATGGATATAGTTTAATACTCAACTCCACATCATTTTTTTCAAGTTCTTTTTCTGTGGGATTCTTTTTTTCAAGGATTTTAAGGATACGGTATTTCACTGAGACGTTATTAGACAGTTTGAAGATATCAAGAAGTTTTTCGATGGCCAGCAATCTGCTGTCATTATGTGGATGTTCTACACTTTGCCTTTGGTCTTCAACATTTCTTAATTCCTTTTTTAATGAACTCATTTTTTTTGCCCTCCATTTTCTTGTTAGTGGTTTAGTTGTGCTTGATTTAGATATTATTTTAAAATTATAATAAAGTCAATGGTTATCATTTTATAATAATTATAAATATGCTATAATAATATTAATTAATATTTAATTATAAAAAATATGATTTGTTTGAATTGCAAAAAGCAAATAGCTGATGACTCTAGTCAGTGTTCATATTGTGGACACGTGGTAGAGCACAAAGCTCAAGTTAAAAAAGAAATTAGCCTTCGACGTTATCAACGTTGGTTTTTTTATGCTCTTTTATCAATAGTTTTTATTGGCATGATTGCAGCTATTGTTTTTATTTATAATCAAAATACTAAACTTCTGGAAAACAACGTAAATATTCAGAGAGACTTAAGTGATAGAGAAGAGACCTTGAAAGCGGTTGAATTAACATTGGAAGAAAAGATTCAATTATTAGAAGATATTGAAAGGGATTTAGTAGAAAAAGATACTAAGATTACACAACAAACTGAGCAATTCAAAAAAGTTGTAGATGAAAAATTTGAAGTCGTAGAAGGGTATGAGGATTGCCAAGTCGATCTTGGTTCGGCTGATGCTAATATTTATTCTCTAATTATAAATCTAGGTACAGGAATAACAAATAGTAATTTGGATAAAATTCCTTTAGCAGACGCTAATTTGGATGGTGAAGATAGAGACGGAGATGGACTATCTGATATAGTAGAAAAAGCGCTTCACACAAACATTGACAGACCAGATACTGATGGAGATAGTTATAATGATAAGGCAGAAATTATGGGTGGCTTCAACCCAAATGGCACTGGTGAGATTGGATTTGATTTGGAGTTTGCTAATACTCAAAAAGGAAAAATTCTTTTGCAAGTAGAAAACAATGGAGAAGCTTGGTATATTGGTCAGAATTCAAAGAGATACTTTCTTGGAACACCGGCTGATGCTTTCAAGGTCATGAGAAGTCTAGAATACTGGACAAAAGATTATGGTGGGCAGTTATAGTTCGACAGTTAATATTTAACAAAATATTTTCAAATAAATAAGGCGGATTCCGTAAAAATGGAATTCGCCTTTGTTTTGCTATTAATACCTATAGTTTCCGCTTGCAAAACGGAAAAGAACTTTGTTGTCTAAGTTTAGGCGTTGGATGATCTGTAATGTTACATTACCACTAATAGTCGCTTCTGAAAAATCAAGCATATTAACTTTAAAATTTGATACGGCAGATCTTGATTCTACAGAAGCAAGCTTACCGCCCTTAAATTTTTTTCTTCTAAAACTCAAAAGGTCAAAAGGGGAGACAGTAACATTTTTTACAAAAAACATTTTTTTCGGCCCTCCTAAATATCGTATAATACCACCATTTACTTTTAGAGGTCCCGATAAGCATAAAATAGGCATTATTTTCTCCCTTTTTTTATTAATTGTTTATTTTGATTTTAAATATTATAAAGAAATAACTAATTTGTCAATTAGTAAAGTGATTTGGTTTTATTTATCATTGTTTCAAGTGTAAATTCTTTTTCTGCTTTTTCTTTGGCGTTTTTACCTAAATCTGATCTTAACTTATTATCTCTGAGTAATTTATATATTGCTTCTGCAATTTGTTTAGCGTTTTTACTTTTTACTAATAATCCTGTTTTATTATCTTCTATTAATTCTGGATTACCTCCAACATCTGTGGCTACGATTGGTAGGCCTGCTTGCATTGCTTCGATAATAGTATAGGACAAGCCTTCTTTTAGTGAAGAGCAAACATAGATATCAAAAGCTTTTAATAATACTTTAGCTCTATCAACTCTATCAGTAAGAATTATTTTATTTTTTAATTTGTATTGATTGATTAAATTTTGTAGATGTTTTTTTTCTTTGCCTCCACCAATAATCATAGCTTTTACAGATATTTTGTAATTATAAGACAAGATGTGAATTGTTTCTATGAGGTATTCATATCCTTTAGTAGGGTAGAGGTTGCCGATTGATCCGATAAAAATATCATCCTCTCCTTTGTCTTTTAATGGAAAGGGGAATATTTTTGATAGCTCTACTACAGATAAGTCCCTGGAAAGAAAATTAATTTTATTTATACCATTGTGAATGGTAATTAGTTTTTCTTTTGGAGCAATACTCTCTTTGATGGCAGTTTGGCGGTCAAATTCAGAGACGCAAATAATCTTATCTTTAAACTTTGAAGTGAATTTTTCTGCGTATCTATAGAATGATTTTTTCAATTTGGATATTGGTTCGTTAAAGACCCAACCGTGGGCAGTGTAGACTACATAATTGGGAACACCTGATTTATGACAAATACTCGCTGCAATGGATCCTAGGATGGAGATCTTACTAGAATTAAGATGTATTATATCTGGATCTTCTTTCTTGATTAATTGAATGATATCAATTAGAGCTAAAAAGTCTTTAACAAATGATACAGATCTAACTAAGTCAGGAATTTCGATAAATTTTATTTCTTTTTCGATCAATTTTTTGGCTATTTTTCCCTTTGCTCCTTGTTCGCCTCCAGCAACAATAATGTTGTAGTCATTTTTTAGACTACAAGCCAAATCATAGACGTAGCCCTGGGCACCTCCAATCTCAGTTTGGGTGATTAAATATAGTATTTTTTTCATGTTGATTATTGATTAGTATTTCTTTGACTTTTTGTTCACTTTATTCAATAATATAACATAAGGTAATAAAAATCAATTAATTATAAAAAAGTACAAATCTAGCACAAAAGTTACGAATATTAAATAAATATTTGTAAATTTTGTTGATTTGTAGTTTTATTAAAGAAAAATGGCAAATTTATTGTATATTGGGGGTGGCTATGTAGGTGGTTGTAGTGCTGCGGCGAGCGCTGATAGTGGCCATAATGTGTTAGTCTATGACATTAATAGTGAATTAGTAAAGAGATTTTCATCATTCGATAACAAGCAAATTGAATCAGCTTTATTTGAGGAAGGTCTTGGTGATTTGATGATTCGTAATAAATCCAGGTTGAGTTTTACAGATAAAAAAGAAGATTTTAAGAATTTTATAGATAAGACTGATGCAGTATTTATGTGTTTGCCAACTCCAGAAAAAGATAGCACTGGTGAATCTGATTTGTCGTATTATAACCAAGCCGCTAAAGACTTATCTGAAATCTTGAAAACAAGAAATAATAATACACAGGAAAAATATATTTTAATAGTAAACAAAAGTACCGTACCGATTAAAATGACAAATATTACCAAAGATATTATGGACGAAGTTGGGGTGAAGAATTATGGTATAGGTTCAAATCCTGAATTTTTGGTAGAAGGAAAAGCAGTTGAGGGTTCAATTAGGCCTCAAAGAATTGTGGTCGGAGCATATAATGAAAAAGATTTTGAAGTATTTAGAGATATCTATAAAAGATTTTATACTTCACCAACTGTGAGCTATATAGAGGTGAATCCGCAAGAAGCAGAAGCTGGAAAACTACTTGCTAATTTTATGTTATTCAAGAGATTAGCCAATTGCTTTGATGTTGTTGGTAGGACCTGTGAATCATTTCCAGATCTCAGCATGGAGAATATTAGAAAAATAATAACTAGTGACAAGCGGATAGGTGATTGGGGATTTTATAATAGTCTTTTTGCTGGTGGTAGTTGTTTTATCAAGGATTCTAGATCATTAGTTCATCAATTGGAAGAGAAGGGCGCTAAAACTGACTTGATAAAAGATGTGCTTGGAGCCAATGAGAGACAGTTACAAAACTTCATGGAAAGACCAGAAAGAGAATTAGACTTTGATTGGAAAGGTAAAAAGGTTGGCTTGTTGGGACTAGCTTTCAAGAGGCATACAAATGATATAAGAAACTCCGCCTCTCTTGGGCTTACTAAGTTTTTACTTGAAAAAAATGTTGAAGTAATTAATGCTTATGACCCAGTTGCAGGTAAAAATTATCATGATTATTTTAATAACAATAAATTAATTAATTTGAGCCAAGATGAAATTAGTGTGATAGAAAATTCTGATGTTGTTATTATAGTTACAGATTGGCCACAGTTTAGAGAATTAACTAGTACTATTCAGGAAAAGTTTTTTAAGGGTGCATTGATTATGGATGGAAGAAGAATGCTTCAAAATAAGTATAAAGAATTAAGTGAGAGTGGATTCGATATAATTGCCGTTGGTTCACCATTGATAAAAGCTAAATAATTATTATAAATAATTTATGACTAATAATAAGTCAAAAAAAATATTAATAGCTGGAGGAACTGGCTATATTGGATCACATATAGCAGTTATTTTAATCGAAAGAGGTTATCAAGTTTTTATAATTGATAACTTAATTAATTCTGATATTGAGACCTTGGATAGAATAGAGAAAATAACGGGCGTTAAATCAGATTTTGAAAATATTGACTTAGCAGATAAGAAGCAAGTGGATAAATTTTTTAAAGCGCATCATAGCTTTGATGCGGTTATAGATTTTGCGGCTCTCAAAGCGGCTGGAGAATCAGTGAATATGTCAAAAGAATATCATGATAATAATGTTAATAGCATTGTTTATTTACTTGATGCCATGAAGGAGTATAAGATTAATAATCTAATATACCCATCTTCTGCTTGTGTGTACGGAGATCCGGATAGTTTACCAGTGCGGGAAGATATGGAGATAAAAAAAGCTAACACCCCATATGGCGAAACAAAAATTATAGCTGAAAGATTAATCAAAAAAGTGTGTATTGATAACTCTGATTTTGCATCTATAGTATTTCGATTTTTTAATGCAGCCGGGGCTCATGACACTGGACTGCTTGGTGAGTTGCCGAAAGGCGTTCCAAGTAATCTAATTCCATTTGTTTCACAAACCGCAGCTGGTATTAGAGATGAATTAAAAATATTCGGCAATGACTATGACACAGATGACGGCTATTCCGTAAGAGATTATATTCATGTTGTTGATCTGGCTAGAGCTCATGTAATAGCAGTTGAAAAATTACTTGGTGCAAATGTTGATAAAAATTTCGAGATTTATAATCTCGGAGTTGGTAGAGGGTATAGTGTCAAAGAGGTAGTAGATACTTTTGAGAGAGTAAATAAAATAAAAATAAATAGCAAAATAGTAGACAGAAGGTCTGGAGATATTGCTGAGATCTATGCTGATTCGAGTTTAGCCAATAAAGAACTTGGTTGGAAAGCGGAGAAGAACTTAGAGGATATTGTATCGTCTGCTTGGAAGTGGGAGAAGCATCTTCGGGGTATAAATTAATACCTCACCCCAGCACCCTGCCTACCGGCAGGCAGGTCTCTTGTTTAGGAAAGGGGACATAATAAAGTAATATGGAAAATAATAATCAGAAAACAATATTAATTACAGGCGGAGCTGGATTTATTGGCGCTCATGTCGCTAAGAAATTATTAGAGAGAGGTGACCGGGTTGTTGTGGTTGATAATTTTAATGATTATTATGATCCGAAATTAAAAAGAGATCGGGTTGCAAAACTTTTAGGAGGATTTGATAATTTGGAATTAGTTGAAGCTGATATTGCAGACTATAAAAAAGTAGAAGAAATATTCAAAAATAAAAAAATAGACAAGGTTTGTCATTTGGCAGCCCAGGCCGGTGTGAGGTATTCACTTGAAAAACCTTTTATTTACGCTGATACGAATTATATAGGCACTTTGAATTTATTAGAGCTTTGTCGACATTATGATGTGAAAGATTTTATTTATGCTTCATCTAGTTCTGTTTATGGAAATAGCAAGGCCGAACTTTTTAACGAAAAAGATCGAGTTGATTTTCCAATATCCTTGTATGCAGCTACCAAGAAGGCTAATGAAGAAGTTGCTTATACTTATCATCATTTATATGGACTGAATTGCACTGGCTTAAGATTTTTTACAGTTTATGGACCTTGGGGTAGGCCTGATATGGCATTATTTAAATTTACCAAAGCAATTTTAGCTGACAAGCCAATAGATGTATATAATCATGGAAAAATGGCTCGTGATTTTACTTATATCGATGATATAGTGAATGGAGTATTGCTGGCGATTGATAAGACATTCGATTATGAAATATTTAATTTAGCAAGAGGTCAATCTATGGAGCTTACTAGGTATATCGAAGAACTTGAGAAAAGTTTAGGTAAAATTGCTGAAAAAAATATGATGCCAATTCAACTAGGCGATGTGCCGGCTACAAGAGCTGATATTAGTAAGGCCAAAGAGATGTTGGGCTATAGTCCAAGTATTTCAATTGACGAGGGTGTAGAGAATTTTGTTGAGTGGTATCGGGGGTATTACAGGTGTTAGAAAAGATAAATTAGATAATATAGTCTCTTCTCCTAGACAGGAGAAGGATAGGATGAGGTGGAAAAGGTGATTATAGAGTTAATTTTTTGTATATTTACACAATTTATTTTTCTATCATCAACCTCACCCCAACCCTCTCCTGTCTAGGAGAGGGGGTAAAATAAAATATATGGATAATAATAAAACAATATTGGTAACCGGTGGTGCCGGGTTTATTGGCTCTCATTTGATTGAGGAGTTGGTGAAAGATAAAAAAAATAAAGTAATTTCATTAGACAATTATTTTACTGGGTTAGAGAACAATCATATTAAGGGTGCAATTTATGTAAAAGGTGAAACTAAGGATATTAAAAATTTAATTACAGAAAAAATTGATATGGTATATCACTTAGGAGAATATTCAAGAGTGATGACTAGTTTTGATGATATTGATTTGTTATGGAGGTTAAATCAAAAAGGAACATTTAGAGTTTTAGAATTTTGTCGAAAGAATAAAATTAGATTAATTTACGCTGGTTCAAGTACAAAATTTGGTGAATTTAATACTGAAGGAAATGGTAAAGATCAGACCCCATATATTTATTTCAAGGCCACTAATACTGATTTAGTTAATAATTATGGAAAATGGTTTGACTTGGATTACGCAATTACATATTTTTATAATGTATATGGTGAACGAGAAATTATGGAAGGAAAATACGCTACAGTGATTGGAATTTTTTTACACAAACATAGAAATAATATCTCACTTACCGTCTTTTCTCCTGGTACGCAAAAAAGAGCTTTTACTTATGTAAAAGATACTGTGAGAGGTTTGATGTTGGTTGGAGAAAAAGGAAAGGGTGATGGTTATTGTATAGGGTCTTTGAGTAATTATACTATTCTCGAAATAGCGAAATTATTTGGAGGTGAAGTCGAAATGTTACCAGTTAAAAGAGGAGATAGGAATTATTCTAAAATAGATATAACGAAAATGAAAGAATTGGGATGGTCTGCTGAACATAGTGTTGAGGATTATATAAAAAATATTAAATAACATGATAAAAAGAATATTAATATTTTCATTAGCTTATCCTCCTTTTGTAGGTGGAGCGGAGCTAGCAATAAAAGAAGAAACAGATCGTATAGAATCGATAGAGTTTGATATGATTACTTTAAGATTTGATAGTAATTTACCAAAATTTGAACGTATCGGAAATGTAAATGTGCATCGTATTGGTTTTGCTAAAAAAGGAGCTGAAATGAAAGATTTGGTTAAATTTCCACTCAAATTAAATAAACTTACCTTTCCTTTTATAGCTTGCAGAAAAGCCAGGAAACTACACAAAGAAAGAAAATACGATGGTATTTGGGCTATGATGGCGGCCTATGCTGGATTTGCAGCTTTGTTTTTTAAATTAAGAAATCCAAAAGTTCCGTATCTACTTACTCTGCAGGAAGGGGATTCGATTGATTATATATTGAAGAAGGTTAGATTTGTAAGACCTTTATTTAATAAGATATTTACCAAGGCAGATTACATTCAAACAATTTCGCATTATCTAGCTGAGTTTGCGCAAAGCATGGGATTTCTTGGTAGATTAAAAGTAGTCCCTAATGCAGTAAACACAAAACATTTTAGTCAAGATTATTCTAAAGAAGAATTAAACAATCTCAAAGAAGAATTGGGCAAGAAAGAGGGTGACAAGTTTGTAATTACTACGTCAAGATTAGTTTTGAAAAATGCCGTCGATGATGTAATAAAATCACTTCAGCACTTACCTGATAACGTTAAATTTATCATTTTGGGTGATGGTTCAGACAAGGAAAAGCTTATTGAATTAACAAAAGAATTAAATTTAGAGACACGAGTTAAATTTTTAGGATTAGTTGATCATAAAATAATGCCGAAATATCTAAAAATATCTGATATATTTATTCGACCGTCTCTTTCTGAGGGGTTTGGTAATTCATTTATTGAGGCAATGGCAGTTGAGATACCTGTAATCGCTACGTCTGTGGGAGGTATAGTTGATTTTCTTTTTGATCCTGAGAGAAATTCAGACAAAGATTCAACTGGTTTATTTTGTAATGTACGAGATCCAAAAAGTATCGCGAAGCAAATCGAAAAGCTTTTGCATGATAATGAGCTACGAGAAAGAATTGTGAAAAATGCTAAAGAGATGGTATTTGAAAAATACGACTGGGATATAATTGCGCGTGACATGAAAGAAATTTTTGAAAATTTATAATTATGAATAATAATAATAAAAATATTTTAATATGTACTGGTATTTTTCCACCTGATAGCGGGGGGCCAGCTAATTATTCTAAGTTATTACTCAAGGAATTGCCTGGTAAAGGATGTGACGTAAAAGTAGTTACTTATGCCGATGACTTGAGTCAAGTTGATAATGTATTCAAAATAAATAGAAAACAAAATATATTAGTTAGATATTTCCATTATTTTCAAGTTGTAAATAAAAATATAGATTGGGCGGATGTGGTTTATATTCAGGGACTAATTAGTGAGGGGTTACCGTCATTTATTGCATGCAAGTTAAGACGAAAGAAATATACATTAAAAATTGTAGGAGATTATGCCTGGGAGCAGGGAAAGCAGAGATTTGGAGTTAGCGAAAATCTAGATGATTTTCAAGACAAGAAATGTGGTATCAAGGTAGAGTTAATGAGGAAGCTTCAAAGAATGGTTGTAAGAAACGCTGAAATGATAATTACTCCAAGCCAGTATCTGAAAAATATAATAAAAAAATGGGGCATAGCAGATGAAAAAATAAATGTAATTTATAATGCGGTCTCATTACAGAAAAATTTGAAAAACAAAAAAGATGTAAAAAAATCATTAAATATTAACAAAGATATTATATTATCAGTATCTAGATTGGTACCGTGGAAGGGTTTTGAGACGCTTATCGAGATAATACCGGAGTTACTTAAAGTTAATCCAAATTTTAAACTATTGATTGGTGGCGAAGGTCCGGATTTTGATATGTTAGCTGGTAAAATTAAAGAATTAAAATTAGAAAATAATATAGAGTTACTGGGTAGAGTAGAGCAAAAATTATTATTTGATTATATGGCAGGAAGTGAAATGTTTGTGTTGAATACTTCCTATGAAGGTCTTTCTCATTTAATTATTGAAGCTATGAATTTAAAACTTCCAGTTGTTACAACTAGAGTGGGTGGAAATGCAGAATTGATTCAAGATAATAAATCAGGGATATTGGTTGAATATAATAATAAGAAAGAATTAATTGAAGTTATATTAAAGATATGGCAAGACAAGGAGGCAACTAATAGTTTCGTAGAAAATGCTAAGCAGGATGTTGAAAAATTATTTAATAAAGAAATAATGATAGAAAAATTAGTTGAATTGTTTAAAGTATGAAGATATTGAATTTAAGTTTGGATAGTAGAATATTAAAAGATGATTCTCATGCGCAGAGAAGAATTTTGGAATATAGCGAATTAGTGAATAGATATGATGTTATTGTGCCAAGTGAAATTAATAAAAAAATAAGTTTATCTGAAAAAATAGATGTGTATGGAGCGAGTGGCAAAAATAAATTTTTTCAATTAAGAAATTTTTGTAAAATCAGCAGAAGTTTGTTTAAACAAAATAATTATAATGTTGTTACTGTGCAGGATCAATACTTTTTAGCTTTGATGGGGCTCCGATTATCAAAAAAATTCAATTCTGGGTTTGAAATCCAAGTTCATGGTTTTGAAAAGTATAGTGGAATTAGAAAAATTATTTTTAAATTTGTTATCAAGAAAGCTGATTCAGTTCGAGTAGTGAGTGAACGGCTTAAGAGAAGGTTGGTGGATGAATTTGGAATTGAAGCGAGAAAAATAATAATAGTTTCAATAAATACAGGTATAAGGTATAAAGTACTAGGTATAAGGGAAAATAAGGATGGAGATAATTTTATTTTTTTAACTGTCGGGCGTCTGGTGTTAGTCAAAAATATTGAAATGCAGATTAAGGCTGTGGCTAATTTACAGAAAGAGTATCCAAATATCAAATTACTAGTTTGTGGTTCGGGTGAAGTGGAGAAAAAACTTAAAGTTTATAGTTTAAAACTTAAAGCTAACGTAGAATTTTTAGGATGGCAGGATGATATAGAGAGGTATTACAAACAAGCAGATGTTTTTATGCTCACATCGGATAGTGAAGGTTGGGGGATGGTAGTGATAGAGGCGGCGAGTTATGGCTTGCCTATTATAATGACTGATGTTGGTTGTGCTAGAGAGGTGATAAAAAATAATCAATCAGGCTTAGTTATTCCTGTTGGTGATCAAAAATCCTTGGAAGAGGCTATGATGAAATTGATAGAGGATAATAAATTAAGGGAAGAGATTGGTAAGTGTGCTGTTGAGGCTATAAAAAGATTGCCAAGCAAAGCTGAGACTTTAGGAAGATATAAAGAATCATGGACAAAAGCACTTAAAAATAAATAATACTAAAAACATATTGTCATTCTGAGGAGCGTCTAGCGACGAAGAATCTCTGTAAAATCACTAAGTGGGTCTTCCAGAGATACTTCGCTAACGCTCAGTATGACATAATTTTATATGAAAATAGTAATAAAAAAATCTAATTTACCAATTGCAGCAGAACAAATCGCCCGAAAGGCAAGCTACGCTTTTGTTGTGGACAGGCAACGTGGCAAAGAGAGTTTTGTGCGTCGATTGGGGAGCGGACACTACCCAAGACTTCATTTGTATATAAAAGAAGAAGGTGATAAAGTTGTATTTGACTTACATTTGGATCAAAAACAGGCCAGTTATGCTGGCGCTCGCATGCATAATGCTGAACACGAGGGTGAGGTGGTCGAACAGGAGATTATGAGGCTCAAGCAAATTATTAGTGAGATTTATAGAAGGGAAGTGGGTGGTATTAATACTGAAGAATTAGAAAATCAAGGTGATGTTAGCGACCCGTTAGATAGTATAAGTAAAAACAATAATTTAAATCTCGAAACCAGTATTTCAAAAAAGAAAAGTTGGTGGAGAAAAATATTTAATTCATAATTGATTAAAATGAGTCAAGTTGAGGATATAAAATCAAGACTGGATATTGTGGATATAATCAGAGATTATATCCAGCTTAAAGCTGCCGGTATGAACTTTCGAGCGCTTTGTCCTTTTCATAGAGAAAAGTCTCCGTCTTTTATGGTATCTCCGGATAAGCAGATTTGGCATTGTTTTGGTTGTGGAAAAGGTGGAGATGTTATTTCTTTTGTGCAGGAAATAGAGGGACTTAGCTTCGTAGAAACTCTTCGAATATTGGCTCCAAAAGCTGGAGTGACATTGCAAAGACAAGATCCAAAAATTACATCTCAACGTAATTGCTTGATTGATATTATTGAAATATCTAAAAATTTTTATCATGGAAACTTAATTAATTTAGATGATTCTGACAAAATCACTCAATATTTAAAAGTAAGAGGATTAAAAGAAGAAACTATTTCAGAATGGGGAATCGGATATGCACCTGATTCTTGGGATGACCTTATAAATTTACTTAAACAAAAAGGTTTTAATGATAATGAAATATTTCTAGCCGGAATGAGTATTAAAAAAGAGGGAACTAGCAGGTTTTATAATAGATTTAGAGACAGAATAATGTTTCCGATTAATGATGTAAATGGTGTAACTGTCGCTTTTACTGCTCGTGTAAATCCAATTAAAGAAGAAGGGGAGAAAATGGGAAAATATATCAATAGTCCGCAAACATTAGTTTATAACAAAAGTAAGATATTGTTTGGTCTTGATAAATCTAGAATGCAAATCAAAAGTGAAGATAGCGCTATAATTACCGAAGGGCAGATGGATGTGATAAGTGCTCATCAGGCAGGATTCAAAAATGTGATAGCTTCTTCTGGTACGGCTCTTACTCAAGAGCAAATATTACTCATCAAAAGATATACAAACAATGCTTTAATTGCTTTTGACATGGACAAAGCTGGGCAGATGGCGGCTGACAGAGGAGTAAAGGAGATGATGGAAGCGGATATGAATATAAAGGTTATTACTATCTCATCGGGCAAGGATCCAGATGAATGCATAAAGAATAATCCGGAGGATTGGAAGGAGGCAGTCGAAAAAGCAGATATAGTAATGGATTATTATTTTGATAAGATTTTAAAGGATTTTAATGTAGATGATATAGCTCAAAAAAGAAAAGTAGCTAGCGAGTTATTGACTATTATTTCTCGGATTGATAACAAGATGGAGAAAGATCACTGGATAAAAATATTAGGTGAAAAATTGCAGGTAGATGATAGTTTATTAAGAGATTCATTGATTAATGCTGAAAAAGAACCACTAAGAAGAGTAGTGGAAACTCCACAAGAAGCGCCAAGTCAAGAAAGAAAATCAAGAGGAACGATGTTGGCTGAGTCATTGATCGCGATTATAATAAAATATCCATTTTTGATAAACTACGCTGAGAGGCATTTATCACTTGATCAAATAGAGGGTGATAATAATAAAAGTATTTACAAAAATTTAATAATTTACTATAATAAAGTCATTAGTTTAACTCCAGTCTCAGAAGAGGCACAAATTAATTATTTTGGCTTAAAGGATTGGTTTACTAATCAAAATAACCAAGCAGATAAGCCAGACAGGCCTCAAGATACTTCAAGTTATACTGACCAGCTAAAATTATTAGATCAGCTGGTTATTTTGGGTGATAGGGATTTTTATAATCTCGGTAATGATGAAGCCAAAAAAGAAATAGTCAAAATTATATTGTATATAAAAGATATTTATTTTTCAGCTCGGAAGGGAGAATTAGAGAGATTAATTTTTCAAGCCGAGAAAGACAAAGATGAGGAATTAGTGAAGGGCTTGATAGAAGAGCTCAAAATTTTAACTGATGAATCAAGTCAATTACGAAATTAGATAATTTATGTCAAGAATAAAAAAAACGGCAATTGGCTCAAAAGCCAAGGCTAAAAAAATCGGAATAAAATCTAAAAAAACAGTTAAAAAAACTGTTTCCAAGGCTATTAAAAAAGTGGTAGCTACTTCAAGAAGCTCAGCACGAGCAAAGAAGACTACCAAAAAAGTAATAAAAAAAGCCAAAAAAACTATTCAGAAAAAAATTGCAGTTAGGAAATTAGCAGTAAAACCAAAAGAGCCAGTAGAAATTGTTTATCCAATTCAAGAAAAACTTGACAAAACTGTGAGCAAGGGCAGATCAAGAGGTTTCATAACTGAAACTGAGCTTTTGTTTTTGTTTCCAGAAGTTGAAGAATACCTCTTTGACTATGAATTGTTTCTAGCTAAGTTGCAAAAGGCTGGTATACATATTATTGAGGATTCAGGTCAATTATTAAATATTGACGCAGATCAAGAACATGATAAAAATGATCAAACCAAAGAGTTTTTATTTTCCGAAGAGGCTAAAAAAATAGATTTAGCAAAATTAAATTCTGATTCAATTCAAATGTATCTTAAGGAAATAGGAAGAGTTCCTCTACTTAAGGCAGCAGAAGAGGTTGAATTAGCCAAAAGAAAAGAAAAAGGAGACAGAAATGCAGAGAGAAAAATAATTGAAGCCAATCTTCGTTTGGTAGTGTCTATTGCCAAGAAGTTTGCCGGGGCCAAGGGTTTGAGTCTGTTGGACTTGATTCAAGAAGGAAACATTGGTTTGTTTCGAGCGGTAGAAAAGTTTGAATATAGAAAAGGGTATAAGTTCTCAACTTATGCTACTTGGTGGATAAGGCAAGCTATTACTAGGGCTTTAGCTGACCAGTCTAGAACTATCAGGATTCCAGTGCATATGGTGGAGACTATTAATAAATTCACTCAAGTTCAGAGACAATTAATCCAAGATCTTGGCCGTGAACCAATGCCAGAAGAAATAGCCGCTGAAATGGGTGAAGATATTGATAAAGTGCGTCATATTATAAAGATTTCACAAGATACTATATCTCTAGAAACCACAGTAGGTGAGGATGAAGAAGATTCTACTCTTGAGGATTTTATTGAAGATGTAAAAAGTGTTACTCCAGATAGATCAGCAGCTCTTCAATTATTAA
This sequence comes from uncultured Gammaproteobacteria bacterium, assembly GCA_964613625.1. Taxonomy (GTDB): domain Bacteria; phylum Patescibacteriota; class Patescibacteriia; order Patescibacteriales; family CAZTIC01; genus CAZTIC01. The sequence goes on along the minus strand of CAZTIC010000009.1, from coordinate 1,795 downwards.
AGGATTATGTCAAAGAAGTTGTAGCAACTCTTTCTCCAAGAGAACAGAAAATACTTGAAATGAGATTTGGCTTGGTTGATGGTGTGGCACACACTCTAGAAGAAGTTGGTCAAGAATTCGACGTGACTCGTGAACGTATCCGTCAGATTGAAGCTAAAGCACTCGAGAGGATTAGAAAGAATGATGGATTAGTGAAGCTTAGAGATTTCTAATTCAATTAAGAATTTTCAATTACACCCGTCAAGCGAGTATAAACGAATTACGAATTTAGAAATTTTAGATAAAAAAGGCCCCGATTTTTAAGTCGGGGCTTTGTTGTTTTGAGCGAAGTTTTTAAGAACTCATTGTTTTTTGAGAAGAAGGCAGTCTTCCGGGAGAAATGATTTTACATAATTTAATAATTGATTATGTCCTTTTTTCTTTTTCATTTTTTCTCCTATCCGAATTTTTCAGTTAGAATACCTTTTGCCGAATCTAGCCAAAATTTTGCTTTGATAAATTTTTTCTTTTTTATCAAAGATTTGGCTTTAGCAAAACAATATTGAATTTGATTTTTTCTTTCAAAAAACGGAGATCCATAGACATGGTTGAGGTGAGACATAGAAGCATTGATATTTTTAATCAATATTTCTATTTCATGATCCCGTATGCTTTCGCCGTGAAAAACACGATGTCTGATAACTAAATTCATAGCTGAGGCAGATTTTTGAAAACAATCTACTTGCCTTCGCTTTTCAAAAATTAGTAATTCTTTTTTCATGGCAATTCTTGGTAGTATTGCTTGGATCTCATTAATTCTTTCTGATAGTCGGTTAAGAGCAGCGACGGTGCGAGCCGCTAATGCTCCTGGATTATATCGTTCCAAAGAATCTTTCATGGGAACAACTTTTTCAATTTGATTTTTTACTTGAACTTTATATTCATTATGGCAATTTTCAAGTTTCAACACTATGGAAGCAAGTTTTATTTGCAATTCGAGTCGTTGCTCAATGTCTTTGTTGTTCCAACTGGTTAAGAAATTCTTTACTTCCTCGATTGTGCCATTGATTGAAGAATTTATATCAAGTTCAGACAGATTTTCATCTTGGGTAATACGGTATTTTCTTATTATATGCCCGCACATTCTTATTAAGGTATCTATGTCAGGCACAAATTGAAAAGTTACTTCTAGATCTTTTCCATTTTTCTTCTTCCAACGTCTTACTAGCCACCATCCATTTTCAAGGACGGTAATTCCAGCTTTTTTTAACGTATCATACCACCATACTTCTCTTTCGTGGTGGAAGTGTGGTTGAATAGGAAGCACGTCTCTATATTTGTAATTATTCTTAGCTTCTTTCCGAAATATAATGTTTGCACATTTTTGCCAAGATTTTTTAGGAGATTTTTTCTTGATCTCTTTTATTAATTCATTTATCAATAAAGCATTTTCTATTGGAGACATTTTTTCCTTCTTTTTTATCTTATCTTTATTAACAATTGCCCAAACCTGAGTGTATAATTTTTTTGGAAGCTTTGCGCCACCCTTTTCTTTTTTTTTAGGATTTCCAGTTTTTGGATTGATAATAAAGTGATACAATTTTGTCCCATAGACAGTAATAATTTCAGCAATATTGCCAAAATCATCCTTAGGAACTTTATGAATGTAATTTGGCATATTTCTTCTCCATATATTAAAAAGGTTAGTATTTTGTAAAGATCAATTGATTAGTTACTAAAAATACCAAAAATATAGGTTTTTGTCAAGAATTGTGGCATTGCAGTGTCAAGTTTACACTTGCTAGTTCATTTAATC
>CAZTIC010000008.1:0-31533 GCA_964613625.1 uncultured Gammaproteobacteria bacterium | reverse complement strand
AGATCAAATTTGATCCAGAGATAAATAAAGAGTCTCATGCCGAAGCTGATAAACTTCGAAGTGAATGGGTGGTGCGCACGACTGGTAAAGTTATAGCTCGACCTGATGATATGGTTAACAAAAAAATGGATACCGGTGAAGTTGAATTAGAAGTTTCAGTTTTGGAAATACTAAATCAATCAAAAACCCCTCCGTTTGAATTGGATGAGGAAAAGGCTGGTGAAGCTAATGAGAATATTAGACTCAAATATCGCTTTATTGATTTACGTAGGGCTAAGTTACAAGAAATGTTAAAGAAGCGTGATGAAATGATTCGATATATTAGAGATTATTTTCATAAAAAGGATTTTATAGAAGTGCAAACACCTATTCTTGCAGGATCTTCACCTGAAGGAGCAAGAGATTTTCTTGTACCTTCTAGGTTATATCCAGGAAAATTTTACGCACTTCCACAAGCACCGCAACAATTTAAACAGTTATTAATGGTTGGTGGTTTAGATAGATATTTTCAGATTGCACCTTGTTTTCGAGATGAAGATACTAGAATGGATAGACATTATGGAGAATTTTATCAATTGGATATGGAAATGAGTTTTGTTACGCAAGAAGATATCTTTGCTGTTCAAGAACCCCTAATGATTGAGCTTACAGAAAAATTTAGTAACAAAAAAGTAATGAAGAAGCCGTTTCCTAGAATTCTTTGGAAAGATGCAATGACAAAGTATGGATCAGATAAACCTGATTTACGGTTTGATTTTGAAATTTTACCAATTACAGATATGGTGAAAGATTGTGGTTTTGGAGTGTTCTCTGGTGCGGTAAAGGATGGTGGAGTTGTACATGCTTTAAAGATAGATGGTGGAGCAAAATTTTCTAGAAAAGAGATTGATGAGTTTACAGAATTGGCCAAAGGAAGAAATGCAAAAGGGCTAGCTTATATTATAGTAAAGGAAAATGAATTACAATCTCCTATTGTTAAATTTCTTGGTGATGATTTAGCTAAAAAAATTGTCGAAAAAGTTAAAGCTAAGGCAGGTGATATTATATTTTTTGGAGCTGATAAATGGAGAATAGTCTGCGAGGCTTTGGGTTCAGTAAGAGATGAATGCGGAAAGAAGTTAAATTTGAAAGATCCAAAAAAAGCAGCTTGGCTTTGGGTGACTGATTTTCCAATGTATGATTATTCAGAGATAGAGGATGGTAGAATTGATTTTGGTCACAATCCTTTTTCAATGCCACAAGGCGGTATGGAAGCTCTTGAAAATCAAGATCCACTTGATATAGTAGCCTATCAATTTGATTTTGTAGTAAATGGTTTTGAAATAACAAGTGGCGCTATCAGAAATCATGATCCAAAAATTATGTATAAGGTTTTTGAAATAGCTGGGTACTCTAAGAAAGATGTAGATAAAAAATTTGGTCATATGATTCGTGCCTTTGAATACGGCGCTCCTCCTCATGGTGGAAATGCACCAGGTATTGATAGATTATTTATGGCTATAAATGATTGGAATTCTATAAGAGACATATACGCTTTCCCAAAAGATGGTAATGGAAAAGATGTTATGATGGATGCACCAAGTGAGGTTGATGAAAAGCAGTTGAAAGATTTGGGAATTAAATTGATTGAAGAGGATTAATACCTCACTCTAGCCCTCTCCTGTTTAGGAGAGGGGGTAGAATGTGTTAATTATTACACGAGTTATGTTAGAATCAATAATTCTTGGAACAATTCAAGGGATAGCAGAATGGCTTCCAGTTAGTTCGGAAGGGATGATATTTTTGGTGAAATCGAATTTTTTTTATAATGGCGAAAGCATAAAAGAAATCGCAGGACTAGCTTTATTTTTGCATTTCGGCACCTTTTTAGCAGCTTTGGTGTATTTTCGAAAAGATGTTTGGTTACTTATCAAGGAATTGTTTAATTACAAGAAAGCCAAGGAGAAAAACAAAAAAGTAATTAATTTTTTAATCATCTCAACCTTGATTAGTGGCATTCTTGGATACGGTCTTTTGACCTGGGTGGATAGTCTTGGAGTAGAGGAAAACATAGAAGTCTTTACGAAGTATATAAACTTAATTATAGGCTTATTTTTACTAGTTACTGCATATCTATTAATCAAAGCAAAACGAGAAGGAGAAAGAACTGAGGGTAGTCTAAATAAATCTGATAATATAATATTAGGATTAACTCAAACTTTTGCTAGTCTACCTGGTCTATCTAGGTCAGGTCTTACAGTTTCGGCTTTACTAATAAGAAAATTCAATTCTGAGACGGCTATCAAACTAAGTTTTTTGATGAGTTTACCTATAGTGTTAGCTGGAAATATTATTTTGAATTTCAAAGAGTTTAGTTTAAATATAAATTCTTTTTTTGGATTATTATTTTCATTCGCATTCGGTCTTTTGACTATTAATATATTATTAAAATTGGCAAAAAAAATTAATTTTGGATATTTTGTTTTGATCTTTGGTGTACTAATGATTATTGCAAGTTTGTTGTAGTCCAGTTCTACTTACTATTACGTACCTCTCCCAACCTCTCCTTAATCCGCCAGCTGGCGGAAGGGGAGGAGTTTTTTTATCCCCCTCCTTGATAAGGAGGGGCTAGCCTGCCTGCCGGTAGGCAGGGGGAGGTAGGTGATAATTTAGATAAATAATTATGATTATTTGCTATTTGCAATAGACTCGTAGTTGTTATAATATAGTATAAGCAGAAACAATCTTAAATCTAAATTATTAAATCTTAATTTTATTTAAAAATGTCTTTTGTCCATCTCCATAATCATACTCATTATTCCTTGCTCGACGGTCTTACCAAGATCGACGAGCTTGTTGATTTTGTCAAAGCAGAAGGTTCTTCGGCGGTAGCTATTACTGATCATGGTGTAATGTATGGAGTAATAGAGTTTTATCAAAAATGTAAAAAAGCTGATATAAAACCGATTATAGGAGTAGAGATATATCTTGCTCCAAAATCAATGTATGATAAAAACACCAGAGAAGATGCTAGAAGTTATCATTTGGTTTTACTTGCCAAGAATAATAAAGGCTATAAAAACTTAATTAAAATAACTTCTATCGCACATTTGGAAGGTTTTTATTATAAACCAAGAATTGATTGGAAGATACTCAAGAAATATAGTGAAGGCTTGATTGCTTCTACGGCTTGTTTGGGTGGCGAGATACCGAAATTAATTTTGGCAGAGAAATTTGAAAAAGCCAAAAAAAGAATATTGGAATATAATGAGCTTTTTGGGCAAGATCATTTTTATTTGGAAATGCAAGATAATCCTGGAATTCCAGAGCAAAAAATAGTAAATAAAAAGTTGGTTGAATTTTCTCGTGAGTTAAATATTCCCTTGATAGCAACAAATGATGTTCATTATCTAAAAAAAGAAGACGATGAAGCTCAGGATATTTTATTATGCATGCAGAATAAAAAGAAAAAAGACGATACTGATAGAATGAATATGCTTGGAGAAGATTACTCGATGAAAAGCGCAAGAGAAATGAAAGAAATATTTGCAGACACTCCTGATGCTATTGAGAATACAGTGAAGATTGCTGAAATGTGCAATGTAGATATTGAGCTAGGGAAGGTTCAATTGCCTCATTTTGAAGTGCCCGAAGGATATGATATGCAAAGTTATTTTCGAAAATTGTGTGAAGATGGTCTCGAATATAGATATGGTAAAAAATATAAAGAAGTAGACAAAGAAGTACAGGAGAGAATGGATTATGAATTGTCAGTGATTAACAATATGGGGTGGCCGGCTTATTTTTTGATTGTGGCAGATTTTGTCACTTGGGCAAGAGAGCAAAATATTGTTGTTGGACCTGGTAGGGGATCAGCCGCTGGTTCTCTCGTTTCTTATCTTACTGGAATAACCAATATAGACCCTTTGAAATATAATTTACTTTTTGAAAGATTTTTAAATCCTGATCGTGTGTCCATGCCTGATATTGATCTTGATTTTGCTGATATACGTCGTGAAGAAGTTATTAAATTTGTAGAAGAAAAATATGGTAAAGATCACGTAGCTCAGATTATTACTTTTGGTACTATGGCCGCTAGAGCGGCCGTAAGAGATGTGGGTAGAGTATTGGACTATCCATATGAGTACTGTGATAAGCTTGCAAAGATGATTCCAATGTTTACTAATCTGACAGATGCATTGAAAGGAGTGGGAGAGCTTAGCGAAATTTATCGGACAGAGGACGCAGCTAAGAAGATATTAGACTTTGCTCAACGTCTCGAGGGAGTGGCTAGGCACGTCTCGACTCATGCTTGTGGAGTTTTGATTACCAAGGATCCTTTGAATGAGAACGTACCAGTCCAATATGCTTCTTCATCTGATCGAAGTATTGTATCTCAATATTCTTTGCATCCCGTAGAAGATCTGGGTCTTTTAAAGATGGATTTTTTAGGTTTGAAAAACTTAACAATTATAGAATCGGCTTTAAAGATTATAAAAAATACCAGAGGAATAGATATTGATATTGATAAAATTCCTTTAGACGATAAAAAGGCGTATAAGCTTTTTCAAAAAGGAGAAACAACTGGAGTGTTTCAATTTGAATCATCTGGTATGAAAAGATATTTGCGAGAGCTTAAACCAACTGAATTTGAGGATATTATCGCTATGGTGGCTCTGTATAGACCTGGCCCGATGGAGTGGATACCGGATTTTGTGGCTAGAAAACACGGAAAGAAAAAGGTTGAATATTTACATCCAAAACTTAAGCCAATTTTAGAAAATACATATGGAGTTGCTATTTACCAGGAGCAAGTTATGCAAATAGCTAGAGATTTAGCCGGGTTTACCATGGGCGAAGCGGATGTGCTTCGAAAAGCCATGGGTAAAAAGATTGTAGAACTACTTGCCAAGCAAAAAGAAAAGTTTTTTGATGGATGTGTAAAGAATTCTATACCTAAGGAATTAGCAGAAAAAGTATTTGCATTTATCGAGCCATTTGCTGGATATGGCTTTAATAGAAGTCACGCTGCTTGTTATGCCTTGATTGGTTATCAAACTGCTTATCTAAAAGCTCACTATCCAACCGAGTTTATGGCTGCCTTACTGACGGCTGATCAACAAAATACAGAAAGAGTAGCCATTGAGATAGATGAATGTAGAAAAATGGGTATAGAGGTTCTGCCTCCAGATGTAAATGAATCTTTTGGTTCTTTTACTGTAGTGACATCTGGTACTAGCGACAATAAGGTTATAGACGAAACTGAAGAATCAAAAACTATAAGGTTTGGTCTAAAGGCTATCAAGAATGTAGGAGAAAATATTGCTGATGTTATTATCCAAGAGAGAAAAAATAACGGACCATACAAGGATATATTTGATTTACTTGAACGAGTGACTGACAAAGATCTTAATAAAAAATCTTTAGAAAGTATCATTAAAACCGGAGGTCTTGACAAACATGGAGAAAGAGGTCAGTTTCTGGCTCACATTGAGTCTTTACTTAGTTTTAATAAAGAAATAAGTAAAAATAAAAATAATGGTCAAAATAGTTTATTCCAAGATACACCCGACATTATCATGCCCAATAAGGTGAAGCTGGAGCCTACTCCTCCGGTAGAAAGTAGCGTGAAGCTAATTTGGGAAAAAGAATTACTTGGCTTGTATATTAGCGAGCACCCTTTTAATAATTTTAAAATGTTTTTACAAGACACCGTGACACCATTTAATGAATTGAATAATTATATAAATAATGACAACATAACTGTAGCTGGAGTGGTGTCTTCTATAAAAAAAATAATGACCAGAAAAAATGATCCCATGCTTTTTGTTAAAATTGAAGATGGAATTAGTAGTATAGAGATTTTGGTATTTCCCAATCTGCTAAAAGAGACACCTGAAATATGGCAGGATGGGAAGGTGGTTATAATAAGAGGTAAAGTATCTGACAAGGATCAGGATATTAAATTACTTGGAAATAGTGCGAAAGAAATAACACAAGAAAATAAAGCTGCTGTTATTAAAGAATTTAAAAGTAATGGTATAAATAGAAGTTATGTTAGTAGCAAAAATGGCGGTCAGGCAATTTCTGCACCATTGAAATTAGTTTTTAAAAAAGAATTACCACCAAAAAAGCTGAATGATCTAAAGAAATTATTTGGTAGCAGTTCTGGTTATAGTAAAGTTTATTTTAAAATAACTAGCAATGGAAAGGTTAATATTATAGAAACAGGCTTTAGAGTAAAAAATGACAATACATTAATATCTGAAATAAAAAATCATTTTAGTGACTATGTTCAAGTCGTATAGACAAAATGCTTTAATTTTGGTATATTAAATTTAAATATATAAATAATTTAATATTTTTAAAATATGGCTACTTCAAAAAAAACAAAGAAAAAAAGTGCTACTTCAAAAAAAGCGTCAAGTAAAAACATTGTAGAAAATACAGCCCCACAAAAAGTTAATGAAGTTGCTGTGGGTATAAAGTCTATCAATATTTATAGAAAAATAGCTGTTAGTTTTATTGTGTTAACTGTAATTTTGTTATTGATAGTGTTTTATTTTTCCTTTGTTAAATTAACAATTATCATTGTGCCAAGTAAAGAAAGACTTAGTGATAAAATCATGTTAAATATTAATGATAAGGATAATAAATTAAGTGAAACCAGTAAAAGTATCAATGGCATTGTGGAGCAAGTAGAGTTTGAAGAGTCTAATCAATATAAATCAACTGGTCAAGAAATAATTGGAGAAGAGGTTGTGGGTACAGTGACAATAATAAATAATTATACAAAAAATCAGCCCTTAGTAGCTAGTACTAGATTGATCAGTCCTGATAATAAATTATTCAGAATAAAAAATACTATTAATGTGCCAGCTGGTGGAAGTGTGGACGTTCCGGTGTACGCGGATAAACCAAGCGAGAGTATGGCGATAGCTCCAGGCACTTTTACGATTCCAGGTCTTTGGGCGGGTTTACAGGACAAGATCTATGCTAAAAGTCAAGAGGGATTTGTTTATCAAAAACAAGTTAAACGCACGATACTTGAAAAAGATATTGAGCAGGCGATTATTGATCTGAAAAAGATATTAATTGAGAAAGCTGAAAAAGAATTCGGACAAGAATATAAAGGCTATAATCAAGTTATTTATAGCTTGGATGAAAATTCTATAAGTACAGAGATTGGCTCCAAAGCCGGTGAGGAGAAGGAAGGTTTTATAGCCAAGGCGAAAGCAAATGTTAATATCGTCGCATTTGCATCGGAAAAAGTTGGTAATTTAGCTGAGGAAAAATTATTAGCTGTAATTCCAGATAATAAAAAATTAGTTGATTTTAATAAAAGCGAAATAGTATATATATTAAATGATTCAAGTATTGATCAGGGCCAAGCTTCTATAATCGCAAATTTTGATGGCTATATGATATTGAACAAAGATGCTGAAATAGTGGACAGAACAAAGATACTTGGCCTTACCAAGGGTCAGCTCAAGGGACATTTGGAAAGCATTAAGGATATCAATAGTTTTGAAATTAAGTTTAGTCCAGCTTTTATCGATAAAGTGCCTAATTTGGTGGATAGGATCAAGGTTGAGGTTGTTAATTAATTTAGCAAGTAGTTTATAGTTATAATATTATGATTGACATTAGATTTTAAATATTATATATTTATACAATAAAAGGTAATTGTTGTGGCTACCAACCACAGAGCAAATTTGCTTCCATACTGGACTAAGCCTTATAAAAAGAGTTGCTCTAGTAAACTAGGGAAACTGGGTGGAATCCCGAGTAATCGGGACTTCGGTATAACCGGAGCCGCGGATTGAAATTCGTCCCAGTGTATTAATTTTTTTATTAATGCATTAGGACGAATTTTTTTTATGAATTTATTAGTTGCTACACATAATTCAGCAAAGTTTGATTATTTTAAGAGAATTTTATTAGATTGTTTTGATTTTGATTTGGAATTATTGTCATTAGATGATTTAAAAATATTTGATAATGTAGAAGAAGATGGCGTGGACGAAGCTGAAAATGCAATTAAAAAAGCTAAATTTTATACAAAATTATCAAATAAAATTGCACTATCAGATGACGCTGGATTATATATTGATGAGCTTGATAATGAACCAGGTGTGCAAGCTAGACGATGGGGAGGATTGCTTCCAGATGATATTAGTGACAAAGAATGGCTTGAGTTTTTTTTAAATAAAACAAAACACATTCCTTTTGAAAAAAGAACAGGTGAATTTAGAATTGTACGCGCAATTTACACTCCTGAAGGTAAAAATGTTATTAGTGTATTAAAAAGAAAGTTTGTATTTATGGATAAACCGGATTGGACGAGTTATAAAAAAGGCTGGCCGATGAGCACTTTGTATTTGGATACTGAATTTCAGAAACCATGGATAGAGATGAGTAATCAAGATTTAGCTATGCGTGAGAAAATTTTTCTTAAAGATTTGAAAAAATTTATTAATAAAATTAAATAATTAATTATTAAATAAAATATATGGAAAACAAAAATGAAAAATTAGAAATTTTAAGGCATTCATTATCTCATGTGATGGCATTAGCAGTAAGTGAGCTTTGGCCAAATGTTAAGTTTGCGATTGGCCCAGCTATTGATAATGGATTTTATTATGACTTTGATTTTGGTGAGGATAAAGTATGTGAAGAGGATTTGAAAAAGATAGAAAAGAAAATGAAGCATATTATTAAGCAAAATATAAAGTTTGAAAAAAGTGAAATAGGTATTAATGAGGCAATAAAACGAAAAAAAGCAGCTGGGCAAGATTATAAAGTAGAATTAATTGAAGACTTGAAGAAAGAAGGAGAGAAAAAAGTAAGTTTTTATAAGCTTGGTAGTTTTGAAGATCTTTGTAGAGGTTTACATGTAGAGTCAACTAATAAATTAAGGAAAGATAGTTTTAAGTTGACAAGCGTTGCTGGAGCATATTGGAAAGGAAGCGAAAAGAATCAGATGTTAACAAGAATATATGCAGCTGCATTTGAAACAAAAAAAAAGTTGGATGAGTATTTAAAAATGACTGAAGAAGCTCTTAAAAGAGACCATAGAAAGCTGGGTAAAGAGTTAGATTTATTTTATTTTTCTGAGTTAGTTGGTCCTGGCCTTCCATTATTTACACCGAAAGGTACTGCAATCAAGAGAACATTGGAGCGCTGGATTGAAGATGAAGAAAGAAGAAGGGGTTATGTACAAACTTGCACTCCTGATATCGCTCGTGTTGCATTATATGAAAAATCAGGACATTGGGATCATTATAAAGATGATATGTATCCTGAAATGAAAATATATGACGACGAATATGTTTTGAGGCCAATGACCTGCCCGCATCAGTTTATGATTTATAATTCTCGTCCGCGATCATATAGGGAGTTGCCAATCAGATATTCTGAAATTTCACGATTGTATAGACGTGAAAAGTCAGGTGAACTTTTTGGTTTGATCCGTCATCCGGGAGGCTGGAGCTTTGCAGATGCGCATATTATTTGTTTGCCCGAACAGACAGAAAATGAATTTGAGAAAGTAGTTGATTTAATACAATATGTTATGAAAACTTTGGGAATAACTGAGTATTGGTATCGATTTTCAAAGTGGGATCCAGAAAATAAAAAAGGAAAATATATTGATGACCCTAAATCATGGGAAGGCTCTCAAGAATCAATGAAAAAAATTCTTGATAAGTTAAAACTTGAGTATATTGAGGCTGAAGACGAAGCTGCTTTTTATGGACCAAAATTAGACGTGCAATTGCAAAATATAAATGGAAAAGACGAAACAGCTTTCACTGTTCAAATTGACTTTGCTTTACCAGAAAAATTTGATATGACATATATCGATAAAGATGGTAAAGAAAAAAGACCGGTTGTAATTCACAGAGGATCGATTGGGTGCCTTGAAAGAACCATGGCATTTTTAATAGAAAAACACGCAGGAGCATTTCCTGTTTGGCTTTCTCCTGTACAAGTAAAGTTGATATCAGTTGGAGAAGGACACGTCGAGTATTGCAAAAAATTTGCTGAAGAATTGTTGATGAAACATGATATGAGAGTTGAAGTGGATGATAGTGATGAAACGGTATCAAATAAAACTAGAAAAGCAGTAAATGAAAAGATTCCATATATTCTCGTGATTGGTGACAAGGAAATGGAGTCAGATAAATTGTCGATACGTGATAGAGGCAGTAGAGAGACTAGAGATCTGGATAAAAAGAAATTTATTCAAGAAGTTTTGGATAAGATAAAAAATAAAGAATAGTAACTCACTCTAAATCAATTTTTTATTTGCAGTTTTTGGTAATATAAGCTATAATAATAACCAATATTAAATAAAAAACTATGAATCTTTATTTAAGTTTCAAAGAGTCAGCCTTGAAGCATAACAAAAGAACCGCTCTTCTTTGGAAAGATAAAAACAAATGGAGGAAAATATCTTTCGAAGAAACACTTAATAAAATAAATAAACTAGCAGAGGGTCTACTTAGTGTAGGGGTCAGTCCGGGGGATAATGTAGCAATATTTTCAGAAAACAAACCAGAATGGCTAATTAGTGATTTGGCTTTAAATAAAGTGAAGGCTATTAGTGTGCCTATTCATTATACAAATAAGAAACCGCTTGTCGAGTATATCTTAGAAGATTCTCAGAGCGGTTTTTTAATTATCAGCACCAAGATTTTTAAAGACCATGCCGAATATTTACTCAAGTCAGATTTGAAGAAGATAATAGTGATAGGTGGTTCTGAGATAAAAAATAATAAAATAATTGATTTTGATGATTTGTTATTAGAGCTCACAGACGAGGTTGAGGCTATGAGCGGTGGCGATGTTGATGATATTGCTAGTATTATTTATACATCAGGTACAACCGGCAAAATGAAGGGAGTGGTGCTTACAAATAGAAATTTTCTTTCAAATATTGATTCAGCCAAAGATGTGGTTGATGTTAAACCCACTGACACTATGCTTTCGTTTTTGCCTTTGTCTCATATACTAGAAAGAACTGATGGATCTTTTACGCCCTTATTTCAAGGAGCGAGGGTAGCTTATGCTGAGAGCATCCAAGATCTTGCGAAGAATCTAAAAGAAGTTAGACCGACTATTTTTATAAGCGTTCCTAAAATATTTCAAAGGATTCATGAGAAGGTTTTTATAGAAATAAAAGACAAAAATACAATAATTAAAAATTTTTTTTATTGGTCTTTGAAACAAAAAAAAGGTTCGTTTGGTCATTTTTTGGCAGATAAGATAATATACAAAAAAATAAGAAATTCATTTGGAGGTAAGTTACTTTGTGCCGTTTCTGGTGGAGCTAGTATTCATAAAAGGATTTTAAAATTTTTTCAAAAAATCGGAATAAATATAATAGAAGGCTATGGACTAACTGAGACTTCTCCTATTATTGCAGCTAATTCTATGAAAAATAACAAGATTGGCACAGTTGGCCAAATTGTACGAGGAGTAGAGGTGAAAATAGCTCCTGATAAGGAGATTCTTGTGAAAGGAGATAGTGTGTTTTCTGGATATTGGAAAAAAGACGATGTGACAAAAGAATCATTTACTGAAGATGGTTGGTTTAAATCAGGAGATCTTGGTTACTTGGATAATGATAATTATCTTACAATTATTGGTAGAAAAAAAGAGATTATTATTCTTAGTAATGGAAAAAATGTGTCACCAGAAAGAATAGAGTGTGTCATCAATTTGAGTACTAGTATTGAGCAGTCTTTGGTTGTTGGACACAAGAGACCTTATTTAGTGGCCTTTATTTTCCCAAATCAAGATGTAATAAAAGAAAAGTATAGCAATTCAAGCAAGGAAAAAATAGAAAAAATAATCCAAAAGAAAATTGATAAAGCAAATATTGATCTAGAGCCTCATGCCCAAATCAGGAAATTTAAAATTTTAAGTAAACCATTGTCAGTTGAAGAGGGTGAGCTAACCCCAACTTTAAAGATTAAACGTAAAGTAGTGGAGAGTAAATATTATAAAGTTATAGAAGAATTGTATAGATAATAAAAATAATTTTACAATATAAATAAACTACGTAGATGTCTACGTAGTTTATTTTTTTGGCTTTTTCATTAAAAATTGGTATAATAGCATTAAGGATTAGATAATTATTTGTTTATTTTTATGGATTTTATTTTATTAAATAATATGATTACTTTATTAATTTTTTTAGTTAATTTAGCTTTAGGAATTTTTATTTTAATAAAAGGATATAAAAAAAAACTTAATATTTCTTTTGCTATATTTTTGTTTATAACAGCATTTTGGATATTGACTAATTTTCTTTTTGTAATAATTCCTTCTTTGTTTTTAATGAAAGCACAGTATGCCTTCGGAACATTAGTTTTATTTTCTTCGTTAACTTGGATCTACCTAATTACAGATAAGATGATAAGTTTTAAAATTTTTCTTAGAATTATTTTATCTTCGTTTTTTGTATTTTCATTAGCTTTTATAGACGGTTTAGTTATAAAAGAAGTTATAATAAATCAAGATAGCTATAATCTAATAGTCGGGCCGTTATTTAATTTTTATAGTATAGCTTTAATTTTAGTTTATTCTTTTATAATTTATAAATTAATTAAAGGATTATTATATTCTAAGGGTCTACAAAAAAGTCAAATAAAATATATATTAATAGGTGGTATTTTATTTGGTGGTAGTGCGATGATGTTTGATTTTATTTTACCTTTTTTTAATATTATTCCAGTAGCTTCTTATGATGCACAGAGCTCGTTATTTTTTATAGGTTTTTCCGCTTATGCTATTACTCGTTATCGTTTTATGGATATCAGAATTTTCATAAGGAAGCTCATGGTTGTCAGTTTTACCATTTGTTTAATAATTATTATAAGTTTGGTTGCTAGAGAGATGCTAAAACAATTATTTAATAATTATTTTGTAGAGATTTTTATTTTAATCATCGCCTTACTTTGTTATTTACCTTTAAGAAATTATTTTTATAATTTGTCTAATAAATACTTATTCGCTTCTTTGTATAATAAGTGCTTAATAGTAAAAGAAATTAAAGATGAATTGTCAGAGGTGAGGACTTATAATGAAATTGGTGAAGTTATTTATTTGAATCTTAAAAAAATATTTCATATTAATTCTATTGCTATACTTATAATAGATAAAAAATCTAAAATACCGTCAGTAATGTATAATCAAGGTTTTATTATTGATGATCAAGAGCTACTAAAAGAGGCTAGATTGGATAAAATATTTAATGATATAAGTAAATGCAAAACAATTATTGCAGAGGAATATATCAATAAGTATTATTTGAATTTGGACGCAGAGTCAACTGTTGATTTGTTGCAGGAAATAAAAGCAGCCACTATTACATCTTTGGTAGAAAATAAAAAAATTGTAGGATTTCTTTTTGTGGGACCCAAGGTGTCAGAAGGCATTTTTTATCAAGATGATATTTTTGTATTTGATAAAGTATGTGAAAGCCTATCGTTTTCTCTGAGTAATATAAAAAGAAGTGAGGAGAAGGAGAGGGAAATAAATGAGATGAGAGAGTTTATTAAAAAAATAAAATAGAAATTTGTTAATTAGTTATATGTATGGATATTTTTATGTCATTAAATGAATTGTTAAAAATAGTTCAAAAAATAATAAAAGATTTTCAAAAAGAACCTTATTGCATAAAGGTTATCAAAAATAATTCTGACTCTGTAGAAAAAATATTTTCTTTTAGATATAATATTTATTGTTTGGTCGATAAATTATTAAAAAAAGAAGACTATCCTGATAAAAAAGAATTTGATGAGTTTGATAAATATTCGGTTTTTTTAGTAGCCTTTAATAAAAGTGATGAGATTATAGGATTGCTAAGGGTTGTTAAATATTCAAAACACACATTTCCAACAATTGAAGAATTTAAATTAGATAATGCCTTGCAACATATAAAGAAAGATAAGACTGTTGAAATATCAAGATTTATGATAAGGCCAGATTATAGAAAAACGTTATTAATTTATTATCTTTATAAGGCAGCTTTTATCTACTCAAAAAAACATGGAATTAATTTTTGGATCGGATGTGTTGAGGATTGGTTTTTAAAATCATTTAAAGGAATACTTGGTGATATAAAAATGATTGGAGAGCCAGTATTTTGTTTTAATGCAGTAAATTATCCATTCATAATTAATTTAAACAGTTTAGAAGAAAAATTGAAATTAAAAGATAAATTTTTTTATTATTTATTAAAACATAAAACTAAAAAAATAAAAGTATAACATGTTTAATTATAATGATTTTATGAGCAGAAACTGGATGTTTATAGACAGTAGTGTTCAAAAAAAAATTAAAAAAACAAAATTACTATTTACTGGATGTGGTCTCGGTAGCTTTATAGCTGAGCTTGCTTTACGTTCTGGTTTTGAGGATGTGACGCTTGCAGATGATGACAAAGTAGAATTGTCTAATTTAAATAGACAAAATTATGATATTAGTAATATTAATGTTAGTAAGGTGGAGGCACTTTCTAGCAGATTAAAATCAATAAATCCGAAAGCTAAAATAAAAATAATAAACAAAAGGATAAGCGATGCATCAGAATTAGGTAAAGCAATAGAGAAAAGTGATATTATTATTAATACTTTTGATATAAATGATGTTTATTTTGATTTAATAAAAATAGCATCTGAAAACAAAATTATAACTATACTTCCTTTTAATGTTGGCTTCGGATCTTTTGTATTAGCATTGGATAGCGTTAATTGTGGTGATTTTATAAAAAATTATGGCAATTCAAAGTCAGATTTAGAGCTCTTGTTAAATCTATTTCATATTTCAAAAAAAGATAAGATTAAGTTGCCTGATTATATAAATATTAATTTGAATCAAATAATTAAGCAAATAGATAAAATAAAAATTAATCCTCAAGTAGGAATCGCATCATTTATAACTTCTAGCATTGTTTGCTCTATGATGATTAATTATTTAGAGTCGGGAAAAATAAACAGTTTTCCTAATTTTAATTACATTGATTTTAAAGATAAGATTTAAAAAATATGGCTTTTACTAATATTATTTTAACGCTAGTTTTAATAATAAACACCTTCTTTCTGTATATGCTTAATAAGAAAGATAATGATTTAATTAGGGTTTTTAGATTTGTTAATATTGGAATTATAATTTGGACTTTCCCTATTTTAATTTGGTTTTTTATAGATAATAAAAAGATACTTTTTATTTTAGGTATAATAGCTTATTGGGGCCCTTTGTTGGTTTCTTATAGTATGTTCAGAGTAGCTTGCTTATTTCCTGTAGCAAAGAATTTGTTTGGTCAAAAAACAAAAATATTTTCATTTTGCATTTTTTTAATAGGCATTTTAATAACTTTAATTCCAGGATTTGTTTTAAAAGAAGTTGGAGATTACGGCTATGACTTAGTTACTGGAGTTGGAATTTACCTTTTCTTTTTAATTGTAATTTTATTTGCCCTTGCTTCATTAATTATTTTTGTAATTAAATATTTTAAATCTCAAGGTTTTTATAAATATCAGTTAAAGTATTTATTTTTTGGTTTTTTTATTTCGATTGTTATTGGTTTTACATCAAACGCTGTTTTAGCTCTTTTAAACACTTATTCTTTTGTATGGATAGGACCTTCAATAACTTTGTTATTTATAGGTTTTGTAACGTATTCTGTTACTAGGTATAGATTTATGGGAGTAAGGTTGATCGCAAGTAAGATATTTTTTTATTTTATAATCGCTTTATTTTCGTATATATTTTTCTATTTTGTATATTTTTTTGAAACATGGTTTTTGGGAGGGGTTTTATCTAGCCAATCATTATCATTTGGATTCGTAATTGCAATTATTTTTGCCTTTGTTTTTTTAAAAGTTTTAAATTTCGTTCAAAAATCTAGTGATACATTGTTTTATAAAGGCTACAATCCAAGAAGGATTATTAAAGATTTAGTTTTGAGATTAAGCACTGTAATAAAATTAAATGAAATATTGAAACAATTATTTAAAGAATTTAAAAATATTTTGGCTACTGATGAGGTGGATGTAGTTATTTTTTCTAATAACAAAGAAAAAAAATATTCTGGAACAAGAGAAAAAAAATTGTTTAAAAATTTATTAATAAATAGTAAAGATGTAATATATAAAAAAATATATAAAGAGAAAAATATTTTAGTAAAAGTAGAATTAGACAAGGAAAAAGATATAAAATTAATAAAAGAGCTAGAAAAACATGATATAGAAATTATTGCACCATTAGTATCCCACAATAAAATAATTGGTTTATTAATACTCGGTAAAAAAATATCTCAAGATGCTTATAATCAAGAAGATTTTGAATTTTTGGAAATTATTAGCACGCAAGCTGCAACTGCTATTGAAAATGCAATACTGTATAAAGAGGTTGAAGAGTTTAATAAAAATCTTCAGAAAAAAGTAGACGAACAAACATTTGATATCAGAGAGAAGACTGATAGACTTCAGAAGTTACTAGCAATGAGGAGTGAATTTTTGGATATTGCATCTCATCAATTGCGTACTCCTGTTTCAGTTATCAAGGGTGTTTTGAGTATGATGAAGGAGGGTTCAGTACCTGATGATCGTAAGCAAGAATTTATAGAATCAGCTTTATCTAAATCATTCAAACTGGAAGAGGTGATAGATGAAATTCTTAGAGCCTCAGAAATGGATAGCGATAAATTTGAGATAGACCTGGAGCCGATTGATCTTTTGTCAGTGCTTAAAGCTATTTATGAAGACAAGAATGTTTTAGCCAAAGATAAAGGTCTAAAGTTTTTAGTTAATTTACCCAAGAAGCTTCCTAAAATAATGAGTAATGAAAAGTACATCAAGCACGTCATTAGGAATTTAATAAATAATTCTATACAGTATACTCCTAAAGGATCTATTACTTTGTCGGTAAAGAAAATAAAAGGTTTTCTTGAATTGCATGTTAAGGACACGGGTATAGGTATTCCGAAAAAAAATTTACCACATTTATTTGCAAAATTTAGTCGTGGTAAAAACGCAGTCGATGTTTATACTGATGGTTCTGGCTTGGGATTGTTTATTATGAAAAAAATAATTGATGCTCATCCGGGCGGAAAGGTGTATATAAAAGAAACTAAAGTAAACAAAGGAACAACTATGGTTTTAAAATTACCTTTAGCGAAATAATTTAAATTAGGTTTTAGATTTTATTTATAAATAAAAAAATTATTATTAAGATTAAAATAATATGTCTAAAGATAAGAATAAAAAAATATTACTAATAGAAGATGATCCATCTCAGAGAATGATGTATGATTTAGAGTTTTCTAATTTTGGTTATAAATTAGATATGGCTTCAGGAGGAAAAGAGGGTATAAGGGTGTCTAAGGAGATCAAGCCAGACTTGATATTACTAGATTTAGTAATGAATGACATGGATGGACTTGATGTATTGAAGGAGATTAAGTCCCAGAAATATGCTAAAGACACAAAAATAGTGGTTATGACTAATCTTACTAAAAAAGGCCTAGAAAAGGAGTGTAAGAGCTCAGGGGCTTATGATTATATTATAAAAAGTAAGTTTATTCCTAAAGAGATTGTCAAAAAAGCAGAAAAATATTTAAAAAAGTAAAATAATATGAATTTAGACGATATCAGGTTAAAAGATTTGGTAGATAGAAATAAATTAAATAGAGAAAATGTTTTCTACGCAAAGGGTAATTCAAGAGTGGGTGTTTTATTGTTGCATGGTCTTGGTTTTGATGCAGAAAATTTAGAATTACTATTCAAATATCTAAAGTTAAAAAGATATACGATTAGAATGCCTTTAATTGGTGGTTTGAGTGGTTTTAAAGGTAGTCGTTCTTCGTGTGAAAAAGATTGGCTGAAAGAGTTAAACGTACATTTAGAGAAATTATCTGATGAAGTGGATAGTGTTATAATAATTGGGCATTCTTTTGGTGGCAATCTTGGTCTGTCCCTCGCAGCCTCACAGTTCAAAAAAATAAAAGCCATTATCACTCTAGAAACCCCAATATTTTTCAAAATAAAAATAAAGTTTTTTTTAATAACACTTCAGCCTTTATTGGAATTTTTTAAAGTGGACTTAATAAAGAAAAATAAGTTTGTTTATAGAAGTAATTACATGGGCACAAAAGATATTTTTCCTTTTTTACCTGTCAGGATAGTAGGTAGGATTTATAAGTTTATAAAATTTAATACGATTAATAATTTAAAGAGGATAAAAGTTCCTTATTTAATTATCCAAGCCAAAACTAGTGATTTGATTAGCAGCAGGAGTGCTAAGTATATATTTAAAAAAATTAAATCCAATCAAAAAGAAATATATTACGTAGATTCGAATAATCATGATTTTGATTTAATGGATGAGGAAGGAAAGATTTTGATACTTAAGAAGATTAATAAGTTTATAAAATATATTTAAATCCTCTGAGCAATCCCCAGACATAAAGTCTAGAGGGATTTTTTTGTATTTTTGGGGATATTATTATATAATTATATTAATTATATGCAAGAAAGTCGAAAAACAATCAATATTTCAACTATCACAATTTTTAAGGTTGTGGGGGTTTTTTTGGCGCTTTACTTTTTTTATATAATTAGTGACATATTGGCTATTATATTTGTGTCGATCATACTCGCTAGTGCCCTAGATCCTTGGGTAAATTGGCTTCAAAAAAGAAAAATACCTAGGACTTTGAGTATGATTTTTATATATTTAATTCTTGTTTTGGTTATTGGATCAATTATTTATTTATTAATTCCACCAATATCAGAACAGATTTCTAGGCTTTTAGAGAACTTTCCATATTATTTTGATAAATTAATTTCTTCTTTTTCGGTTTTTAGGGATTTTTCTAGCGAACATGGTTTCTTGGACGAAATTAAGGAGAATATAAAATCAATTAGCGCCAATTTTCAAGGAACCGCTTCTGGTGTTTTTTCTACTATATCTGGTATATTCGGTTCGATTTTTTCTTTCTTCTTAGTCTTGGTAATTACTTTTTATATGGTTGTAGAAGAAAATGCTGTAAAGAAAATTGTTTGGTCTATTGTTCCTGAAAAGCATCAACCATACGTAATGCAACTCATTCTTAGAATGCAGAAAAAAATTGGACTTTGGTTAAGGGGTCAATTGATTTTGTCTTTAATTATATTTTTACTTACTTTTGTTGGATTATCGATACTAAGGGTTGATTATGCTTTGACTTTGGCACTAGTTGCTGGTCTCACTGAATTTGTACCTTATCTCGGACCATTGTTTGCAGCTGTACCGGCTGTGTTTTTGGCATTCACACAATCTCCGATTTTGGCTATATTTGTAGTTGGTTTGTATTATATAATTCAAATGGTTGAGAATAATATTATTGTTCCGAAATTAATGCAGAAAGTAGTTGGACTCAACCCTGTTGTTAGTATAGTGGTTTTATTAATAGGTTTTAAAGTAGCTGGTGTAGTTGGAGCTATGCTTGCCATACCGGTAGCTACAGCCGTAAATGTTTTCTTTCAAGATATTTTTGAAAGAAAATCTATGAAATAAATATGAAAATATTGCTATTAGGGGCAAAAGGTAATTTGGGAGGGCAAATAGAGAAAGTATTAAGTGAGTATGATGTAATTGCTTGGGACAGGGAAGAGATCGATATTACTGACAAAGAATTAGTAGAAAAGAAAATCGCAGATTTGAAACCTGATATTATTATAAACACAGCGGCCTATAATGCTGTAGATAAATGTGAAAAAGATGAAGAGTCATATGGAATTGCCAAAAAATTGAATGGAGATGCAGTAGGTTATATAGCTGATGCTGCTATTAAAAACAATTCAATATTGATCCATTATTCGACTGATTATGTTTTTGATGGACAAAATAAAGACGGTTACAAAGAAGATGATGAAACAAGCCCTGTCAATAAATATGCTCAGACCAAGTTAATGGGAGAGAGGGAGATTGTAACCAGAAGCGCACAAGGACTTAAATATTATTTAATAAGAACATCAAAGTTATTTGGACCGGTGGGTGAAAGTAAAGTCTCAAAGCCAAATTTTTTTGATTTAATGCTTAATTTAGCAAAAGATAGAGAAAAGTTAACCGCAGTAGATGAAGAGGTGAGTTGTTTTACGTATACGACTGACTTAGCCAGAGAAACCAAAAGAATGATAGAGGAGAAAGAAAATTATGGAATTTATCATATTGTAAATGGTTCATCTTGCACCTGGTTTGAAGCAGCTGTAGAATTATTCAAAATAGCTAAAATTAATATATTAGTTGAGCCAGTTTCGTCAGATAGTTTTCCGCGTCCTGCGAAGCGTCCAAAATACTCTGTATTATTAAATACTAAGTTAGAACCACTAAGAGATTGGCGAGAAGCTTTAAAAGAATATTTAATCAAAAAATAAAATTTAATTAATAATTTATACTTTTATGAAGGGAATTATATTAGCAGGAGGTACAGCTACAAGACTTTTTCCATTAACAGCTACAACTAGTAAGCAACTTTTGCCAATTTATGATAGGCAGATGATTTTTTATCCTTTGAATACTTTAATCAAAGGAGGAATAAAAGATATTTTAGTTATTATTGCACCGGAACATTCCGGACATTTTGTGAATTTACTTGGTTCAATATTTGCGAAAAATGGAATCAGACTTGAATTTAAAGTACAAAAGGTACCCAAAGGCTTGGCGGACGCGTTTATTTTGGGAGAAGATTTTCTTGACAATGAAAGCGTAGTTATGGTGCTTGGGGATAATATCTATGAAGATGATTTTTCCGAGGATATAAAAAGTTTTAAATCAGGTGGAAAAGTATTTGCTAAAAAAGTAGATGATCCTGAGAGATTTGGTGTTGTTAAGTTTGATGACAAACAAAAAGCAAAGATTATAGAAGAAAAACCTAAAAAGTGGATATCTGATTATGCAATCACTGGTCTATATATCTATGATAATCGCGTGGTTGAAGCTGCTAAGCAAGTAAAGCCTAGTGAACGTGGAGAGATAGAGATTACCGAAATTCATAATTGGTACCTAGAAAAAAATGAGTTAGAAGTATCCATGGTTGAGGGTGAATGGTTGGATGCTGGAACTTTTGATTCTTTACTTGAAGCCGGCATGATAGTCAAAGAAAAAGAAATTTACAAGAATTTTGATCCTTTAATTGACGAAGCTATTAAAGAGTTTAATGCTGAGTTAAAAGAGATTGCCAAGAAAAAATTATAATATATGAAATTAATAATTGGTTTTATAGCTTATGGAGAAACTGCGGCAAAATATTTGCCGTATTTTTTACTTAGCTTAAAAAAGCAAACTTTTTCTGATTATAAAATATTAGTGCTTGATAATAGTGAAGTAGAGGACAATGAAAAGAAAAAATATATCAAAGAAAATTACCCAGAAATAGATTTTGAATGGGCGAGTAAAAATACAGGGTTTGCAAAAGGCTTTAATAAATTGATTAATAAAGCAAAGAAATATAATCCTAAATATTTCATGATGCTGAATGTAGATATAATTTTGGAGTCTGATATGATAGAGAAAATGATCAAAGCAATGGACAGTGATATGAATTTGGGTTCGATTAGTCCAAAAATAAAATCTTGGGATTTTAAAAATAACAAGAAAACAAATATTATAGATAGTTGTGGTATTATTGTTAAGCCAGGATTAAAGTTTATTGATGTAGGACAGGGTCAAATTGACGAAGGGCAATTCGACCAAGTGAAAATTCTTGGTCCATCAGGTACGGCTTCGATATATAGAATGAGCGCTTTGGAGAAAGTAAAGACCTTATCCCAGCCCTCTCCTTCTGAAGGAGAGGGGGATATGTATTTTGATGAGTTGATGTTTATGTACAAAGAGGATTGCGATATGGCTTATCGGTTATTTTTGACTGGTTTTACTTCGAGGCTAGTAAATAATGCTATTTGTTATCACGATAGGACAATAAAAGCGAAAGGAGAGAGTGATTTGTGCGTTGCATTAAATCGCAAAAATAAAAGTAAACAATCAAAAAAATGGTCATTTTTAAATCAACAAATTATTTTTGTAAAATATTGGGGACTGCAAACTTGGCGAGGAAAATTAGCAATAGCTTGGCATCAGTGCAAGATATTGTTTTTTATATTATTATTTGAGCAGTATTTATTTAAGGAGTTGAGAGAGCTTTTTAAAATTAGAAAAAAAATTTTAAAATATTGATATGTATTTATCTATTGTGATAGTTTCTTGGAACGTTCGTGAGAAACTAGAAAAAAATCTAAAAGCAATATATGAGAGTAAAAGTAATTTTAGCTTTGAGGTTTTTGTGGTTGATAATAATTCTAGTGACGGATCAGTTGAGATGGTGAAGAGTAATTTCCTTAGGGTAAATTTAATTGTTAATAGTAATAACAAGGGCTTTGCCAAAGCCAATAATCAAGCAATTAAAAAATCTAAAGGTGATTTTGTTTTATTGCTTAATCCTGACATGCAAGTGCAAAGTGATACTTTGGAAAAAATGTTAAAATGGATGCAAGATAACAAACAAGCTTCAGTGGCTGGTTGTCATCTAGTAAATAAAAAAGATGAGACAATTCCACATATACGTTGTTTTCCTACTGTATGGAATCAATTGGCGATAATTTTGAAGATCCCTCATATGTTACCAGGTGTTCTAAATAAATATTTGTTTACTAATTTTGATTACAAGAAAGAATCTAAAGTCGATTCAATTCGAGGGTCATTCTTTATGATTAGACGTGAAATGATTGAGAAAATTGGTGGATTGGACGAGCGATATTTTATTTGGTTTGAAGAGGTTGATTATTGTAAGCAGGTTTATGAAAATGGGGGAGAGGTGTGGTACACTTCGGTTGCGAAATGTGTTGATCATGTAGGGCAAAGTTTCGGTAAAGTGGATGTAATAAAAAAACAAAATTATTTCCGTGACTCAATGCTTAAGTATTTTAAGAAATGGCATTCTGTTTGGCAATATTGTATCTTAAAAATTGCGTGGATATTTGGATTGTTATTTGCTTATATAGGGGGTTTGTTTAAAAAGTAGGTATGATACCACCCTCAAAAAGTTAATATCTAAAATTTAGCTAATATTATATAAAAATTAGTATAAATAAAAACGATATACAGAGATATCTCTGTACTTTTTTTATCCCCCTCCTTACTAAGGAGGGGTTAGCCTGCCTGCCGCCTGCCTGCCGGTAGGCAGGGTAGGCAGGGGGAGGTAGGTTTTAGTATAGATAAGTTTAGTGTTATTTTATGATTTGGATAATAAAATATTTTTACAATAAGAATAACCCCTCTTAATCTCCCCTTAGAAAAAGGGGAGAGATTTATAGCTTGAATATTGTATATTATTGCGTTATTATTAGTTTATGAATAAAAAAATTGCTGTTATAATAATAAATTACAAGGATTATGCTCGGAAGTTTCTAAAAGAATGTCGTGATAGTTTGAGGTTGCAAAATTATCCTAAAGATTTGATTCAGGTTTATATTGTTGATAATTCTAGTAGTAAAGAATCAATAAAATATTTGAGTGAAACATATCCTGAAGCGAAAATTATACCTCGTAATGATGGTAATTACTCAGCTGCGAATAATGCTGGATTTCAACAAGCTATTTTGGATGGATTTGAGTATTTTGTTGTGGCCAATATGGATGTTCGATTTCATAAGGATTGCTTATCTGAATTACTATATGCGATTGATAGCGATAATAGTATCGGCATAGCTCAGTCCAAGATTTTACTTTATCCAAAAAATAATGAAGAGTGGAGTCACCCTAGAATAAATTCGATAGGAAATATTGTTCATTATCTTGGCTTTGGTTACACAAAGGAGTATAATTCATTAGATAGAGAGATAGATGGATTGCCTGAGATAGTGTACGCTAGTGGATGTGCTTATATTATTAAAAAAGAATTACTAAAAATAATTGGTGGATATAACGAAGAATACTACATGTATCACGATGATTTGGAGATAGGTTGGAAAACTATTTTGGCTGGATATAAAATAGTTTTAGCGCCCAGGTCTATTGTTTATCATAAGTATGAATTTGATCGTAGTATTCAGATGGTGTATTACATGGAGCGCAATAGGTATCTGACTATTTTAACTTATTATAAAATTCTTACATTAGTTTTAATTTTTCCGGCTTTACTCATTATGGATTTTGGAATGTTTTTTTATTCTATAAAAAATGGTTGGTTTAAAGATTTATGGAAGGTTTACGCTTATTTTTATAAATTTTCAACCTGGAAAAAGATTCGAGTTGAAAGGAAAAAGGTTAAAAAAATAAGAATTAAAAAAGATAAAGAAATAATCAAAAATTTTTCAGGAAAAATATTGTTTCAAGAAATTGATAATCCGGTTTTGAAATATATTGCCAATCCCGTATTAAATATTTATTGGCAGGTTGTGAAGAGATTGATTATTTGGTAATTAAAAGAACCCTCTCAGCCTCCCCTTAATCCGCCAGCTGGCGGAAGGGGAGGAATCTAAAATCCCCCTCCTTATTAAGGAGGGGCTAGCCTGCCTGCCGTCTGCCTGCCGGTAGGCAGGGTAGGCAGGGGGAGGTAGGTTTTATTATTCGAGTACGTATGGATTTAAGTATAATAATTGTTAACTACAAAAGTAGTGACAAGACAATTAAATGTGTTAACTCTATCCAAAAATTTGATTTGGGTGATATTTTGTTTGAAATAATTATTGTTGATAATAAACCTGAAAATAATGAATTAAGTGAAATCAAAAATAGTTTTAAAAATTTGGGGATTAATATTAATTATATTCAGAGCAAAAAAAATCTTGGCATGGGCGGAGGCAATAATCTTGGAATCGAGAGTGCAAGCGGTAAATATATTTTAATATTAAATCCCGATATTATAGTGAAAAAAGATTCTATTAAAATATTATATAATTATTTAAAAAACAGTAAAGAAGTAGGTATAGTTGGACCAAAACTAATTTATCCAAATGGCGATTTGCAGTATTCGTGTTTTCGAGGCTGGAAAAAATACACACCTTTCCTGCGTAGAACTTTTTTGGGTAAAATTTTTAAAAAACAGTTAAATGGTTTTTTAATGAAAGACAAAGACCATGACAAGGTCATGACTGCTGATTGGATAATGGGATCATGTTTGATGTTCGAAAAGAAAATTTTAGATGATATTGATGGTGGTTTTGATGAAAGATTTTTTATGTATTTTGAAGATACGGATCTTTGCCGAAGAATAAAACAATTAGGAAAGAAAGTAGTTTACAATCCCGAATCAGTGGTAGTTCATAATCATGGTCGTGAAAGTGCTCGAGAGGCTTGGTATATATCTCCTTTTGTTAGTAAACTAACCAGGGAACATATTAAATCGTATATAAAATATTTCTTGAAATGGTACGGAAAATAAATTAATAATCTAAAAATACGTTATTTGATAATAGCGTGATAAAAAGAAAAATATGCCTTATAAAAAAAAGTCTTTAGCGTTACATAAAAAATTAAAAGGAAAAATTGAAATAACTTCAAAAATGAAGGTTACTACTATGGATGAATTATCGACCGTTTACACCCCCGGAGTCGGTGCAGTATCAATGGCAATAAGAAAAAATATAAATAAAAGTTGGGAATATACAAATAGAGGGAATCAAATAGCAATTGTCAGTGATGGGACTGCAGTTCTTGGTTTAGGTAATATTGGGCCTGAGGCAGGTATGCCTGTAATGGAAGGTAAATCAATGATATTTAAAGAATTTGCTGGTATCGATGCTGTGCCACTTTGCATTGCTACTACTGACCCTGATGAAATAGTAAAGTTCTGTAAGTATATTGCACCAAGTTTTGGTGGTATTAATCTAGAAGATATTTCTGCTCCAAGATGTTTTGAAATAACAGATAGACTTGAAAAGGAATTGGATATTGCTTTTTTTCATGATGATCAAGATGGGACAGCTATTGTAGTTTTAGCAGCTCTTATCAATGCTTGTCGAGTTACAAATAAGTCTATCAAGGACTGTAAAGTAGTCATCAATGGAGCGGGGGCGGCAGGTATTGCTATTACTAGATTGCTACTCACTCAAGGATTTAGAGATATAATTTTGATTGATAGTATTTGTTCTATCTATAAAGGCAGAAAAGGATTGAATAAATATAAGAAAGATATATCTTTGAAAACTAATAAACAAAAAATTAAAGGCAGGCTAGAGGAGGTTTTAGTTGGGGCAGATGTATTTATTGGGGTTTCAATTTCTAATTTGGTGGATGCTAAAATGATAAAATATATGAACCCTGAACCAATTATTTTTGCGATGGCAAATCCAATTCCGGAAATAATGCCCGATAAAGCTCTAAAGGCTGGTGCATCAATTGTGGGTACAGGTAGATCAGATTTTCCTAATCAAATAAATAATGCTTTGGTGTTTCCGGGTCTCTTCAAGGGTCTGCTTGAAGGTTGGAAAACTAGAGTGACTATGGAAATGAAAATAGCAGTTGCACTAGCTATTGCATATTCTGTGAAGCCTACCAAGAATAAAATACTTCCTTCGATACTTGATAGAAAAGTTGTAGACAAGATTGCTGAGGCTGTTAAGAGAAAATAATAGCCGGTACAGAAGATCTATACCGGCTCAAATTAAGCGACTTTTGTTTTTTAAGTTATTTTTGGGGCTGTTGATTGTCAATAACTGTGTACATTTTATTCTTTTTGCCTCTTGGAATTATTGCTGCTCCTTTTTTTGAAAAGGGAATAAAGCTGTATTTAGATGTTGTTTTTTTGTTGTTATCTTTTACAGTACTTTTTTCGGCCATAATTACCTCCAAAAAAGATTTTATGTCGTTATTATTTAAGTCGCTTATTTTCTTAGTTTAATTTATTTTTATCATAAATATCGCTTGGTGTCAATTTTTTATTGATTATTTTGCTTAATATTAGGTTATTCGTTAGAATTTAATTGACTTTTTTATTATTTTATAATAATATTTACTTAACGCGAAATATGCGTTTTTTTATTTAATTATTTATTTTAGGATAGACCTATTTAAAAATATGGCAGAAAGTAATAAAATTGCAGTTATAAAAACTGGCGGTAAACAATATAAAGTAAAAAGCGATCAAACTATCAAAATTGAAAAGTTAGATAAGAAGGAAGGTGCTAAAGTTAAGTTTGATACTCTTATGATTGCTTCTGTTGATGGTAAAGAATTAAATTTAGGTAAGCCATCACTTGGAGAGAAGGTTGAAGGTAAAGTTGTAGAGCAAGGTAGAGATAAAAAAGTTACTGTAATAAAATATAAAAATAAAACTAGATACAAAAGAACTTTAGGACACAAACAGCCTTTTACTAAAGTTGAGGTTACTTCAATTAGTTAATTTGAAAAATATATTAAAAAATGCGGGGTTTGTTCCCGCGTTTTTTTTATTGGTTCCCCCTCCTTGCTAAGGAGGGGTTAGGGGAGGTATGTGGAGAGTTAGAGTAAAAGTAAAAAATAATTAACCCCTCTTAATCTTCACTTAGTAAAAAAAGGGGAGAAATAAAAAAATAATTTTATTTGTAAATATCTAAATTAGTATCGCAACCCGGGCAAAGTCCTTTGTTGTCTAGGCGATCAACTTCATTGCTCATTCTTCGGATTACTAATTCTTTGCATTTAGGACAATATGTATTTTCTTTTGAATCTCCGGGCATATTGCCAACATAAACATATTTTAGTCCAGATTCTTTTCCAATTTCATAAGCTTTGTATATTAGATCATCGCTTGTTTGATTTTTGTTTTTTAGTTTCCAGGATATCTCAGGAGAAAATTTACTAATATGCCAGGGTGTATCACAGTCTAGCTCATCAGCTATAAAATTTGATATTTTTTCTATCATATTTAGGTTATCGCTCATTTCAGGAATAATTAGAGTAGTAATTTCGAGATGAATTTGTTCGTCTTTTATTTTTTTTAGATTTTCTAAAACTGGATTTAGTCTTGCACCGCAATTTTGTCTATAAAAATCGTCATCCATCGATTTGAGATCAACATTTATTGCGTCTAGGTAGGGCGTTATTTTTTCTAGGCATTCCGTGGACATAAATCCATTAGATACCCAAACATTTTTCAATCCATTTTCTTTGGCTAACTTCATTATATCTAGGGCGTATTCTGTAAAAATGGTAGGCTCATTGTAAGTGTAGGATATTGATTTACAGTCATTTCCAAGCGCTTCCTCGACTATTTTTTCTGGTGAACAATAATCCATCTTACTTATATTCTCTTCAATTAATTTTGCTTGGCTTATGTCCCAGTTTTGACAATTAGTGCAAAAAAAGTTACAGCCCAGTGTACCTAAGGAATAAGTGAATGATCCTGGCATAAAATGATAAAGAGGTTTTTTTTCAACTGGATCTATGTTTTGGGCGACAGGATATCCGTATATTAAAGTGATTAGTTTACCGTTTTTATTTTTTCTGACCTTGCAAATTCCTACCTTATTATCTTTTATTATACAATAATGATTACACAATTGACATTGAATTTTATTATCAATATTTTTATAAAATTTAGCTTCCTTCATATACTTACAAGCTATCAGATTATAAATAATTTTACAATAGAAAAAAGGTCCCGTGGGACCTTTTGGAAAAGATTATACTTATTTTATATTAATCATTACCGATTAATTTTCTTTTTAATTTTCTAATTGATTTTATTGGTATATTTGAGATGATTTTTGCCGATTTTTTTAAAGAACCTGGTGTAAGAGGAAATAAGCCGATATCACGCATGTCAGGTACGACATGATTTGCAAGTGTTTTTTTTACAATATGAACTTTTTTATTTAAACTATCTAAGCCAGATGAAAAATTCATGTCGTCCCCCTTATTTTGAATGTTTATTATTATTGAGTATATATTATATTTAACATAATAAATTGCATAAATCAATACATGTAAGCTATAATAATAATAGAAAAAATAAATTTTTAATATGCATATATTTGGGATTAGAATTGATGAATTAAATAAAAAAGAAATTTTTGGTAAAATTCAAGAATTTTTGGATGATGGAAAACAGCATTATATTGTGACACCAAATCCAGAAATTTTACTTCAGGCCGGCACAGATGAAGAATTTTTTTATGTTTTAAATCAGGCTGATTTAAATGTGCCAGATGGAGTTGGACTCAAGTTTGCTTTTTGGGCAATGTTCAAGAATTTGAAAATTTATCCTGGTGCTGACTTAACAAAAGATATTTTGAAGATTGCAAGTGAGAAAAAATTAAAAGTTGTTATTTTGAATTGGAAAGATGGTTTATCAACTGCTCAAGATATCGAAGATAAGTTGCAAGTTACAAGTTGCAAGTTACAAATCATTGACTCAGATCGCAAAGCATCTAATGATGTTATTCAAAAAATAAAGCAATTTAGCCCTGATATTCTTTTTTGTACTTTTGGTGCTCCTCATCAAGAAAAGTTTATTCATCATAATTTAAATAAATTTCCATCTATAAAATTAGCGATTGGAGTAGGGGCTAGTTTTGATTATATTTCCGGTAAAGCTAGACGAGCTCCTTTGGTATTTAGAAAACTAGGACTAGAGTGGTTTTGGAGATTGTTTGGATTTTTGTCAAAACAAAAGGTTAATCGAAAAAGAAGAATTAAAAATGCTGTATTTAAATTTCCATGGAAATTTTTTAAATGGAGATTTGTTTTACCATTTTTTTATAGAAAAAATGTTGCTTGCTTGTTATTTAAAAACGAAAAAAATAAATATAAAATTTTGTTGGTGGAAAGACAAAATGAAAAAAATCATTGGCAATTACCTCAGGGAGGAACAGATGGGGATAGTTTGGAAGTAGCAGGAAAAAAAGAATTATTTGAAGAGATCGGTAATAAGAAGTTTAAATTAATAGCAAGTTTTAAGAATCTTTATAAATATAAATTTTGGGATGATATTGCAGGAAAGTATGGTTCTGGTGGAAAGCCTCGAAAGCATTCCGGTTATCGCGGACAAAGTCAAGGTTTATTTATTGCAGAGTACTTTGGTGATGATAGTAATATTAAAATAAATGAATGGGATCATTCTGACTGGAAGTGGGTAGATATTAACAATTTAGTTGACGAAGTTCATGATACTAGAAAAAAAGCAGCGAAGATATTTTTAGAAAAATTCAGAGAAATAGTGAAGTAGGATTATTAAGATTATTAGGATAGTTAAGAAATTTAAGATATGAATATTGAAAAAGTACAAAGATTTTTTTGTGCTTTTTTTTATTAAAAATAATTTTTCATCCCCCCCCCAATGTGTTATAATAAATACATAATGTGTATAAGTAAGACAGTAAAATTACTGTGATTTTATTATGGTTTTTAATAACCTAGTTTTTGGTATTCTCCCCATTGTCATCCCGGACGAGCGATAGCGAAGATCCGGGATCCAGAAGTAGTCCGATAGGTTTGTGAATTATTAAAAATCGTCTAGAAACAATTATTTTACTTTTTGTAAGCAAAAAGTAACAAAAACTTTTGGGGTGAACAATTCGCTAACGCACCAATTGTAATTAATGCGTGTCTAGCAGGGGCGCTCAGTGTCTCACCCCAAACCCCAGGAGGTTTTAAAAATGTTTATTATCAATGAAATAGAATAGTAAAATAAATAAGCAATTTAAAACAAATAAAAATAATAATTAATTTTAAATACTATGAAACAAGAAAAAGATGAAAAAATAAATAATAAACCAAACAAAAAAAGATTTAAAAAAGAATTAATCCTACCTCTATATTTCGGTTGGGAATTAGTCCTTCGTAAGGTATATGATCTCAAAAAACATATAGTCGGTCCATTTAAGGAGTATTGGCAATACATAACCGTAGTTTTTCTGTTGATAATTGTGGTAAGTACAGGATTAATATTAATAAATAAAAATTTTACAGCCCTAGGAGCCACCTATGGCTGGGTGCAGTCCACCTGGTCAGAAGGAGCCAGCACCACAGCCGTAGCTACCCACACCGACAATCAAACCAATTGGACAAAGTATTATTCTAAGGATGATAATGTATCTACATCTAGTGATCAATTGACTTTGAGTTCGGGGAGTGCGAGTGTGGAGCAAACTTTATCAGATGATTTTGATGACGGAACTTTAAATGAAAGCGGGAGTTTTTTCGTGGATATAGACGGAGATGAGATAAAAATGTTTCTTTGCGGAACCGACTCCGTCACCTATTCCAGTATAGTTTATCCAACAGTTCTTATCGGCACTCAATGCTGGCTGGCAAAAAATCTCAATGTTGGCACCAGAATTAACGGTGCCGGCAATCAAACTGACAATAGCACTTTAGAAAAATATTGTTATTCCGACAACGAAGCCAACTGCACTACTTATGGTGGACTTTATCAATGGGATGAAATGATGCAATATGTTACTACCGAAGGTACAAAAGGAATTTGCCCGACTGGTTGGCACATCCCGACTGACGCTCAACAGCACATTTTGGATGACTATCTGGACACAGGCACTTGCGACCCAAATCGAAGTGGAGTGTGGG
>CAZTIC010000007.1:0-32659 GCA_964613625.1 uncultured Gammaproteobacteria bacterium | reverse complement strand
GAGTAGAATCTATTGATTCGGGTGGCAATACTGCTATATCAAAGATATATACTATCCTAACCCCTAGACAACAGGAATCAGTCTTCCAGGTTATTATGAAAAATCTAGAAGAGATCTTTGGTTGGGTGGGGAAGATTAGGGATTAGGTTCTCGTATTACGCATCTCATATCGCGTAGCGCTCTGAAACGTAGGATACGAGATGTGAAATATGAAATTTGAAAAATGTATGTTATAATATTTTTATATGTTAATAAAAAATAAAAAGTCAGTTATTCAGGTGAAAAACTTGAATGTAACATATTTTCCAGGGCAAGAAAATGAAGTAAGAGCTCTGAGGGACGTAAATCTTGATATATATCTTGGAGAATTTGTTGTTTTTTTTGGTCCATCTGGGTGTGGTAAATCAACCTTGCTATATTCTATAGCCGGTCTTGAGACAAGCGCAAAAGGGGAGATGTTAGTTAATGATAAAAATATATCTAAATTATCTCAAAAAGAATTAGAATTTTATCATCAAAAAGTTACTGGTATGATATTTCAAGCTTTTTATTTGATTAATTCTTTAACTGTTTTTGAAAATATTATTTTACCTCAAATTGCAATTAACGCTAGCACTAAGGATCGCAAACGAAAAGCAGAGAAATTATTAGAACATTTTGGAGTGAAAGAACAAATGAATAAATTACCCAATGAACTGTCCGGTGGACAACAACAAAGAGTGGCTATTTGCAGATCCTTGGTAAATAATCCCGACATATTATTTGCTGATGAGCCAATTGGAAATTTAGATTCAAAGTCAGCCGAGGATGTGATGGCATTACTTCAAGATCTTAATACTAATCAAAAAAAGACAATTATTCTAGTTACTCATAATCCGGCTTATGTAGATATGGCTCATAGAGTTTTTTATATGAAAGATGGAGCGGTTATAAAGACAAAAGTTAATAAATTGGTAGATGAAAATATCCCTATTCAAAAAGGAGAAGAAACAAAAACTACTATTTCAAAAGATCTTGAGCTTTTAGCTAGAAGTTTTTCAAGTATTACCGGTTCGGTTGGTAATTTATTAATACCATTCAAGGCTAAGCAAATAGTTTCAGAAGTATTAACTAATATGAGCTCTGAAGAGATAGGTGGGATAGAGAAGAAAGTAGAGAGTCTATTAATAACAGGAATGGAAAATGAAAATTCTCTTTTTGAATTTTTAGATAATGAAGTTGAAAAAGGTGGATTGGGTATGGACAAGAGAATTGCTAGAAATTTAACAGAACAGATTAAAAAAATAGTTAAAGAAATTAAATTTTTACAAAAAGAAGAAAACGAGGCTAGATTTAGAAAGGATTTTGATATTAATAACGAAGCGCTTGAAATTAGGAGTTATATTTTAGAAACTCTACATATCGATATTGATGAAGAGAAAACAATCAAGATAATTGATGGTTTGATAAAAATAAGACTTGAAAATAAAATAGATAAAAAAACTTTATTCAAAAAATTGGATTTGCAAGAATTGAAGGGTGGAGCGGGACTAGACAAGAGAGATGCAAAAAAGATTTCAAAATTATTAGAATTATTAATACTTGGTAAATACAGATAATATTATATGAGACTATTAGATACAATTTCATTATCAACCAGGATGTTTAAAACAAGACCTCTTAGGACTTTTTTGACTGTTTTGGGTGTGAGCGTAGGCATTGGTACAGTTTTATTTTTGGTTTCTCTTGGATATGGTCTACAGGAAGCAATTTTGTCACGAATAACAACTGCCGATTCCCTTTTGAGCTTGGACGTTAGTCCAGGAGTTGAGGATTTGATTACTATTAATCAAGATGATGTTGACAGAATATCCAGGATTGAATCAGTACAAGAAATTAGTCCGGTTATTAATTTGTCTTCTCAGATTACTATTAATAATTTAACTGGCGGTGGATTTGTGCATGCAGTTGATGATTCTTATTTTCGTTTGAGTGGAATCAAGGTAGATATGGGCAGAGAGCTTGTGTCCGATGGTGGATATGAGGCAATTATATCTTCGGCAGGGGCTAAACTTTTTGACGTTGATATTGATAAAATTATTGGTCAAGAGTTTTTGATAGATTTGTTTATTACTGAAATGAATGAAGACGGAAGTGAAGATATAGAGATTGTTAAAAGAGAAGATAAATACAAAATAGTAGGGGTCATAGAAGATGAAGTTTTAAATTTTGTTTATATTCCGCGCAATACAATAGATGACTTGGGGATAAACAAATATAATCAATTAAAGGTAAAAGTTGACTCTGCTGATAACATGGAAACGATTAGAAATAGCATTATTGACGAGGGATTTTTGGTGTCGTCTTTATCTGACACTATTGATCAGGCTAATAAGATTTTTAATGTTATTAAAATAATTTTAGCTTTATTTGGCTTGGTCGCTTTGATTGTTTCTGCAATTGGAATGTTTAACACAATGACTATTGCTCTTCTTGAGCGAATTAATGAAGTTGGTATCATGAGAGCACTTGGAATATCTAAGCAGGATATAAGAAAAATATTTTTATTTGAATCTATTATAATGGGATTTTTGGGAGGAATCGGCGGAATTATTATTGGTTATGTAGGGGGAGAAATTGCTAATTTTGGCGTAAATATTTTAGCCAATTCTTTTGGTGGCAACTCATTAGATATATTTTATAATCCACCTTGGTTTGTTGCTTTTATTATGATTTTTTCAATCGTCATAGGTTTTGTGACAGGTGTTTATCCATCTATCAAGGCATCAAGATTGAATCCATTGACAGCCTTGAGATATAAATAAAGTTTATTTCAAAATACTTTACAAATTTTTTTATTGTAATATAATATAAAAAAGACTATTCTCTATTCGTAAATGCTTAGAGTTTTTTTAAATCTATGAATTATCTTGATATGTTTCACTTTCGGGACAGGTAAGCTAATAAATATTGAATTATATATGAAACTAAAAAAAATATTACAAAAATCAGACATATGGTTAACTATTATAATTGTACTTGGTATATTGTTGGTAGTTAATTTTTTTTCTTATCAATTGTTTTTCCGATTGGATCTGACTCAAAATAAAGATTATTCTATTTCTAAAGTGAGTAAAAATGTAGCTAATAACCTTGATGATCTGATAAATATCAAGGTTTATTTTAGTGATGATTTACCTAGCCAATATATTACTCTGAAGCAAGAAGTGGATGATATTCTTGATGAATATGCAAATTATTCTGATAGTAAAATAAAGATTGATTTTATTGATCCAAATTCATTAGAGAATACTGATCAAGAAATGTATATGCTTGGTGTGCCTGCTTTGCAGTTTAATGTGTTAGAAAAAGATAAATATCAAGTAGTAAAAGGATACTTGGGAATAGTAGTTCAATATGGGGATGAAAAAGAAGTGATTCCTGTGGTTGAAAATACTAGAAATCTAGAATATCAAATAACAACAGCTATAAAAAAAGTTATAAGTGATGAGATGGCAACTATTGGTTTTTTGGCTAGCAACGGAAGTCTAAGTGTGGACACAGAAATAACAGCAGCTTATCAAAAGATCCAAGAATTATACGACACAGAATTAGTTGATCTCACGAACCAGGATAGTGTATCTGATAGTGTCGATACTTTAATTGTAGTAGGTTCAAGGGAGTTATTCAGCGATGATCAATTAAAGGCAATTGATGAATTTCTTATGAAGGGTAAGTCGATAATGTTTTTACTAGACAGAGTTGGTCTTGCAGAAGGTTTGTCAGCAAACTTGAATGATGTAGGGATTACTAACTTATTAGATAGTTACGGCATCAAAGTTCAGGATAATCTGGTATTAGATTATTCATCAGGCATGGCTTCATTTAATTCAGGATTTTTTACTTTTACAACTGATTATCCATTTTGGCCAAAAATAACCAAGGATGGTTTTGATCAGGAAAATGTAGTGGTATCAAAGTTAGAATCATTAGTTTTACCTTGGGTGAGTAGTGTTGAATTAGATAATGATATTCTCGGCGAAGATAATCAAGTATCAGTTTTAGCAAAATCTACCAACAAGGCCTGGGAACAGACAGGGTCTTTTGATTTAAATCCTCAACAAAATTTTAATCCAAGCAATAATATTGGAGAGAAAAACTTAGCAGTTTCTGTTTTTGGTAAATTTAATAGTAAGTATTCAGAAAAATCTACAGATTCGGGTCGAGTAGTAGTAGTCGGCGATGCTGGGTTTATTGAAGATAGTTTTTTGAGACAAAATCCGGCAAATATTTTATTTTTCCAGAATATAGTAGATAGTCTTAGCTTGGATGATGATTTAATTAGTATACGTTCTAAAGGTGTTTCTGAGAGACCTATCAAGGAATTAACTGAAGGTCAGAAGTTATTTATAAAGTTTGCTAATATTTTTGGCGTGACTATTGTAGTTGTACTTTTTGGACTGATTAGGTATTTCATGAGACGAAGATCGAAATTTGTAGATGAGATATAGTAAAAAGTTATAAAGTAAAAAGTAAATTTTATGCGTGTATTAAAATTTGGGGCTATATGGTGTATGGAATGTTTAGTAATGAAGCCTATGTGGGCTGAAATTGAATTGGAAATTCCAGAGTTAAAAGCAGAATATTTTGATGCTGATGAAAATCCAGAAGTATTAAAAAAGTATAATGTAAAAGATATTCCTGTTTTTGTTTTTTTAGATAAAGACGAACAAGAGATATTGCGACTAGAGGGTGTTCAGAATAAAGAAGAGTTAGTTGATATTGTTAAAGAGAATTTAAGTAAATAGAACAACCCCTCCTAGCCTCCCCTTAGTGAGAAGGGGAGGAATTATATAATTCCCCTCCTTGATAAGGAGGGGCTAGGGGAGGTCTTCATTAATATTATGAGTAAAAAAAATTTGATTTTGGGAGGGATTTTAGTTTTGTTAGTTTTTGTTGTCTATATTTATCAGGGTCCAATGAAAACTTGGAAAGAAAAAAGGGGTAATAAAATTAATTTTTTTGAAGATTTAGATATCGATGAAATAAATAAAATAAGTATAAATAAGAATGGCGAAGTTGTGATTTTGGAGAAAATTGGTGAGAAATGGAAAATATTTGGTACAAAAGATTTTTATGCAAAAAAAATATACTCTGACAATATAGTTAAATCTTTTGAAAACGCAAAAGAATCAAAATTTGAATTAGTTAGTAGTAATGAAGATAAAAAACAAGAATTTGCAACAGATGAAAGTGGGTTTGTTGTTAAATTATTTATAGACAGTGAGGAGTCTCTAGAGTTTATTATTGGTAAGATGGGAGCTGATTACACTGATACATATATATCTATGTCTGATATTAATGAAACATATTCTGTGAAATCAGGACTTTTTAGTGCGTTTAGTGAAAAAGATTTTAGAGATGATATAATATTTTATTCTAATAGAGATAATATTTCTAAAATTAGATTTCAATATCCCAATAGAGAGTTTACTGTTGAAAAAACAGGAGGTGATGATGGCGACTTATGGCAAGGTGTTTTGCCGTATGAGTTTAATATAAATCAAGAAAATATTGATAAGATTTTGGACATCATGTCTCATTTAGTAGCTGTAGTAATCCCAGGACAAAGTTATGAAGAAACAGATTTAGATAAAGGATTGGTTATTTTACAAGCAACAGGAGAGAATATTGACAACACTATAATGATTGGAGCGGAAGTGAATGGTAACTATTATGCTAAGCGAGGAGATAGTGATAATATATATTTAATAAAAAAAGAGCAAAAAGAAGCACTTGATAAAAGAATTGAAGACTTTAAATAAAGCAAAGGAAGCTAAATAAATACTTATAAAAAAGCGTGTTTTCACGCTTTTTTATGTATTCTAAATATGTTATAATTTAAGTAGATTATATTGTTAAAATAATATCAAAATAAAGTCCCTTCTCCTGGACAGGAGAAGGATAGCCTGCCTGCCGGTAGGCAGGGATGAGGTGGAAAAAGGTGAACACAGAGATTAATTGTGTTATATTTATAGTTATTCTGCTAATCATCAACCTCACCCCAACCCTCTCCTGTCTAGGAGAGGGGGTAAAAATAATGAAAATTTAATATTGGGAATTTATTATTACTAATAAAAAAATATGAAATACGATTTTATTACTATTGGTGGAGCGACTGAAGATATTACTTTTTATACTGATGAAGGTGCTGTTATCAAAAATAAAAAAGATATATTAAGACAAAGTTTAATCGCTTTTGAACGGGGGTCTAAGATATATATTGATAAATCTTTTTCGTCTTTTGGCGGCGGTGCTGCAAATTCAGCTGTATCTTTTTCGCGTTTAGGTTTTCGAGCTGGAATTATGACTTCGATTGGTTTGGACGTACGAGGAAAAAGTATTGTAAATAATTTTAAAAATCAGAAAGTTGATGTAAGCAAAATAAAAAAAATAAAAAATAGAGATTCAGCTTTTTCTTTTGTTTTAGTAGGTAAAGACAAAGAGAGAATAACTTTTTCTGTGAGAGGAGCGGGTGACGAATTACAGATCACAAATGCTGATTTAAGATTTTTGAAAAATACAAAATGGATTTATATTTCATCATTGTCTGGAGCTTGGCAGGGGGTTTTGAGGCAGATTTTCTCTGTTAGTCAAAAAAAGATTGCTTGGAATCCTGGCTCTACTCAAATAAAAGCAGGTTTTGATAAGATTGCTAAATATCTGAAAAAAACTACCGTACTTTGCCTAAACAAAGACGAGGCAATTGAATTAGTAATATCTAATAAAAATTATAAAAATAAAGATAATAGATTTTTGAATAATATTAGAAATTTACATAAGATAATAAATGGATATGGTTCGGAAATAGTACTGATAACAAATGGAAAAAAAGGCGCTGATGTTTTTGATGGCGAATGTTTTTATCATCAAAATATTATAAAAGAAAAAAAACGAATTGACGCCACTGGCGTTGGAGACGCTTTTAATTCTTCTTTTGTGGCTGGTTTGGAGCGATATAATGGAGATATAAAAAAGTCTATGAAAATTGGTCTCAAAAATACTGCTTCAGTTATCGGTCAGCAAGGCGCACAGAATGGTCTATTGATTAAGAAAAATATTTAATATACCTCACTTCAATCCTCTCCTAAACAGGAGAGGAAGTAAGAATAATTTATTTAATAAATTTAATTATAAACTTATGCCAAAAAAAGTTAATAAAAGAGATTTGACTGAAGTTTTGGTTAATACAAAAGAAAAATTTAGACCTTCGAAAAAATTTTTAAAAAATGCTCAATTAAAAAATATAAATTCTGTTTATAAAAAAGCAGATAAAGACCCAATTAAATTTTGGGAAGAAGCAGCTCGCGATATTGATTGGTTTAAGAAGTGGGACAAAACATTTGAGTTAAAAGATAAGCCGTTTTTTAAGTGGTTTGTTGGTGGTAAAACTAATCTTGCATATAATGCCGTTGATAGACATATTGAAACCAAGGGTAAAAAGACTGCTATTCTTTGGGAGGATGAGACTGGCAGAACTAGAAAGTACACATATTTAGAATTATACAAAGAAGTAAATAAATTAGTTAATGCCTTGCGGGGCATGAAAATCAAAAAAGGTGACAAGGTGGCAATATATATGCCAAATATTCCAGAAATTGCTATTGCTATGCTTGCTTGCGCCAAAATCGGCGCAATGCATTCTGTAGTTTATGCTGGGTATTCATCCGGTGCTCTAGCTGAACGAATAAAAGATGCTAGAGCCAAGGTGTTGTTTACTGCTGATGGGTCCTTTAGAAGAGGTAAGGTAATTGATCTGAAAACAATAGCCGATGATGCCGTTAAACAATGTAAGAGCATCAAGAAAGTTATAGTGGTAAAAAATAATAAAAAGAAAGTTAATTTTAATAAAAGACGAGATATTTGGTATAAGGATTTTATAAAGGGGCAATCTGATGAGGCGAAATGCGCTCAGATGAATGCCGAAGATCCTGCTTTTGTGCTCTATACTTCTGGAACTACTAGCAAGCCAAAAGGAATAGTGCATGTTCATGGCGGTTATGCCGTTGGTGTACTCCGAACAATTAAAATGGTTTACGATCTTCGAGATGATGATATTTTTTGGTGCACAGCGGATCCAGGTTGGATTACGGGACATAGTTATATTATTTATGGTCCATTACTTGCTGGTGTGACAACCTTGATGTACGAAGGCGTGCCAGACATGCCAAAGCCAGATCGGATTTGGAAAGTCGTCGAGAAATATAAAGTAAACGTTTTTTATACAGCCCCAACCCTTATTAGAGCTATGATGCGCTACGGAGCAAAGTGGCCAAAAAAGCACAAAATGAAAACTCTTCGAATTCTGGGTTCAGTTGGTGAGCCGATTAATCCTGAAGCATGGAAATGGTATCATAAATATATTGGCAAAGGGAGATGTCCTATTATGGATACTTGGTGGCAAACAGAAACTGGCATGAATATGATTACACCATTACCATCTTCGACGCTGAAGCCGGGAAGTGCTGTTAGACCTTTTCCAGGTATCAAGGCGGCAATTGTAGACAAGAATGGCAAAAAGGTTCCAGTCGGCAAGGGTGGATACTTGGTAATAAAAAATCAATGGCCAAGCATGGTGCGGACAATATTAAATAATCCAAAAAGATATATAAAAACTTATTGGAGCCAAGTTAAAGGATGCTATTTTGCTGGAGATGTAGGGTTTCAAGACAAAGATGGATATTTTTGGATACAAGGTCGTACTGATGATGTATTAAAAGTTGCTGGCCACAGGATTGGAACTGCTGAGGTGGAAAGTGCCTTTGTTTCTCATAAAGCTGTAGTAGAGGTGGGTGTAATTGGTGTGCCAGATAAGATTAAAGGAGAGGTAATTAAAGCTTTTATTATTCTCAAACAAAATGCAAGACCAAGCGATGAGTTAAAAAAAGAACTCAAAATGCATGTTAGGAAATACCTAGGGCCAGTGGCTGTTATAAAAGATATGGAGTTTGTCGATAAATTACCAAAGACTAGAAGTGGTAAAATAATGAGGAGGGTTTTAAAAGCTAAGGAGCTGGGATTGCCTGTAGGGGATACTAGTGCATTAGTTTAATTAGATTACAAATTCACAAATCAAACGCAAATAACACAAATAACTATTTGTGATTTGTAATAATATTTATGAAGAATTTAGATAAAATTTTTAAGCCAAAAACAATTGCTGTGATTGGAGCTAGTGATCGAGAGGGAAGTGTGGGCAATGCTCTCATGGAGAATCTGATAGGGAGCGATTATAATGGGATTGTTTATCCGGTTAATACCAAGAGAAAGAATGTTCAAAGTATAAAAGCTTATAATTCAATAAAGGAAATTTCAGACAAGATTGATTTGGTTATTATTGCTATTCCTGCTCAATTTGTGGCAGAAGTTATGAAGGAGTGCGGTCAGGCAGGGGTTGGTGGAGTAATTATTATTTCAGCCGGTTTTAGTGAGACTGGAAAAGAGGGTCAAGCTATGAGTAATGAGATATTAAAGATTGGTCAAAAATATAATATGCGTATATTAGGACCAAATTGTCTTGGATTTATTAAACCATCTCTACACCTCAACGCAAGTTTTGCTAGTAAAATGGCCTTACCTGGAAAGATAGCTCTTATTTCTCAAAGTGGAGCACTTTGTACTTCTATTTTGGATTGGTCAATTAAAAATAATGTTGGTTTTAGTAATTTCGTTTCGATTGGATCAATGCTCGATGTTGGTTTCTCTGACCTTATTGATTATTTTGGTCAGGACAAAGAGACTGAGAGTATCTTAATTTACATGGAGTCTTTGACTGAGGCGCGTAAATTTTTGAGCGCGGCTAGAGCTTTCTCTAGAACAAAGCCTATTATTGTTTTGAAATCTGGCCGTTCTTTAGAAGGAGCTAGGGCTGCCCAGTCTCATACCGGTAGTTTGGCTGGAGATGATGCGATATTTGATGCTGCTTTTGAGCGTGCTGGTATCATAAGGGTCGAGACTGTAGTTGAGCTTTTTCATGTTGCCAAGTCTTTGGCTATGCAAACAAGACCAGAGAGTAGTCAGTTAGGTATTGTAACAAATGCTGGGGGGCCAGGAGTATTAGCGATTGATTCTTTGGTGCAATATCATGGTAAGCCAGCTTTGTTAGAAAAGGAAACGATTAAAAAACTTGATAAATTTTTGCCTTCAGCTTGGAGTCATGGAAATCCAATTGATATTTTGGGAGACGCTGATTTTCGCAGATATAGTCAGGCAGTCAAAATTGCCTTGGAAGACAAGAATGTTAGCGCAATTTTAATAATACTTACGCCTCAATCAATGACTGATTCGGTGGCTGTGGCTCAAAGAATCGTAGCTATTGCCAAGAAAAATAAAACTGGCAAAACAATCCTGGCTAGTTGGATGGGGGGAAGTGATGTGCAGAAAGGAAGAGAAATATTAGAAAAAGGAAATGTCCCAATTTATAGATCACCTGAAGACGCAATTAGAACTTTTATGTATATTCGAAGTTATACAAAGAATCTAAAGTTATTGTATGAAACCCCAGCTACTATTCCTCATGCTTTCAAGCCAAAGACGGAAGAGAATAAAGAAATTATAAAACAAATTATTAGAAATAAAAGAAGTGTTTTAACCGAGGCTGAGTCAAAAAAGATGTTAGAAAATTACAATATTCCAGTAGTTCCTAATGCAATAGCAAAATCAGCCAAAGAGGCTTCCGAGCTTTCTTCGCACATTGGTTTTCCTGTGGCTATGAAAATTTTGTCTCCTGACATATTGCACAAAACTGATGTAGGCGGTGTTGAGCTAAATATAATGTCAGCTAAAGAAGCAAGCGGAATTTATAAAAAAATAATAAAATCAGTTAAGAAACATAAACCAAAAGCGGATATTCATGGTGTTTTTATTGAAGGTATGGTGAAAAAGAAATACGAATTAATAATAGGATGCAAAAAAGACCCAATTTTTGGTCCAGTTATTGTTTTTGGTATGGGTGGAGTGGCAGTTGAGGTTTTTCAAGATACAAAAGTTGGTTTACCGCCTCTAAATATGGCTTTAGCCATGAGAATGATAAAGGAAACCAAGATTTATAAGCTTCTTAAAGGTTATCGGAATATGCCAGGAATAGATATTCAAGCTATTCAATTTTTACTTTATAAATTTGCGTATCTTGTAGCTGACTTTCCCGAGATAAAAGAAATAGATATCAATCCTTTTGCAGTGGATGAAAATGGCGGCATGGTACTGGATGCCAAGATTATTTTGGATAAAAATATTTTAGGAAAAAAAATAAAACCTTACTCACATTTAGTGATCTCACCATATCCAAAAGAATATACAGATAAATTTAAATTAAAGAATGGAAAGAAAGTAACTATGCGTCCTATAAAACCAGAGGATGAAGAAATGGAAGGTGCGTTGTTTAAAACTTTTTCCAAAGAGAGCTTGAGGCAAAGATTTTTTGAAGTGATTAAAAAAGTTGATCATGACCTCCTGACTAGATT
This sequence comes from uncultured Gammaproteobacteria bacterium, assembly GCA_964613625.1. Taxonomy (GTDB): domain Bacteria; phylum Patescibacteriota; class Patescibacteriia; order Patescibacteriales; family CAZTIC01; genus CAZTIC01. The sequence continues at coordinate 21,158 of CAZTIC010000007.1, read as the reverse complement.
CACTCAAATTGATTATGATAGGGAGATAGCAATTATTGCTATACTGAAGGAAGGAGGTAAAGAAAAAATTATTGGAGTTGTTAGAATGATGACTGATCCTATTGGAGAAGTGGCTAATTTTACTATTGGAATAGGAGATCCTTGGCATTTTCAAGGGCTTGGTAAGAAGTTTACTGACTACATCATTGAGATTGCCCGTGGACGAGGAGTAAAAACTTTACGAGCGAAATACTATACCTCAAATAAATCAATGCATCATATTTTGGTTAAGAGGGATTTTGAAATTACAAGCAAGGGTAAATTTAAAATAGCAGAATTAGATTTGAATTAAATACTATGATAAAAAGAATTTTTTCTGGAAAAATAAATAGCATTACTGTAGCTGTCGCTATGGTTGCTTTTTTTTCTTTGATAAGTCGCTTTTTAGGAATATTTCGTGATAGGATTTTGGCTGGAGAGTTTGGGGCGGGAGATGTTTTGGATGTGTATTATGCTGCTTTTCGAATTCCTGATTTGATATTCAATTTATTAGTGCTTGGCGCTTTGTCAGCTGGTTTTGTTCCAATATTTACTAGCCTTCTCAGGAATCCTCTTGAAAAAGCTAAGAGAATTATTTTTAAAAAAGAAAATCAAGAAGCTTGGACATTAGCAAATAATATAATTAATATATTAGGTATTTTTCTGATAATATTTTGTACTCTGGGTATATTTTTGGCTCCAGTCCTTATGAAATTAATTGCTCCAGGCTTTTCGGGAGAGAAGCAAGAATTAGCAGCGACATTAACTAGAATAATGTTTTTATCTCCATTGTTTCTTGGCTTCTCAAGTGTATTTGGAGGCGTGCTTCAGTCATTCAAAAGATTTTTCGTTTATTCCTTGTCTCCAGTTCTTTATAATATTGGTATTATAATCGGAGCTTTATACTTCGTGCCAATTTGGGGGATTTATGGGTTAGCCTGGGGCGTTACCTTAGGAGCATTTTTACACTTATTGATTCAGATGCCTTTAGTGTTTAAACTTGGATTTAGATACAAACCATTATTTAATTTTAAAGATAAAAGAGTAAGAGAGATTGGAAAGATGATGTTGCCAAGAACAATGAGCTTGGCTATTTCTCAAATTAATTTAGTAGTGATCACTATTATAGCCTCAACGCTCGCTAGTGGTTCTTTGACAGTATTCAACCTGGCAAATAATTTGCAATCCTTTCCGGTTGGGATTTTTGGCATATCATTTGCCGTAGCTGCTTTTCCAACTTTATCAGCGTTAGCTTTTAATAAAAAGAAATTAATTATTAATTTTTCTAATACTATTAGACAAATTTTATTTTTTGTTGTTCCTTCTACAGTTTTGCTTATAACTCTTAGGGCGCAAATTATTCGTGTAGTTCTTGGATCAGGAAATTTTAATTGGGAGGATACGATTCTTACAATTGATACTTTGGGTTTTTTCGCAATTTCTTTGTTCGCCCAAGCCACCATACCTCTGCTCGTTAGAATGTATTATGCTCGTCACAATTCAACTACGCCTTTTTATATCGGACTTGTTTCTGCTTTAGTAAATGTGATTTTATCTATTTGGTTTGTTAATATTTATGGAGTAGCAGGACTTGCCCTGGCTTTTTCTCTAGCAAATATATTCAATTTTGTTTTACTTTGGACAATGTTTAGAGTTGAGATTGGAAATATGGATGAGGTGAGAATACTTTTATCAACAATCAAATTTTCTCTAGCAGCCCTTGCCTGTGGACTGACAGTCCAGGGTATGAAATATGTTATCTGGCCTTATGTTGATATGAGTACTTTTTTAGGAGTTTTAACTCAAGGTTTAATTTCTGGTATTGCAGGTCTTTTGGTTTATCTAGCTTTTTGTTCATTCCTCAAAAGCGAAGAGTTTTTCTCTTTCTGGGAAGCTATTAAGCGTCGATTGCCGACCAAAAAGATTAGCACGGGTGATTCGGGTGAGGCGAGAGGAATCTGATTCAATTATCAATTATTCAATTACGCCATGACATCCGACATGGCGTCCCGTCGGATGACGGGACGAATTACGAATTAATTTAAATATATCAATATTAAACATTGTCATCCCGGAATTTTTATTTGAGCTTAAGCGATAATGGAAATATCCGGGAACCAGGAGAGCGAGATGTTATTCATGCCTTTTTGAAGATTGTTGTACGTACTGCTAACTCCTGGATCCCGGATCTTCGCTCCGCTCGTCCGGGAAGACAGATAAGACGTACGTACGAACGTACGTACGAAAATATATGAATAAATTTGAAAGAAAACTTACAAAAGCATCAAGTCATAGCTATACTGTTAATATTCCAAAAGAAATAATAGAGAAATATGGTTGGAAAGAAAAACAAAAGCTTGTTGTTACTGATAAGGGGAGAGGGAGGTTGGAGATTAGGGATTGGCGGAAGAGATAGGATTATTGGGATATTAAGAAGCTTGGTATCAATCAGGAAGCTAAGCTTCTTTTATTGGTTGACATAAAGTATTTTTTGTAATAAAGTAATATAATTATTTTATTGTTGTTTAAAAGTTTTGTAAACTCGTAATTATAAATGAAAGGAGAGTTAAACCATGAAGAATTGTTTTATTATGGTAAACAGTATCGCTGGCAAAATGGGCAGGCTAATCGCGGAAAAAATAAAAAACGAAGAATCAAAGAACAGGGAAGATTGTGATCTTTATAGTCATTCTCTGGTCGGGGATGATGTCACTGAAAAATGCGTGAGTATTTGGGATGACGCTTGGTTGATAGATCTTTATCAACCTAAAAAACATCAAGTGGCGTTGGAGGAATACCTGAAATATTGCGCAGATGTAAACGCCATTTCAATAATTATTGACTTCACCCAACCTTCGGCAGTCAATGCTATGGCTGAACGGTATTGTCAGCTTGAAATTCCCTTCATTATGGGTACGACCGGTGGCGATCGTGAAGTTCTTAGGCAGACAGTGTTAAACGCTGCCATCCCGGCAATAGTTGCTCCTAATATGGCTAAGCACGTGGTTGGGCTAATGGCGGCAATTGTTTATATCAAAGAAAATTTCCCTGGATTTCTTAATGGGTTCAAATTGATTATTGAGGAATCCCATCAGAAAACCAAGACTGACCCCTCCGGAACCGCTAAAGCAATCTCGTTGGATTTCCAGGGAATGGGGGCTGAAGAAATTGGTTTTTATCTTGAGAGGGACCCGGTTCGACAGACGTACTACTGGGGTATTCCAGCTGATTATTTGGACGGCCATGGTCATCACAAGTATGCGTTAGTTAATGAAGGCCTGGGGATCAGACTTGAAATAGGCCATCATATTAATGGTCGTAATCCCTATGTCGATGGCACTCTTGATGCGATTTCTTTTCTCCGGAAAAAAATTCAGGTTGGAGAGACAGGATATTTCACCATGATCGATGTCCTAAAAGGTGCATAGCGCATCGAATTGTTAATAATAACATTATACAAGGCTGAGGATTTTACATTCCCAGCCTTTTTTATTTGACCAAAACGGTAAAAATAGGTAGGATAGAGTATATAACTAAAAGCTAATAGTGTGTAGCTATAAGCTTATTTTTTATGAATAATATACGTAACTTCTGTATTATCGCTCATATTGACCATGGTAAATCTACCTTGGCTGATAGGATATTGGAGATTACAAACACAATTGATAAAAGAAAGATGAAAGATCAGGTTTTGGATAGGATGGATTTGGAAAGAGAGCGTGGTATTACTATCAAGCTTCAGCCTGTGACTATTGAACATAAGGGTTATCAATTGAATTTGATTGATACTCCTGGTCATGTTGATTTTACTTATGAAGTTTCTCGGAGCTTGGTTGCTGCCGAAGGAGCTGTTTTACTCGTGGACGCTTCTCAGGGAATACAAGCTCAGACATTGGCAAATTTATATTTAGCAATAGAGCAAGACATGACAATAATTCCTGTTATTAATAAAATAGATTTACCAGCCGCGGATGTACCAAAAACCAAAAATGAAATAATTAAATTATTGGGTTGCACTGAAGATGAAATATTATTAGCCTCAGGAAAAACTGGTGAAGGTGTAGATGAAATACTCGATTCTATTATAAAAAATATACCAGCACCAAAAGGAGAAGTTGATAAACCGTTTCGTGCTTTAATTTTTGATTCTAATTACGATGAGTATAAAGGTGTGGTTGCTTATGTCCGGGTAGTAGATGGAGAAGTTAAAAAAGGAGATAAGATTCACTTGAAGGCAACGGGTGCGAAAAGTGAAGCCCTGGATGTTGGTGTTTTTAAACCTGATTATTTATCAACTGGTGGTTTAAAAGCTGGTGAGATTGGATATATTGTGACAGGATTTAAAGAAGTAGGTGAATGTCGAGTGGGTGATACTGTGACTCTTGAAAAATTAAATAATGAAGTAGAATCTTTGACTGGTTATAAGGAAGTGAAACCTATGGTGTTTGCTGGAATATTTCCCAAGGAAGGGAGCGACTATAAAGATTTGCGTGATGCCATGGAGAGGCTAAAGTTAAATGATTCAGCTCTTAGTTATGAAGCTGAGCAATCAGAAGCTCTTGGTTTTGGTTTTCGATGTGGATTTCTTGGTTTGCTTCATCTGGAAATATTTCAAGAGAGACTTAGACGAGAATATAATTTGGATTTGATAGTGACTGTACCAAGCGTAGCTTATAATGTGTTCAAAAATAACGGCCAAGAAGAGATTATAAGAACCCCTCAGAAATTACCTGATCCAACAATGATGGAAAAAATAGAAGAGCCGTGGGTGACTCTTGATATTATTACTCCAAAAGATTATATGGGAAATATTATGGAGTTAACTCAAGGGAAAAGAGGAATTTATAAAAATATAGAATATTTAGATGAAAATAGAGTTATACTACATTACGAAATACCAATGGCAGCAATTTTGACTGATTATTATGACAAGATAAAGAGTGTGAGTTCTGGATACTCTTCAATTAATTACGAATATCTTGATTATAGACCAGCCGATGTTGTAAAAATGGATATATTAGTCGCAGAAGAGCCAATTGAAGCCCTAGCTACTATAGTTTATAGAGAAGATGCGTTTGTCAGAGGTAAGGAAGTCGTGAAAATATTAAAAAATTCTTTGCCAAAGCAGATGTTTGTTTTGAAGCTTCAGGCAGTAATTGGTGGCAAGGTAATAGCTGCTGAGAGATTATCTGCAATGAGAAAAGATGTGACTGCTAAGCTATACGGAGGAGATGTGAGTCGAAAAAGAAAGCTTCTTGAAAAACAAAAGAAGGGAAAGAAAAAAATGATGGCTGCCGGAAAGGGAAGTGTAGATATCCCATCGGATACTTTTGTGAAGATACTTAAGAAGTAATTAAATTTAAAATAATATATATGAAAAGAAAAAAAGTTATAAAAATTGTTTGGATGATTGTAAGTATTTTAATAATGCTCTCTATGGTTATGTGGACTATTGGAGGGATATTTTTGATCTAATAATATACTGTCATTGCGAGCGAAGCGAAGCAATCCCGAGACTATTAAATAATTGTGTTAATATGGATAAAGTATTTTGTGTTTACATCGCAACTAATTATCCAAGGAATACGGTTTTGTATACAGGAGTAACTAATAATATTTTCAATAGAGAAAACCAACATAAGACAAAAATAAATAAAAATAGTTTTACAGCTAGATATAATATAAACAGAATAGTTTATTACGAAACATTCGAAAGAGTTATTAATGCAATTTCTAGGGAAAAGAATATAAAAGCTGGTTCTAGGAAAAATAAAATTGATTTAATTAATTCTGTTAATCCAGAATGGAAAGATTTAATTGAGGAGTCGTATAAGTAGTTTTATGTTTTAACAGAAAGTGATCTCAACACGGGATTGCCACGTCGCTGTCGCTCCTCGCAATGACGATAATTTTTATGAATAAAAACTGGCAGGTGATGCCAAAAATTGATAATGATTTTATTAAAAAAAATCCTGATTATGATCGGGTTGTTTTGCAACTTCTTTTTAATCGAGGGATAAAAACTACAGAAGAAATAGATTATTTTTTTAATGACGATTACGCAAAAATTAATGATCCTTTTTTGTTTAATCAAATGGAAGAGGTTGTTGATTTGGTTATTAAAAATATAAAAGAAGAAAATAAAATTACAGTTTATGGTGACTATGACGCTGATGGTGTAACCTCTACAGCCTTGATGTATGAAATATTAAATCTCTTTAAAGCTGATGTTGATTTTTATATTCCAGATAGATTTGAAGAAGGAATTGGATTGAATAAAGAAGCAATAAAAAAATTAAAAAATAATGGAACTAAATTAATAATAACTGTAGACGGTGGAATTGTAAGCAAAAAAGAAGTTGAATATGCTAAAGAAATAGGTATAAAGATTATTATTACAGATCATCATACACCAAGAGTTGATTCTCTGCCTGATACTTTGATTATAAATCCATTAACTCCAGGTGAAAAATACCCATTCAAGAGCCTTGCTGGAGTATGTGTTGCGCAAAAATTGCGGGAAGCTTTGATAAAAAAATCAAAACTAAACGATGAAATGAAAGAAAGATTGATAAATAAAGGTTATGACTTAATAGCTGTTGGTTTAGTAGCTGATTGCATGAGTTTAGTGGGTGAAAATAGAATATTACTCAAAAAAGGAATGGAGGAATTAAATAAAACAAATAGAATTGGATTGTTAGAATTAATGAAAGTGTCTAAAATAAACGGAGAACTTGATTCGTGGAATGTAGGATTTCAAATAGCCCCAAGAATTAATGCTGCTGGTAGGTTGGTTCATGCCAAGGAAGCCGTAAAGCTCTTAACTACTAAAGATATTAAAGAAGCTAAAGAAATATCAAATACTTTAAATGATTTGAATATTAAACGTCAGCAAATAACAGGATCTATCGTGGATGAGGCTGATAAACAAATAATAAAAGAAGATAAAATATTAATTTGTTTAAGTCCAAAAGACGACATCTGGACAGAGGGTGTAATTGGTTTAGCTGCTAGTAGAGTATGTGACAAGTATCATAAGCCTACATTAATTATTACCAGAACAGAAGAGGGACTTAAAGGGTCTGGTAGAAGTATAAAAGAATTTAATGTAATAAAAGCTATTGAAGAATGTAGTGAGCATCTAGAAAAATACGGCGGTCATCCAGGTGCATGTGGTTTTAGTCTTAAGGAAGAAAACTTTGATAAATTTACAAAAAAGATAAAAAAAATAGCCTTAGAAAAATTAAAAGATTTAAATTTAGTTCCAACCATTGAAATTGATACTAAGTTAGAGCTCGAAGAAGCTAATGAAGATTTAATAGAGAGATTAGATAAATTTAAACCATTCGGTGTAGATAATTCAAAACCAAATTTTTTGACTCAAGGTGTTCAAATCAAAGATATTATGACTATGGGGATCAATAAACAGCATATAAAGTTTCGAATTAACAGTCACTGGGCCTTGGCTTGGAATAAAGCAGAGCAATGGAAAGAATATAAAATAGGTGATAAAATAGATATAGTTTATTATCTTGAGATAAATGAATTTAACGGGAGAAGGGATGTGCAGATGAAATTGATGGATATTAAGGCAACGGATGATAATTAATTTTTAATAATTTGATCTTATGAACAAAAAATTAATAATATATACAGATGGTGGAGCTAGGGGAAATCCTGGTCCGGCTGGGATTGGGGCGATTGCGAAGAACAAAAAGGGAGATGTTGTGTTTGAAATATCTGAGTATATTGGTGAGACTACTAATAATCAAGCTGAGTATAAAGCCCTGGTTGCTGCTATTGTAAAAGCCAAAGAGTTTAGCGTAGAAGAATTGGATTTCTACCTAGATAGTGAGCTGGTGGTTAAACAACTTAAAAAAGAGTACAAAGTAAAAAATAAAGATCTCGCACCGTTGTTTGTAGTTGTTTATAATGCTAGTTTGGGTTTTAAAAAGGTAACGTATAAGTATATTCCGAGAGAGCTGAATAAGGAAGCGGATGCATTAGCAAATGAAGCTATGGATCGAGGAGTGTAAATAGAATATTAAATTTAAAATAAAAAAATAAGCCGATAGGCTTATTTTTTTTATTTGTCATCCCGGGCCCCGACCCGGGAACCAGGATTGATCCGTATTTAGGTTAAATATAGATGTTGACGGGATATCGCTACCGCGGGTTTACTTTTTGAGGCCAAAAAGTAACAAAAAGCCTTGGGGTTATAGATTAGCTATATCGCCAATTGTTATTTTGAAGCGTCTAGCAGAGGCGCTAACTTTCACCCCAGACCCCATGTTGGTTTTAAAGAGTTGTTTTTCAATAAAAAAGATTCCTTTCGGAATCTTTTTTTGTATAATTTTTTTGTTACAAATTATAAGAGTTTATATTTCTTGATATTTTGATCTGCGAGTTCTTGGATGTATTTGATTTGTTTTTTGCCAGTTGCTGATTTGAAAAGGTGTCGGAATCTTCCTTGTGGTTTTAGGTAGTCATCTACTTTTTTTGGAGTGGATCCATTAAGTGAGGCGCTGGTGAGTTCTCCATTTTCGTATTCGAGTAGAGGATAGAGGCCAGTTTGAACGGCTAGTTTACCCATATTCACAGCTTGGCCTGGGTCTATCTTCCAGCCAGGGATGCAAGGAACTAGTATTTGAATGTATGACGGTCCTGGAGTTGCTAAGGCTTTTTTTACTTTTGCTTTGATGTCTTCGGTGTAGCCGGCAGTTGATTGAGCTACATAGTTTAGTCCATGAGCCAGGGCAATAGCTATCATATCTTTTTTTCTTTGGTGAGATCCAATAGCATCGATTGTTTTACCAGAGCCTGCTGGGGTAGTAGTAGTGCTAGCTGCCCAAGGAGTAGCGCCCGAGGCTTGGACACCGGTATTAGCATAGGCTTCGTTGTCATAGCAAACATATAATATGTCTTCACCACGTTCCCACATTCCGCTAATTAGTCCAAAGCCAATATCAAAGGTACTGCCGTCCCCACCTTGAGCCACTACTTTAGTAGACCTCACCCCAGCCCTCTCTTTAGCAAAGAGAGGGGAATTTTGTTTTTGATTGAGGGCGGCTCGTACGCCTGATGCAACTGCGGAAGCATTTTCAAATAGTGAGTGAATCCAAGGCATTCCCCAAGCGCTTTCTGGGTAGGGAGTAGTAGTTACTTCTAGGCAACCAGTTGCGTTAGCTATGATGACGTCTGGTCCGAGAGCTTCAGCTACAGCAAGGGCCGCTATCATTTGTCCGCAACCAGCACAAGCACGATGTCCAGGGGCGAGCAAGGGTTTTTTATTTTCAGCCCGAGGCTGATCAGCCTTGGGCTGAAATTTTTTGGTAATTGTTTTTGTTGGCATATTGTATTTGAATTATAAATAATGAATTTTGAATCATACAAATGTTGTCATCCTGAGCGTTAGCGAAGGATCTCTGTTGTTCGCATTGGGTTATTTTACCGAGATTCTTCGTCGCCATGCTCCTCAGAATGACAAGAGAGAGTTTAGTTAACCGGTACTACACTTTCTAATTCTTTAATGTTTTTTAGATTTTTTATTTTATCTATTTGTCCTACGAATTTGGAGGCGTCTAGGATTTCGATTAAAAGGGGTTTTCTAGCTTTGGAAAAATGGATTATAAAATTACCAAATTCATTAGCATTATCAATTTGGCCTTTTGATAACTCTATACTAAGTATATTTGCTTCAGGATCGTAATTCATAGGTTTATTTTACGGGATAAAAAGTAATTATTTTATTCAAACCACTTTCTTTTTTATACACCACCCTAACACCTTCTTTTTCTGCGAAATAATATTCTCCCTTCTTTTCAGATTTGTCTGGTAATTTTAAAGTATCTTCAACCTGTTCTTTGGTAATAAAGACTTTATATTTATTCAATATATCAAATTTTTGTTCCGCGTATTTTGTAAAATTAGACATTTTTATTAATCTGTACAACATGAAAATCCCCATACACAATTTCTTCCGCCCAAATCAAACTTATCAATAGTACATTCTTTTTTGCATTTTCCTCCATCATTGCCACAGTCATCTCCCTCCTTTCCATCTCTAGTTTCTGCTTCATAACATTCTCCATATGGAATAGCAGATGAAAGACTGACCTCGCTTTTATTTTTTTCACAATTTTCTTTTAATGTAAAAGGGCCATATGAGGCTCCTAAAGAATCAAATAAGCTCCAATAGTTGTAATACCAAGAACTTTTCTCTTGGCATTGCCCACTAGTTTCACCGCAAGCAAGATCGGCTCCCTTAAAATTTCCAATTCCACCATAGTCTCCACTTTCACACATTTTTTTATCATAACCATCATCGCATGTTCCTTCTAACCACTCACAACAGCCAAGTGTATTATCTTCATAGTCTACCGGATTTATACTAAGTATCTGAAAATCAGTTAAGCGTGGATTTATCATTGTGAGGAGTATGTATGAGATCATAACTAAGAGTAGGCCAGTAAGTGAAGCACCTATCCAGCCCTTTGCTTCGGTAAGTCTTTCTGGACTACCTCCAGCGAGAATCCATTTGAGACCACCAAAAACTAAAATAACAGCTGCGAGTATTCCTATTACTGCTACGGCGTAGTTATAGATTGCGACTATGTATTCTCCTATTGGTGCTGTGCCACCCTCTATTGGATGATTTTTTTCTGCTATGAATCCAGTATTACCACCAGAATCGGACCCAGGAATGCTGACTTGAGGTATGAATTCCATAGCATTAGTTTGATTTGGAATAAAAAATAAAACCATTAAGCTGATCATTTGAAGAATGAAGACTACTAAGAATATTGTTGTTATTATTTTTGGAAGTTTTTTCATAAATTATATTTTAAATTTAATATTTTATGTTAGTTCCTCCCCTTGGTAAGGGGAGGCTAGCCTGCCTGCCGGTAGGCAGGGAGGGGTGCGTGAATCACCGACCTCCCCTAACCCCTCCTTAGTAAGGAGGGGAATTTTTTATTTTCCAATAAATTTAATTTCTTCATTATTCTTTTTAGCGATATCAGATATTATGTCACTAATCATATCTTTGGTGATATCTCTTCCACCAAGCCCGACTATGTATGATTTAATTTTAGCCCTCACTTTACCTTGGGCAACTGATTTTACATCTCCAGCTAGGGGACCGATGTGTCCTAGTGAAATGGATTTATCTAATACGGCTACATATTTAGTTTTTCCGATGATTTTTATAATATCTTCATTAGGAAAAGGTCTAAATGATTTTATTTTTAGAACACCTACCTCACCCCCGGCCCCTCTCCTAATTAGGCGAGGGGAGCTATTCAATCCTTCAACTGCTTCTTTAATTGTTCCGACCATTGAGCCCATAGCTACTAGAATTATTTTTGGATTTTTTGGACCAGAGTACTCGACTAAGCCGTTATCATATACCTCACCCCTAGCCCCTCTCCTATCCAGGCGAGGGGTTTTGAAGATTTTATTAAATTTAGTGTATTCAGAATTAATTAATTCTTTGCTGTTTACTAAATCGTCTTGTAAATCTTGTCGAATTTCCATGTAGTGAGCTGGAGTGGCAAAGGCGCCCATTGTGACTGGGTTTTTTGGATTTAGGTATTGTCCTGGTGTTGGTTTGTAGTCAGGTAGGTACTTCTTTATAAGTTTCTTGTCTGGAATTATTACGCTTTCATATGAATGAGTAAGAACGAAGCCATCAATATTAACAACCACTGGAAGTTTTACTTTTTCAGCTACTTTATAAGCTAGAACATGTTGATTAACTGCTTCTTGATGGTTTTCTGCAAAGAGTATTATCCAGCCAGCATCACGGATTGTCATTGCGTCTTGGTGGTCATTCCAAATAGTGATTGGAGCAGATACGCCTCTGTTAGCACAAGTCAGAACTACTGGCAGTCTCATGCCGGCAATATTATAAATCACTTCAGTCATTAGAAGTAATCCTTGTGAGCTAGTAGCAGAGTATACTCTAACTCCAGTTGCGCTCGCTCCTTCAACGATCGAAGCAGCTGCGAATTCGCTTTCTGCTCGGACGTATTCGTATTTAGCTTTACCATCAGCCTTGAACTTGGCAAGATCTTCTACGATATGAGTCTGAGGAGTGATAGGGTAGGCAGAGATTACGTTTGGCTCTATATTGTTTATGGTCAGTGCTATGGCACGTGAACCTTCTAATATTTGTTTCATAATATTTATTTGCTTATTTTTTATCTAATTTCATTTCAATTGCTTTGACTGGACATTCTTCTGCACAAAGGCCACAGCCTTTACAGAAATCATAGTCAGTTTTTGGTTTTGGTTTCCCATCTTTGTTTTTTATCATTTTAATTATTCCTTCAGGACAGATTCGAGCACAAGTTCCACAACCTATGCATTTATCAAAATCTGTTTTTGGAATATATGTTCGCCATCCACCAGTTTTGTTTCTGACTGTAGAGCCTGGTTTAGCGGTTATGTTTATTTTCATAGTTACTACAAATTACAAATTAATTACAAATATACAAATATAATTTGTCATCCTGAGGAGCGATAGCGACAAAGGATCTCTGTAAAATTATGTATTGGGGATAACAGAGATACTTCGCTAGCGCTCAGCATGACAACTGTTAGGTGTTGTATGATTTTGTTACTGCCTTAATATTTTTATTTATTATATCACTTCCTTTTTCTTGGAATTTTTGTTTAATTGCCTTCTTAAGTCCTTCTAAAGTAATTAAACCAGTAGCTTTTGCAAAGGCTCCAAGTATGACGGTGTTAGCTAAATTCTTACCGATTATATCTAGTGCTATTTTTGTAGCGTCTATGGTGAAGATGTTTTCTGTAGGTAGATCTATTTTTAGATCCTCAGCAGTCTTGGCTGTATTGATTATAAGTTTTGTATTTTTGTCAGCGCCTTTTGTTACATCTACGGTGTTTAATAGGGTAGAGTCTTGAATTATTAATATATCTGGATTATAGATTTGTTCTCTGGTTTTTATGAACTCGTCATTGATTCTAGCGTATGACTCGATTGGAGCTCCTGTTCTTTCGACGCCAAACATTGGGAAGGCTTGTGATTCGTTGCCATCCATGAATGCCGCAATTGCTACAAGCTCTGCAGCTGTTACTACACCTTGCCCGCCACGACCATGTATTCTAATTTGTTTCATAAGTGTAATGCGAATCTACAAATTACATGCAAATTTCTCAAATTATTTTTTAAATCTGTTTTTGACGTTCGTAGTGTTAGATTGCCTGCCTACCGGACAGGCAGGCTTCGTCCCGAAACCTCGGGACTCGTAATGACAGGGTTGATTTTATAAAATACTTTCAACAATCTTAGTAAAAACATCATAAGGAATATCTCCTTCTATCTTGTGTCCGTTAAAAAACCAAATTGGTGTTCCTATGAGTTCGAGCCCTTCAGCGTCTGAATAATCTTTTTGTATATCTTGTAGATATTTATTTGAATTTAGACAAGTAGTAAATTTTGTAGAGTCTACACCGACTTGCATGGCTAAACTTATTAATTCATCGTTGCTTGTTTTATTTTGGTTTTGAAATAACTTATCATGCATTAGCCAAAAAAGTCCTTGTTCGCCAGCGCAACGGGCTGACATGGCTTTATTTATGGAATTTTCAAAATTTGGAAAGTCTCTGTATATTATTTTAACATTTTCTTTGTATTTTAGCGATATTTCTCTGATCTTGGAATATGAGTTTTTACAAAGTGAGCAATTGAAATCCCCAAACTCTACGATAGTTAGTTTTGGATTAGCAGAGCCTAGCCAATAATTATTTACACCCTCGATTTGCTTTTTTTGATTATCGTTTTTATAACTTGGAGCTTGAGTAGCTAATTGCTCGTAAATAATGTCTCCACTTTTAATTTTTTTTACTAAATTAACAAAATAGAAACCTAGTGCAATGATTATTATTAGTATTAGAGTTCCAAATATAAAAATTGTTCGTCCCCACCATTTTTGATACCAGGCTTTACTTGTGTTTTGTGGCATTTGAATGAATTAAGTAATTAGATTAAAATATAAGTATTATAATAAATTATAACATTTTTCTTATGAAGAAACAAAATGTTAACGACCTAGAAAAGGTAGTAGAAAAAAAGTACGCAAAACGGGATAAGAGGAAGAAAGTGAAAATGAAAGTTAATGGTAGGAAAGTAAAAGATTTGCAAAAAATTATTAGAGATAAATAAGAATTATTAATTACGAATTACCCCTCACCCCAACCCTCTCCCGGAGGGGAGAGGGGGCAAATAATGTATTATTTTTAAATTACATTTATTTCAAAACTATAAATTTTTAAATATCGTCCCCTCTCCTGGACAGGAGAGGGATAGGGTGAGGTAGAAAAGGCTTTATGAAAAGAATATTTAATCAATCTAAACAAAAGAGTATTCGTCGCACATTAAGACAGCAACCTATTGCTTGCGAACGTATATTATGGAGCAAGATTAGAAATAGACAGCTAGGTAATTATAGATTCAAAAGACAATATAGCGTGGGTAAATATATAGTTGATTTTTATTGCGCAGAAGTAAAATTAGTCATCGAAATAGACGGCACAACCCACGGCACAGTAGAAGAGATTAGATATGATAAATTTAGGCAAGAATTTCTTGAAAAACAAGGATTGTTAGTAAAGAGATATTTAAATATAGATATAAAAGATAATCTATATTTAGTTTTAGAAAATATTTTAGAGAATTGCAAAGAGAGGACTAAATAATTACGTTAATTACCCCTCACCCCAACCCTCTCCCGGAGGGGAGAGGGGGTAAAAAGTGTATGAAAATAATAAGTTGGAATGTTAATGGTATTCGTGCAGTCTTGAAAAAGGGTTTTTTAGATTTTTTGAAGGAAGAAAAACCTGATGTTTTGTGTTTGCAGGAGATTAAGATAGCAGAGAAAGATATTCCTAGTCGAGAATTTTCCGCCCAAGGCGGACCAGCCTTGGGCTGGGATTTTTCGGGATATACGGAGTTTTATAATTCAGCAGAAAGGCCTGGGTATAGTGGGACGGCTATATTAGTTAAGGAAAACCTCACCCCAATCCTCTCCTTGGTAAGGAGAGGGGGAGAATCTGTAGTTATAAATGGTTTTAGTAAGAAAAAGTTTGATATTGAAGGGAGGGTGCAGACTTTGGAGTTGGATAAATATTATTTAGTTAATACTTATTTTCCAAATGCTAATCATAAATTATCAAGATTGGACTATAAATTAGAATTTAACAAAGAATTGCTTAAATATTTAAAAAAATTAGAAAAGTTTAAACCAGTAATTCTTTGTGGTGATCTCAATGTAGCACACGAAGAGATTGATTTAGCTAGACCAAAAGAAAATGTTGGTAATCCTGGTTTTACAAACGAAGAAAGGGAATGGATGACGAAATTTTTAAAAAAAGGATTTGTAGATACTTTTCGTTATAAAAATCTAGAAAAAGTGGAATATTCTTGGTGGAGTTATAGGGTTGGAGCTAGGCCGAGAAATATAGGTTGGCGGATTGACTATTTTTGTGTGTCTGATAATATTAAAAATCAATTAAAAAGAGCGTTCATTTTAAATAAAATTTTGGGCAGTGATCATTGTCCAGTGGGAATTATAATAAAATAGGATTAATAATACCTCACCCCAGCCTTCTTCTAATTAGAGAGAGGGGGAAAGAATTGAAATAATTAAGATTATTAACTTCTAAAAAAGGAGGTTATATATGATTTGTCCAGTTTGTAGAAAGATATCTGAATACGAATATGAAGGAGATTTTTATATTTGTAAAAATTGTGATTGTAGGACTACTTTTTTACAAATTAAAAAGTAATCAATTCAATTCTTTTTAGATCATGTAGTTGTTTTAATTGAAAACCAAGAGCCTTGGTTTTCTAGAAGAAGATTTTATTATCAGGTTCAATAATATTTTCAATATAATGGGGAGGGTAAAATGGTAAAAATATTAAAATTTGTACCACCAAACAAATCTCTATTTAGTAAATTAAAAATGGAACAGCCGGTTATTCCTCAGATTGGAATTGCTTCTAGAGTCATAATTGACGAGAAAAATTTTTATTGTCCTGATTGTGGATGCATGACGATGTTTGAAGGTGGTTGTATAAATGATGATTGTATTTCAAAAAGTGATTAATGTGAGTCTGATTAATTATCAAACAATAATTTGACCCAGAGGTTTTTAAAACTCTGGGTCGTTTGCTTTTTTGGGCAATTTTAGTTAAAATATTAATAAATTAGATAATTATTTTTAATAAAAAATATTTATGGAATATATAATAATTATATTTTTCGTATCTCTTTCAGCATTATTTGCAGGCCTAACACTAGGTTTTTTTAGTTTGGACAAAAGTGACCTGAAAAGAAAAGCTGAACTAAAGGATCCACAAGCTAAAAAAGTAATAAAAATTCGAGAAAATGGAAATTTACTTTTATGCACATTACTTATTGGTAATGTGGCAGTTAATTCTACTTTGGCTATTTTTCTTGGTTCGATTGCATCTGGATTTGTAGCAGGTTTAATTTCTACGGCTTTGATTGTAATTTTTGGAGAAATAATCCCTCAGGCAGCTTTTTCTCGACATGCACTTGCAATGTGCGCAAAACTATCTTGGTTGGTTAGAATATTTATTTTTATTTTTTACCCAATATGTAAGCCAATCTCTATGGCTCTTGATAATATATTAGGTGCTGAAATACCTACTGTGTACTCTAAGAGAGAATTGATGAAATTAGTTGAGGATCATGAGGACCTCAAGGAAAGTGATATTGATGAAGATGAGGAAAAAATTATTAAAGGCGCGCTTTCTTTTTCAAATAAAACTGTTCAAGATATTATGACACCCCGTACTGAAATATTTTCTATATCAGAAGGAGAAAAGTTTACTGAGGCAAATATTCAAAAAATATTTAAAACAGGGCACTCTAGAATTCCAGTCTATAAGAAGGACCTTGACGAGGTTGTTGGTATTCTTTATGTGAAAGATTTGGTAGCAAATAAGTATAAAGGGAAGATAGCTTTGAATTTACTCCGAAAAAATACAATATTTGTAGATTTTGATAAAAAATTGGACGATTTACTTAATGCCTTTAAGAAAACTAGGCAACATCTATTTCTAGTTTTGGGAGAGTATGGTGATGTAGTTGGGTTAGTTACTATTGAGGATGTTTTGGAAGAGATAATTGGACAAGAGATAGTTGATGAATATGATGAATTTGAAGATCTTCAGAAACATGCCATGGAAGAGGCTGATAAAAAGAAGTATAAAAAAGTATAAATGGAAAAGTATAGTCATAAAAAAATTGAAAAAAAATGGTCTAAGGAATGGCAAGATCAGGGGCTGTATAAAACGGATGAAGATAAAAAAAAGCCAAAGTATTACATTCTAGATATGTTTCCTTATCCAAGTGGAGCTGGTCTTCATGTTGGTCATCCGAAGGGCTACATCGCTACTGATATTTTTGCTCGTATGAAAACGATGCAAGGATTTAATGTGTTGCACCCAATGGGTTGGGATGCTTTTGGCTTGCCGGCAGAAAATTTTGCTATTAAAAATAAAGTACATCCAAGAATTGCAACAGAAGAAAATGTTGTAACTTTTAAATCTCAATTAGAAAAACTTGGCTTTAGCTATGATTGGGAACGAGAAATAAATACTACCGATCCAGAATTCTATAAATGGACGCAGTGGATTTTTTTGCAGATGTTTAAAAAAGGTTTAGCTTATGAATCACATGAGCCTATTATTTGGTGCCCAAGTTGTCAGACTGGCCTTGCAAACGAAGATCTAGAAGATGGAAAATGTGAGAGATGTGGATCGGAAATTGAGCGAAAACCTATGCGACAATGGGTATTGAGAATTACGGATTACGCCGATAGAATGCTTAATGATTTAGAGAAGTTACCTCTATGGGATGATTCTATAAGAGAGATGCAAAAAAATTGGATAGGTAGATCTGAAGGGGCTGAAGTTGATTTTGAAATAAATGGAGAGAGAATAACTGTATTTACAACTCGTCCCGATACTTTGTTTGGGGCTACTTATTTTGTGTTAGCCCCAGAGCATCCAGTACTTGAAAAACAAAAAGCTAAAATAAAAAATTTAAAAGAAGTTGAAGAATATATCTGGGAAGCTCAAAAGAAAACAGATATGGAAAGGACTGAATTAGTTAAAGAAAAGACTGGTGTGAGAGTTGAAGGACTAGATGCTATTAATCCGGTTAATGGAAAAAAGATTCCTGTCTATATAGCTGATTACGTGATGATGGGGTATGGAACGGGAGCTATCATGGCAGTGCCTGCTCATGATGAACGTGATTGGGAGTTTGCAAAAAAATATGATTTAGATATTATTGAAGTTGTCCAATCTTGTCATTCTGAGGAGCAGAGCGACGAAGAATTTCGGGGCATCAAAACGAAAGACAAAATTCAGAGATCCTTCGCTAGCGCTCAGGATGACAAGTTTTATTGTTTTTCAGGGGGTGGTGTGAACATAAATTCAGAGTTTCTTGATGGATTAAAAACAGAAGAAGCAAAAAAGAAAGCAATTGATTGGCTCGAAAAGAAAAAGCTAGGTAAAAAAGCGATTAATTACAAACTAAAGGATTGGGTTTTTTCTCGTCAACGATACTGGGGTGAACCAATCCCAATTATTCATTGTGATAATTGTGGTGCTGTTCCTGTACCAGAAAAGGATTTGCCAGTTGAATTGCCAGATGTAGAACATTACGAACCAAGTGGAACAGGGGAGTCACCATTGGCAAATATTACAAAATGGGTAAATGTTGATTGTCCAAAGTGCGGCATGCAAGGGAAGCGAGAAACTAACACTATGCCTCAATGGGCGGGATCAAGTTGGTATTATCTTCGTTTTATTGATCCACACAATGATAAGGCTTTAGTAGATAAAGACAAAGATAAATATTGGTCTCCGGTTGATTTCTATGTTGGAGGAGCAGAGCACGCTACTAGACATTTAATATACGCTCGTTTTTGGCATAAGTTTCTTTTTGATATTGGTGCCGTGAATTATGAGGAACCTTTTACAAGACTTCAGCATGTTGGTTTGATTATGGCAGAAGATGGACGAAAAATGAGTAAACGTTGGGATAATGTTATTAATCCTGATAATATTGTCGAGGAATATGGAGCTGATGCGATGAGAGTTTATGAAATGTTTATGGGTCCATTTAGCCAGCCTTGTGCCTGGAATACAAATGGCTTGGTTGGAGCTAGAAAATTTCTTGATAAAATATATGCAATGCAGGAGAAAATAGTTTCTGACTCAGTAGAAGAAAGCCAAGTAAAAAATCTGTTACATAAAACTATTAAAAAAGTTGCTGAAGATATACAAGAGTTTAAATTTAATACTGCAATTAGTGCGATGATGATATTGGTTAATAAAATGGGAGATCAAAAAAATATTTCTAAAGTTAATTTCGAAATGTTTTTAAAAGTATTGTCTCCATTTGCTCCGTTTATTTCTGAAGAACTATGGAGTAGCCTAGGAAACAAAGAAAGTATTTTTAAAGAAAGTTGGCCAGAATTTAACCCAAAATTAATTGTAGACGAAACCATTGAATTGGTTTTGCAGGTTAATGGAAAGGTGAGAGACAGAATTGAAGTGGAGGCTGAAATTAGTGAAGATGATGCAAAAAAACAAGCACTGGAAAATGAAAAAATAAAACAATGGATAGAAGGCAAGGAAGTAGTAAAAATAATTTTTGTTAAGGGAAAATTGGTTAATGTAGTTGTTAAGTAGGTGATAGGTTAGAGGTTTTAGGTGTTAGGTATGCATTTTGTCATTCTGGAAGGAGCTAAAGCGACTGATAGAATCTTCGAGATCCTATCGTCCCGAAGCCTCGGGACTCCAGGATGACAATAAATATTTATTAAAAATAAAAAAGCATATTATATTACCATGTTATGCGTTGTGTATTATGCGTTGCAAGAAAAATGAGTTATATCAAGGGGAAGTTATCAAAAGGGTTTATTAATATTTATACAGGGCGAATTATTTTACGGATTGCTGTAAACTTGGTTGGGATTTTTATCCCGATTTTTTTGTATGAATTATTTGATTTTGAGATAAGATATGTAATAATGTATTATTTGTTAGGACATCTCGCTTATGGAATGGTAGTAGCTTGGGGGGCAAAATTTTTGAATAAAATTGGACTTAGAAGGTCGCTGCAGATAAGTATATTATTTGGCGCAACTTATTATGTAGTATTTTATTTTTTGGAGAAATATAGCAGCAGTAATGTTTTTATAGAAAATAAGTTATCAATATTTTCTTTTTTAGGATTGGCAATAATTATTATAACCTTTAATAGGGTTTTTTATTGGTTGCCTCTTCATACTGATATTGCTAAATTTACGAATAAAAAAAATCGAAGTAAGCAACTTAGCTTGATTGAGGCTACTACAGTTTTTTTGCAGGCTATTTTACCACTTATTGGTGGGTTAATTTTAATGAAACTCGATTATAATGTTTTATTTATTATAACTATAGTAATATATTTGATGGGCATTGTTCCTCTTTTAAAGATACCAAGAACTAGAGAGCGTTTTAGATGGGGCTATCTTCAAACCTGGAAAGAGTTATTTTCAAAAAAAAGAAGAAGAACGGTTTTAGCATTTTTTGGTCAAGGCGCAGAAGACGCAATTGGTGTGGCTATATGGCCAATTTTTATCTGGGAATTATTAAATGGTGATTATTTTAAAGTTGGTGCCCTTACGTCATTGATAGTGTTTGCAACAATTATATTGCAACTCTTCGTGGGTAAATATGCTGATAAATACAATAAAAGTAAAATTATCAAATACGGCAGTTTTTTTTATGCCGTAGGTTGGTTTGTAAAGATTTTTATAGCTACGGCTTTTCAGATATTTATCGTTTCGACTTATCATAATTTAAGCAAGGTATTTGCTCGTACTCCATTTGATGCTCTTACATATGAAAGAGCAGCTGATGAAGGTCATTACGTAGATGAATATACTGTTATCCATGAAATGGCAATTAATTTTGGTAAAGTATTTATGTTTTCTCTGATTATTGTTTTTGTTCCGTTTTTTAGTATTCAGTGGTCATTTCTATTAGCCGCTATGGCTTCTTTCTTTATGAATTTGTTGGCTGATGAGGG
>CAZTIC010000006.1:0-36531 GCA_964613625.1 uncultured Gammaproteobacteria bacterium | reverse complement strand
GGATTTACAAAAACCTGATAACCCACATCGTTTATATCAATAATTACAAAACCTTGCCCTTTATTTAATATTTTTCCTCTCAAAAAACTAATCATTTTTTAAACTTAAATTAAATTTTTTAAATTTATTTTGTTACGTAGCATCCTCCCAAGGCGGACATGTGCTACGTAACAACTCTTCTCAAAATTGATCCCTCTGGAATCTTCTGATCTAACTCCAAAACAACTTCCTGCCCACTACCACCATGAGCTTCACTAATTTCTTTATTATTTTTAGCATCTACAAGCTTTTCAATCTTTAATTTAATTATATCATAATACGGCTTCAATATCTCTACCTCATCATCAATCTTAAGTGAATTATGAACTTTTATTTTAAGCTGACCTTTCTTAGCACTTTCCAAAACAACTCCACAAAACTCCCAATCAGACTTCTCATGAGATATTTCTGTTTGCTGTTCACCGTTACCTTCTAACAAAAATCCAGTCGAATAACCACGATGAATAAGCTTCATTTCAAGCTCACTTTTTAAAAAATTAACTTTTTGCTCTAATATTCTCGTGTTTTTATATTCTCGTGTTTTTATATTCTCGTATTTTAATAATTCATCAATAACCTCTTTATACGCTCCAACTACAGTTGCAATATAATAAACACTCTTAGCTCTGCCCTCTATCTTCAAGCTAGTAACACCAGATTTTATCAAATCATCTACGTGCTCAATTAAACACAAATCCTTTGAATTCAAAATATAACTCTCATGTTCCTCTTCAACTAATTCCAAAATCTTATCAGGTCTTTTTTCTTCGTTCAGCTCTACGCTTCTCATTTTAAAGTTCCAACGACAAGGCTGCACACAATCCCCTAGATTGGCGCTTCTACCTAAATAATAAGAAGACAAAAAACATCTTCCTGAATAAGACATACACATAGCGCCATGAATAAAATACTCAAGCTCTACTTTTGGTACTTTTTTATGTATAACTTTTATTTCTTCTAGTTTTGTCTCTCTACCTAAAATTATCCTTGTAACACCTAAATCAAACCAAAACTTTGCTGATTGCCAATTTGTACAATTCGCTTGAGTTGATAAATGAATTTCTACTTCCGGCCATTCTTCTTTTACCATCTGCAAAACTCCCGGATCAGAAATAATTAAAGCATCTATTTTTATTTTCTTCAACTCATTCAAATATTTTGATAATTTATCTAGATGTTTATTATGAGCAAAGATATTTATAGTCACATAAACTTTTTTACCTAAATCATGCACATATTTAGTAGCCTTTTTTATCCCATCCAAATCAAAATCATTAATTCTCACTCGCAAAGAAAAAT
Organism: uncultured Gammaproteobacteria bacterium; assembly: GCA_964613625.1. GTDB lineage: Bacteria > Patescibacteriota > Patescibacteriia > Patescibacteriales > CAZTIC01 > CAZTIC01. The sequence goes on along the minus strand of CAZTIC010000006.1, from coordinate 35,193 downwards.
CAGGAATACCAAGATACACCGCATCCGCCCCAAACAAAAAAGCAGTCTTCATCTTTTCCAAATTTCCCGCCGGCGCAAGTAATTCTATTTTATTTTTCTTAATTTTATCCATATTTATACTTTATATAATATTAATATTTTTTGCAAACAAATTTTAAAATAACGGTTTTAAAACCATCATGGGGTCTGGGGTGGAAGTTAGCGCCCCTGCTAGACGCAATTTAATAACAATTGACGCTATAGCTAATCCGCCAGCTGGCGGAGGAACCCCAGGGGTTTTTGTTACTTTTTGGCCTCAAAAAGTAAACCCGCGGTAGCGACTCTCACCAATATCAATAATTCAATTACCTACGAACAACTCCTGGATCCCTACCTACCGGCAGGCAGGCCGGATCTTCGCTCCGCTCCGTCCGGGAAGACATAGAAAAAAAATGTACAGAGATATCTCTGTACATTTTTCATATTCTGTATCTAAAAAGTTTAAATCTTCAACGTCTCTTTAATCTTGTTAATAATTTCCTCAGTAGTGAAGTGAGCTTTCACTAAATAATCATTTGCACCCATTGACATAGCTTTTTCTACATCATCTTTTTGACCAAGGTTTGAAAGCATGATTATCGGTACATTTTTAATTTTAGCTTTTTTATTCACACGAATCTTTTCCAATACTCCAAATCCATCAATGGCAGGTAAAATTATATCGAGTAAAACGATGTCAGGCGCAATTTTTTCAATATCTTTAAGAGCCTGCTCACCATCAATTGCTTCAAAAACTGTAAAACCTTCCTTAGTTAATTTTTTGGCACAAATATCACGAAGAAAAGAATCATCTTCGACGAGCAATATATTATAACCCAACTTCTCCGCGCTACCATCTTCTTCTCTTGGCTTTATTTTTTCTTCCTCCTCCACTTCACTTCCTGCTAAACCTAAATATTTATTAACTTTCTTTACAACCTCATCAGGATTAAATTGAGTTTTAATTAAATGATCAATAGCGCCAAGTTTTTTAGTTTTTTCAATTTCTACAGGTTGCCCTGAATTCGAAATAATAATCACAGGAATCTCTATTTTATCCTCATTTAATTTCTCCAATACTTCATAACCATCCATTTTGGGCATAACAATATCCAAAAGAATTAAATCAGGCATTAATTCTTTCACTTTTTCATAGCCGTCTTCTCCGTCATAGGCCACAAATACATCATGACCTTCTTTTTTAAGCTTTGCCTCTAGCACATCGGCTAAAGCATTTTCATCCTCAATGATTAATATTTTTATTTTCTTATTCTGTACCATATTTTTTATTTATTAATAATTATTTATATTATATAATATTCTAGCTAATTTTTCAAGGGGAGCGTAAAATTAACCTCTGTACCCCTACCTTCTTGACTTTTTAGCTCAATTTGACCACCATGTTTCTCGATTATATTTTTGGCTATAAAAAGACCTAATCCACTGCCTTCTGTTTGCATTCTCATAACATTTGAAGCTCTAAAAAACTTAGAAAATAGCTTTGATTTTTCTATTTCTGGCACACCAACGCCATTATCCTTTACTATTATCCTAAGCGTCTTCTCTTCTATTTTGACGCTCACTTCAACTTTTCCATTTTCAGGGGTGTATTTAATAGCATTATCAACTAAATTTTGTAGAACCAACGACAACCTCTCTTTGTCCATATATATTTTTGGTATACTTTTTGGTTTATTAACTATGAGACTAATCTTGCTATGCTTTATAATATTATCCACATTTTCAAGCACTATATCAAGCACTTCTTCAAAATTTCCTTTTTTAAATTTATAACCAAACCTTCCTTCCTCAATACGAGATACGTTTAATAAATTATTAACCAATTCAATAATTCTTTCATTGCTCTTATATCCTTTAATTAACAACTCCTCTTGTTCGGCGTTAAGCTTGCCGGTATCTCCGTCCAAAATCATCTTTATAACCCACTTAATAGCTGAAAGCGGGGTACGAAGCTGATGAGCAGCAATTGTAATAAATTCCGACTTCATCTTGTCAATTGCTCTTTCTCTGGTCAAGTCATAAAAAATCTTTAAGTACCCATAAATAATTTTATCTTTATCATCTACAGTGGCCGAGTTCACTTTATAAAATTTCTGTTGACCATGATAATCCAAAGTCATTTCTTCATCAATAGTGTCTTCGTCATCATCAACTATTTTTTTAATCTCAAAATCTCCTTTAATCAAACCTCTAAAATTATTAATACTATAATTATCTTTCTTAGCTACTTTTTTACCTATTACCCCATCATCAAATTTAAAAATATCCTTAGCTGCTTTATTAAACAAACTAATGCTTCCTTTAATATCTATAAATATAATCGGATCAGTAATATTTGAAATAATTGAAAATATTTTATTTTTTTCCTCTAACAATAAAATATTTATTTGAGATAATTTCTTCTCCCGCCTAGCCAAAAGCTTACTTTTTTGATCTAATAATTCAGTTTTTTTTGCCAAAGATTTTTCTCTAGAAATCAATAACTCAGCTCCGAATGAACTATAAATACTAACTATAAAATAAAATATAGAAACTGCAATTGTTTTTGTTAATGCAATTGATAAATCGTTAAATTCAGTTGTAGGCACGCCATATCGATACACATGATGGATGATATCAAAATATTCTAAAACTATAATAGAATTAATTATAAGTGCTGAAAAAAATGCTATAACAATTGATCCAAGAGTACCAAATAAAAATGCAGCTGATACTATCGGCATAAAAAAGAAAACATAGGAGATGCTTTCTATACCTCCAGCGCTCTGCATAACAACAGCCAAGATAGCTAATTCAACAAACATTTGAAAACTACTCAACATCTGAACAGCTAAATTTGTTCTTTTTTTCTTAACCACTCTAAACAATCCAATAACAATAAAATTAGCAAGCGAAAAAATAACTAACAAAGAAACCATTGAGGAAACAGAAAAATCAACATTAGATTCGCTGATTACTTTTGTGAGTACTCCTATAATAAAAACACCCAAACCATAAAACCACCTGGCACGAATTAACCAGGCATTCACCTCTATTTTTCTCTCAATAGAAATATCTTTCATATATTAATTATACCACAAATAAAGCTAAATATTAAAATTTTGGTATTTTTTAATTGGTAATGTAAAAACAACTTCAGTCCCCTTACCTTCTTTACTTTTTATTATTATTTCACCACCATGTTTTTTTATTATATTTTTTGTTATATACAAACCCAAACCAGTACCACTAGTTTGAGTACGTAAAACATTTGTTGCACGAAAAAATTTTTCAAACAATCTTTTTTCTTCTTTTTTAGGGATACCCATTCCATTATCTGTGATTATAGTTTTTATAAATTCCTCCTCTCTTAGAACAGTGAGCTTTATTTTTCCATTCTCAGGAACATATTTACGACAGTTGCTAAATATATTTTTCAACACCAAACCTATTCTATCTCTGTCTATATTTATTTTTGGTAATTTTTCTGGAGCATCATAGGATAAATTTATATTTTTTAATTTACACAATTTCTCTTGTTCTACCAAAGATGTTTTTATTACTGACAAATAATCATCATCTTTAAACGTGTATCCAAATCGACCCTCCTCAATTCTAGAAACAAACAATAAATCATTAACTAATTTAATCATTCTTTCATTGTTACTATAACCTTTTTCAAGTAACTCAGATTGAGACTTTAATAGCTTGCCAGCATCACCATCCAAAATCATTTTCAGAACCCATTTTACGGCTGAAAGAGGTGTACGCAACTGATGAGCTGCAATTGAAATGAACTCTGATTTTAATTTATCCATTTCTTTTTCCTTGGTCAAATTATGAAATATTTTTATAAGACCAAAATAATCACTATCTTCCATCATTTTTACTGTTATAACCTTATATGCTAAATCCCTCTTCTTATCATGAATAGCTAACTCTTCAACCTCTTCTCTGGTATCACCAGATATTAATTCATTCCCCTTTGATACACTAAATCCAACTTTTGAGACAACCTTTAAATTACTCATTGAAAAATTTCTCAAAAAATATTTTCTACCTATTATATTATCAGAAAAACCAAATATATTTTTTGTCTCCGCGTTAATATAGCTTATTCTACTATATTTATCAATAACTATTACCGGATCTTTAAAACTAGAAATAATAGAAGAAATTTTATTTTTTTCTAAATCAATATTTCTTTTTTCTCTATCAATTTTATCAATTGCATTATTTATCTTTAATTTTGACTTTTCAAGTTTTTCGATACTATTTTCTAATTCTTTATTTTTATTTTCTAATTCTTTTTCAATTTTTTTATTTTCTGAAATATTTTTAAATATACACACTATCCCTGCTATACTATTATCAATATTTTTTAGTAATGAATTAGAAAAAATAACCGGAACATTTCTTATGCTACCCTTGGTTTTAAATATTAAATTTTCATTTTTAAAAACTTCTCCTTTCTTGGCTTTTGATAATATTTTTGATCTCAATCCATTACTAGCAAGCAAAAAACTAATTGATTGATTTAATAATTCTTTTTCTCTGTATTTTAATAATTCTAATGTAGCTTTATTTACACTCACTACATATCCATCTCTATCTAAAATAACTAAAGCATCGGACATGGTTGAAATAATGTTGCTTGCAATAGTTTCTGGGGTAATATTTAAAAAATTATATTTACTCATAGCATAAACAATTCCAAAAACCCAAAACAAAGCACACAAGTCACCAATAGAAGGAAAATAATTATTATTTAACTCTGGAAGAACTACACTTAAAATAGACCCTGAAATTAAAGATGCAAATATTGAAATTATCATTATTTTGGCCTGCTTTTTTTGAATAATATATCTAGTCTTTTTCCAATAATTAAAATATACAAATACAGTTGTAATTATTGTGACAAAATAAAAAGAATAAAAGATATAAGTCCAAAAACTATCCTTCCAAACATGTGCCCAGCCATAAGGCATTAATATATAATAATCTATTATTTCGCCAGTCCATTTTTTATAAATTAATATAAGCGGAATAAGCAAAAATATAATAAGAAACCATTTTTGTTTTAACATCTTTTTGTTATCTGTATATATGGCCGCAAACCACAATGAGAAAAAACCAAAACCAATCCAACCAAAACTATTTATATTATAAATAATATCGACCATCTCTAGCGGTAGATTCACATTATGAATAAATGCCATACCCAAGCTCCACAAAGCAAAACAAAATAAAAGCAGAGAGCAAACAATATTTACCAAAGATTTATAATCTTTAATTAATATATAAATAATACACCCTGTACAAATAAGAAAGCTTAGATAATGCAGATATGGCAAAAATAATATTTCCATAGTTTTCAATTATTACTTATTGGCAAAGAAAAAGAAATTTCAGTACCAATTCCTTCTTTACTTTTTATGTTCATTTTTCCATTATGTTTTTCAATAATATTTTTTACGATAAAAAGGCCAAGACCACTTCCTTCTGTTTGCATTCTTACAACATTTTTGGCTCTAAAAAATTTTGTAAATAATTTTTTCTGATCATCACTTGGTATTCCCACGCCATTGTCCTTCACACTAACGTTAAGCCATGCCTTAGTATTCTTAATATTAATTTCTATCTTTCCGGAAGAAGGTGTGTACTTCATAGCATTATCCACCAAGTTTTGTAAAACCAAAATTATTCTATCCTGATCAATATAAACACTTGGTAATTCTCCATCATAACTGATAGAAAAATTTATCTTATTTTTTGTGGCTAAAGTTTGCGCGTAATCATTAATCACATCAAGAGGTTCTTTGAAACTAATATTTTTAAAATTATATCCAAATCTACCCTCTTCTATCCTAGAAACATTTAACAAATTATTAACTAGACCTATAATCCTTTCATTACTTTTATAGGCTTTATCTAATAATTCAAATTGTTCATCATTAAGTTTTCCAACATCACCATCTAACGCCATTTTTATTACCCACTTAATCGCGGATAATGGGGTGCGTAACTTATGAGAAGCTATTGATATAAATTCAGATTTTATTTTTTCCAACGATCTTTCTCGAGTAAAATCATAAAATACTTTTAAAGTCCCTAATTTATAATTTAATTCATTTTTTACTTCCAAAGTAAGCACCTTGAAAATTCTGTCTTGTTCAAAATAACTTAATTTTATTTCTTCAAATTTTTTATTAGATTTTTTATTATCTTTATATTCAAATTCTATATTAATTAGTTTTCTAAAATTTTCCAAAGAATAATTATTTTTATCTGAAACAACGCTTCCGATTATATTATCTTTCAATTTAAAAATTATTTGAGCTGACGGATTAACCAAATCTATTTTATTTTGACTATTTATAAATATTATTGGATCTGTGAAATTGGAAATAATTAATTTAGTTTTTTTTCTTTCTAGGTCAGTATTATCTTTCTCATTATTCAAATCCTCTAATAAATTAAATAATTTTGTTTCAAATTTTTTTAATTGAACTACTTTTTTCTCCAATTCCTCCGCTTGCTTCTTAAGCTTATCCTCAGTCTCTTCAATATTACTTACATCTCTGGCTGTACAAATAATTCCAATTAAATTATCATTTCTATCTTTTATCGTTGAACTAGTAAATATAACTAAAATATCTTTTTTATTGCTTTCTGTTTTGAGATATATTTTTTTATTTATTATATTTTTTTCTTCATGCGCCTTATCAATTATTTCTTTAAAAAAACCAAAATCTTTAAAAAATATTTTTGCAGACTTTTTCTTAACGTTTTTATTTTTACATTCCAATAATTCCTCTGCAGACCTATTAACACTTATGATATCACCCTTAAAATCAAGCATTATTAACATGTCCGACATAGTAAAAAGAATATTTTCTGAGGCTATAGTGGGTGTAATAATAAAAAGTTTATATTTAATTGTCGTGTAACCAATGCCAAATAAACCTCCTAGAGCTAAAACATTTGCTATATCCGGAATAACTCTAATATCAAAAGTTGGTAATATAAATTCAACCAACGCGCCAATTACCAAGGTTACTATCAAATAAATTAAAATTATTGTAGTTTGAGTTTTGTAAATACCTGGTTTTTCCTTTAATAACTTATTTAAAATTATAATAAATAAAACTACCACTAAAGAAGAGAAATAAAAAATCCATACATAAAAAATCCAAGAACCAGAAAAAACTAAACTCCAGCCAAAATAAACATGCTTATAATCCACAATGAACATATTGAACCATTGCATAATAGAAAAAAATACAGAAGGTAATATTGTAAATATGATAATAATCCAAATTTTTATTTTTGTTCTTGTTTGTATGAATGCAAACCACAATGCAAGAACTGTTATCCAAATCCAACCAATGGAAGCAATCTTCATAAAAAAAGTAGCCGTTTCTTTTGTGGTATCGAGATTATGAACAAAAATTAATCCGAAACTCCAAATTGCAAAACAAGAAAACAAAAGGAAAAACCAGGTGTTTAACAAAGATTTAGAGTTTTTCTGCAATATATAGATAGCTAAAAAAACATATATTACAAAAGCAGTGAAATGTATAAATGGAAAAATATTTAAATACATAAAAAATTAAAAATTCTTTAATGGTAAAACAAAACTAACTTCTGTTCCTTTGCCCTCGTCGCTCTTTATCTCCATGCTTCCACCATGTTTTTCAATAATATTTTTTGATATAAAAAGCCCAAGACCGCTTCCTTCTGTTTGCATTCTCACAACATTAGAAGCTCTAAAAAATTTTGTAAATAATTTTGGCATATCTTGCTTTGGGATACCAACGCCTCCATCTTTAATCAACACATTCAAAGCTTTATTTTTTACAGAAACATCAATCAATATTTTTCCAAATTCTGGTGTATATTTAATAGCATTATCTACTATATTACCCAATGCCAAGGTAATTTTTTCTCTGTCAATATAAATATTAGTTGCACGCGCTGGTTTGTTCACCACCAACTTGAGGCTATTTTTTTCTACAAACGAATAAATATTTTCTAACACTTCATCAACAACTGAATTAAAATCAATATTTTCAAATTTGTACCCAAACTTTCCTTCTTCTATTCTAGAAGCATTTAACAAATCATTAACCAATCTAATCATTCTTTCATTACTTTTGTATCCTCTTTCAAGTAATTCTTTTTGCTCTTCATTTACCTCACCAAGATCTTCATTTGTCACCATCTTTATAGCCCACTTTACTGCTGACAGTGGAGTACGAAGTTGATGAGCAGCTATAGTAATAAATTCTGATTTCAATTTATCAACTGCCTTCTCACGAGTCAGATTGTAAAACAATTTCATTATTCCCAGATAACTATTTTCATTATCATATATACTAACTGTCGTAACCCTATAGGTCATTTCTTGTCCTTCGAAATCAATTACAACCTCCTCTTCGTTTGCCTCTCTATCACCTGCCTTCCCCAATGAAGTCACTGAGTATTTTTGCTTACTAATTTTCTTGAAATTATCCATTGAATAATAATTACTACTATTAACAACAGATCCTAATGTTTTTTTAGTGAAACCAAAAATTGTTTTAGCCGATGGGTTAAACAAAGAAAATTTTCCTTTTCTATCAATAACCAAAATTGGATCAATAAAATTATTAATAATAGCAACGGTTTTGTTCTTTTCTTCTTCTGATTTTTTCCTTTCTCGACTTAATTCATTTATTTTTAAATTCAATTGTTTTGCCATCTCATTAAATGATTCAGCTAAACTTTTAAACTCATCTTTAGAATTAAGCTTAATTTTATAGTCAAATTTACCTTTTTTTAATTCTTCCGTTCCTTTCATTAAGCTTTTAATTGGATACAAAAATTTTCGCGTAATAACAATACTAAAAAATAATATAAAAATAGAAAGCAAGGCAAAAATTAAGATAGTTTGAATTTTTATATTTTGATAATTAAGTTCTGTTTCATTGATTAATTCCTGATTATCGGAAATATATTTATTTTGCTTATTTATAATATTCTGATAACCGGTAACTGTTAAAAATGTAAAAATAAGCATCGGTAAAATACCTATTACAACCAAAGTAAAAAATAATTTTTTGATCATAGTTCCCCTTTTAAAAATTAAACTATTCCTTTAAATTCTTCTCTTTTACTAAAAGCAATATAGGCAACCAAAGCACTTAAAACCATAAATATTCTGAGTAAAACCATAACCCAGGTAGCGTCATAGCCCATATCGTCAAAATAACCAATTATTCCATAAATAAAAATTGACAAACTAGACAAAATATATTTTATTTCTATAATTTTTTTCTTTTTTAACCAAACAAACAAAAAACGTGCTAAATCAAAAAATAAAGTAAATAAACCAACTCCGGCCATAACTTGAAAAATATTCCAAGTTTTCTGATTGACAATATACTCTACCGAAAAATTGGTACTCTCTCGAAAAATTAAACCGCCTGGCTGATACATATAATACAAAGCGACAATCGAACTAAAAATAAAAAATAAAAATATTACAAAAGAAATATTTTGTTTTTTTGTAACCCTATAAATTCCATAGTAAACACCAAATGTTAACTGCGCAAAAACAAATGTTTGGACTCCAAATTGATTAACCATTTGACCGAGGTCTATTCTTGAATTTAAGTATAATATTAAATCAAAAAATACAAACAACCAGGTCAAAGATACAAAAAACCAAAAAAAAGATAAAAATAAATCAACTCGATTTTCTTTTTTTCTTCTATAAATATAAAAACTAACTGAAATCGTCGTAATAAAAATAATAAAACAAATAAAAGCGTTTAAAATAATTCCTGAATTCATATATTTAAATATTAATTATATTTATCTTCAAGGCTATATGATAAATAAGCCAAAAATACAGATAATAAAATGATTATTCGCCAAAAAAAGGCCATCCAGCCAGAGGCAATGATTAGCTCAAAAACACCTCCTACTAAAAATATTAGTAATGACAATGTTGATAAAAAATTTTTTAAAATTAACCTTTGCTTTAATTTAAATTTTTCATATAATTGCTTAAAAATATTTAAAATTAAAAAAACAAATGCAATCAATCCCAATATCTTGAGATAAAAATTAGCCGAAGTTGAAATATTATACTCGGCTGTCCAATCCGAAATAAAAGGCCCTATCAGTCCATCATTAAATAAATGAAAAAAATATAATGATGTCAAAATAAACATTAGAGCATATAAAAAATATCTTAAAATTTTACTTTTTACAGAAACGAAAAAAATATAATATGAAAAGGTTAAAAATATCAACAAAGTTAAAAATTGTAAAACATAAGCTAATAACTCAGAAATATTATAAAAACCATAAACAAATAAAAAAGTTCTTATTAATGGCAAAAAGAAAACTATACCGACAGATAACCAGCATAAAGAAAAAGCAGTATCTTTTAAATTTTTATTTTTTATTTTAAAAATTTTAAAGAAAACAATAAAACTTATTATTGATACAAGAAATAAGGGCATTACACTTGTGAATAATATTATATTCATATTTTTTCTTGAAAAACATAAACCGAATAAGCGGTTAACGCTGAACTTAATATTAAAATCCTAAAAAATAATACATGCCATCCAACATTTCCGATTTGTTCCAAGGTGCCGAAAGCTACAAACAACAATAAAGAAAGCATTTTAAAAAATCTTTCTTTATTTATTTCTTTTTTTACTACAAAAACGTATGATTGCTTAATTAAAGAAAAAATGATAGCAAGAATTCCTAAGCCTCCAGCAATAAATAAGAAAATATTTGCAGACATCGAAGCAGTATATTCTGTACCCCACTCAGACACCATGGGCCCGACAATGCCATCTTTTATTAAAAATAAAAAAAAGCATAACCCGGAAAGCACCACAACTCCAAATAAAAATTTATTTATAAATTTCTTCTTGGATTCTAAATAAAAAATATAATATCCAAAATTTATAAAAATAAATACTAAAACAGTCTGTATTATATAAGCAACAATTCTGGCTGCTTCTTCAGATCCGTAAAAAAAGACAGTCATTCGAACACCAATTAACAAAAAAATCAGACTAACATTCAACCAACACAAAGCAAAAGATAGATCATTCACATTTCTGTCCTTGGTTTTGAATATTTTTAAAAAAGTCGCAAAACTAACCATACTAATGGCTAAGACACTTAAAGCACTAGTTATTAGAGTAGTAGACATAAAATATTATATAATTAATTTATACTATTATTATACAATATTTTAAGAATTTTAAAAAGTTTTATTTATTTTAATTGTTTTAACCATTCAATGATAAGCCTCACACCTGCACCGCTCCCACCAAATGGATTATAACCCCATGGTTTTTCAATATAAGCTGGACCAGCAATATCTAAATGCACCCACTTGTCTTTATTTTTCTTTTCAATAAACTCATTGAGAAATAAAGCAGCAGTAATAGCGCCCCCATAGCTAGAAGAAGAAGTATTTTTAATATCTGCTATTTTACTTTTTATTAATGGCGCTAAATATCTATTAAAAGGCAAATCGGTAATAAGTTCTCCACTATTTTTACCCGCTTTAATTAAATCTTGTTTTAATTCAAAATTATTTCCCATAGCTCCAATCGTATATTCACCCAAAGCAACTATACAAGCACCAGTTAATGTTGCTAAATCAATAATATAATCGGGTTTAAACTCTTGAGCATACACTAAACAGTCTGCTAGAACCAGCCTTCCTTCAGCGTCAGTATTTCTAACTTCTATGGTTTTCCCATTTTTTGCTACCAGTACATCATCGACTTTATAAGCGTGCTTGCCAATAACATTTTCTGTAGCTCCAATAATCCCATGCATTTCAAAAGGTAAATTTAATTTATTTACAGCCTTCATAACCCCCAATACTGAGCTTGCGCCAGATAAATCTGATTTCATTGTTGTCATTGCATTACTTGGCTTAATACTTAATCCGCCAGAATCGTAAGTTAAACCTTTACCGACCAAGGCTATGACTAATTTTGGTTTTTGAACTTTATATTTTAAATGGATTAATTGTGGAGGATATGGGCTAGCCTTACTTACAGCCAAAAAAGCTCTCATCTTTTCTTTTTCTAGAAACTTTTCTCCATACACCTTTATTTCCAAACCATTTTCTTTTGCCATGTCTTTAGCAATTTCTGCTAATTTTACTGGATGTAATTCTGTTGGAGTCATATTCACTACATCTCTAGTTAAATTTACAGATTTAGAAATGATACTTGCATCATTAATTGCTTCTTTTATTAAAGTCAAATTAATTTTTTTGTTATCATATTCTTCGGTTGAGATAATAATTTTTGTAATAGGATTTTTTGTTTTTTTTGACTTATAGTTTTGGTAATCATAAATTCCTAACAAAAATCCTTCAACAATTGCTTTTGCATTTTCATAAGAATCACCATATAAACCAATTTTTAAATTTTTATATTTATAATTTTTTAATATTTTAATAGCAAGTCCAGCTCCGATTCTTAAATCTTCATGTTTCATTGAATCAACTCCTATATACACTTTCCCTTTTTGTGTGTTAACAGAAATTTTATCAATTTCACCTTTAAATTTTTCTGACTGAAAATCTTTGACATTCACCCATTTGTGTTTCATTTTTCCATTAATAACAAAAACAAACTCAATATCTGCTTTAATTTGTTTTATTTTTTTATCTATTACTTCTATTTTCATATTATTGTTTTTAAATTTATTATGATTTATATTAAATTATTTTATTTTTTAATAAATCCTTTTTCACTTTTTGAAATATTTTTTCATGCCCAGCACCATCAACATGAACACCATCTATCAAATTTTCTTTCAAATCTAAATTATAAATATTTATAAAATCAATCTTATTTTTAATACAAAAATCTTCTACTATATCATTATATTCTTTAAGGTCTTTATTTTTATAAAAAATATATTCATTCCATTCCGTAGGATTTGTTCTAGCTTCATCCATTTCATAAGCACCAAGAAAAATAATCTTATTTGTATATTTCTTAGCTATACCAAAAATTTTATTTAAATTATTTTTGAACTCATCTAGTTCTACAAATCGTCTACCTAATTTTTCTCTATAAGAAGAATCATTTCCTCCTAGACCAACGATAACTACATCTAGACGACGAGGTTTTACCTCACATTCCATTCGCTCTAATAGCATCTCAGAAGTAGCACCACTGATACCAAGATTGTATGTTTGATTTTTATAATTCTTTTTAGCTAAATAAACTTTTAATCTATCTACCCATCCTCCCATTTCACTGTCTCCCGACCCATAAGTTGTGCTGGCTCCAAATATACAAATTCTCATATTAATTTTAAATTAATTTTATATTTTTTTGCAAAGGTGTTGTTATAATCAATTCTAATTTTTTATTTATAAAAAAATCAATCTCACTCCTTATTCCAAATTTATTATCAAAATATATTCCTGGCTCTATTGTATAACCGACATTTATTTTTAATGGCTGATTATTTTTTAATGTTAACCCTGCGTAATTTCCATGAGGCTGGCTCATCCCCAAGGAATGACCTAAATTATGTTTAAAATTTTTACCAAAACCACTTTGCTCTATTATTTTTCTTGAATAACTATCAATCTCTCGACCTGTAGGAATATTTTTATTTTTTAAATTCTTTTTGATAAATTTTATAGCACCATCTCTTGCTTTGACAATTAATTTAAAAGCCTTGTCTACTTCTCGTGGAATATTTTTTCCTTTATAGGCCATCCAGGTTATATCTGCAAAAGGTGCATTAACTTTATTGAAATTAGCCCAAATATCCAACATAATTAAAGACCCAGATTTTATCATTTTGCAATATTGAGATGGGTAATAATGTACAAAAGAAGTATTTTCCCTAAAAGACACAATACAATTATCTCTATCTGTTTTTAGATTTCTTTTCTTAAATTCATTCAAAATATAATTATAAACATCAAATTCAGAAACTTTATTATTATCGCTGATATACTTAAAAGCTAAATCCTTGATTTTTATCAAAGCTTTAGCTGCTTTAATATGGTTTTTTATTTTAATATTATTCCAATTCATTATATTATTTTATTTTTAATTAACTCATCTTTTACTTTTTGATATATTTTTTTGTGTCCTTGAGCATTGGGATGAAGTCCATCTTCAGACATCCCTTCTTCATCTATTAATTTATATAAATTAATAAATAAGTAATTATTTTTCTGACAAAAATCTTTAGCTATTTGAATATATTTTTCTATATTTTTATTTTTCAAAAAATAATCATCATTCCAAGGAAGCCAAGGATTTGTTTTATTTTCCTGAATGTTTGTTTGGCCTATAAAAACTATATTATCTACAAGGGGATTAATTTCATTTACTAAATTTTGCAAACATTTATTATAAGCCTTTAAATCTACATTAAAATTTTCAGTAGATTTGTAAAAAGCAGCATCATTTATACTTAAACAAATAATTGCTAAATAATTTCTATCTGAACTACTTAATCTAGTCTTTATTTCTGCGGGTGCAAAATCTAAATATTTTCTAATATTGCGGCCTGATATCCCGAGATTAAAAACCTGATTAAATCTACCAGCATAATTTTTAAAAAATATCTTAAACTGATCAACCCAACCGCCTCTTTCTTTATCATCAGATCCCCAAACAATTGAATCTCCAACAATAAATATTATTTTAGGTATTTTCATAATTCTTAAATCAAAAATTAATCAACAATTAATAATTCATAATTCATAATTTCCGCCCTAGGCGGATCAGCCTCGGGCTGAGATAATTGATTTACTCCATTCCTCTCAAATTAGCTACTCTCTCTGCAATCGGAGGATGTGTCATAAACGCTTTTGCAAAAAAGCCTTTCTTGGCTCTCTTATCTCTCTTGCCTTCAAAAGGTGAAGCTATATACATATGAGCCGTAGCTCGGTTCGCTACTTCAAGTGGTTCAGTATCAGCTGATATTTTTTCTAGAGCTCTAGCAAGACCCTCTGGATATCTTGTAAGCAAAGCTCCATCAGCATCGGCTGTAAATTCTCTTTTTCTACTTATTGCAAATTGCATCAGATAAGCAAAAAATGGCGCAAGTATAGATAAAATAATTGCTACTACTATTATAATAATTTGAAGTTGATTACCTTTACTGTCATTACTCCTCCTTCTTCCACCTCCCCAAAAAGTCCAACGTCTAAACCAATCAGCTAGTAGCACGATCACTCCAACCAAAACTGTAACAACCGTAGCAAGCAAAATATCTCTATTTCCAATATGCGATAACTCATGAGCTATCACGCCTTCTATTTCACTTTTTTCAAGTTTCTCCAATAAGCCCCTCGTTACCGCCACAACAGCGTGCTCTGGATCGCGTCCAGTTGCAAAAGCATTAGGAGCTGAATCATTAATGATATAAATTTTTGGTAGAGGTAAACCAGCTGTAATACAAAGATTTTCAACTAGTCTATACAGTTCTTTATTATCTTCAAACTTTACCAATTTAGCATCACTCATAGACAAAACAATTTTGTCACTCCACCAATAACTAATAAAACTAGAAATCACACTAAATCCAACCGCAATATAGAGAATAGCCGTATTATCCATAGCATAACTAAAAATATAGCCAACTATCATTATAAAAACAAAAAACACCAACATCAAAAACCATGTCTTTCGTTTATTTGAATCTGAATGTGTATATAAAGTAGGCATATTTAAAAATTACCTCCCCTTACCCCTCCTTCACAAGGAGGGGAATATTTATTTCCTCCCCTTCCGCCAGCTGGCGGATTAAGGGGAAGCTAGAAGGGGTATTAAAATTTAACCTTAACATTCTTCTTCTCCACATCTTCAGCTTCGAAGTAATCTCGAGATTTAAATCCAAGCATATTACCAATTACATTAGTTGGAAAAACTTGAATCTTTGTATTAAAGTCACGTACATTGCTGTTATAAAACCTTCTTGATGCCATAATTTTATTTTCAGTATCTGATAACTCCCGTTGCAATTCAAGAAAGTTTTGATTGGCTTTTAAATCAGGATAATTTTCGCTCAAAGCAAAAATAGTTTTTAGAGTTCCAGAAAGAGCATTTTCTGCTTCAGCTAACTTCTTGGTATCGCCACCCTCTTGTGCACTCATAGCGGCACTTCTAGCTTGAACAACTTTTTCAAATGTTTCTTTTTCATGAGCTGCATAACCCTTAACTGTTTCGATTAAATTTGGAATTAAATCGTAACGACGCTTTAATTGCACATCAATGTCGCTCCAAGCTTCGTCAACTCGATTTTTTAAACGGATTAAACCATTATACATGACAATTATTACAGCAATAAATACGATAATAACTCCAAGCACAATTAATAATGTTGTGGTCATAAATTTATTCTCATCGCGCGTAACGCATAACTCATAACGCGAAATGAATTATTCATTAATTATTAACTTTTTATTTTTAATTTTATACTAACTTTTATTCCTCTCGTTTTTGTAGCATACCATCCAGTTAAAAGACTGGCAATATCTAGTATTTCATCGATATTTTTCACTTCTCCCATTTTTAATTCACTTTTCTTAAGTTCTTTTGGAATATCCAATTCTATATCCTTGTTCCTAATTTCTGATCCATGATTTCTTATTCGCAAAATTGTAACCGGACCTGGAACATTATCAACTAGCTTAATAACTACATCATTTTTCTTGGCAAGTTTTTCCAAATTATTATTGTCTTCCTCGTGTCTACCAACTACTAATAAAATCTTCTCTTTAGTAGTTTTTAACCAAAAAATTCTTCCATTTTTTAATAATTCCACGTCATTAATATTACATTCAGACCAATAGTCTAACATTTTCATCAATCTTTCACTAAAATCAGGATCGGTTAATAAACAACCTCCGGCTGGAGAAGGATATTTATTTATTTTATACTTCTTTGCGAGACTCATTTGTCTATCTCTGGCTCTACCTTTTATATCTAATAATTTATGTCTTTTTATTAACCCTTTTTTTTCTATTTCAGTCTCGTCTAACAACTTAGCAGATAGAGGACGCAATACTTCAAAGCCTGATATTTTTCTCACCTCACCTAAAGATCCCTTGTTCTGAGAAAATGGTCTTTGACCAAGTACTTCTCCGCTAGCAATAAAATTAAAATTATTTTCTCGAGCAAATTCGCCGGCTCTTTTGAACATTCTTCCATGACAATCAATACAAGGATTCATGTTCTTTCCATAACCATGTGGAGGATTTTTCACTAGCTCTAACATTTCCTTGCTTATATCAATTGTGTGAAGTTTTATATTCAATATCTCGCTAGCCTCTCTTGCTTTATCGCAATTATAAAAATTACTCTCAAAACAAAGCCCCTCCACTAGAGCTCCTTGAGCTTCGAGGATTTTAATGGCAAGCATAGAATCTAGCCCACCAGATAACAATACTAACGCTTTATTTTTTTGCATATCATTAAATTTCTTTAGAAAGTGGGGAATGATATTAAGATTCCCCCTGTTTATAAAATAATAATAGTTGAACTTTTTGTTATTGTAACTTTATCAAAAGCTATATGTTTCCCGATCATGCTACTTTTTGAAATCCATTTAAGCGCTATTTCACGAAGCCATACAAACCTATAAAGCAAGAAAAAAAATTCGCTCACTTCTACTCTATAGTATTTCTCACGTTCTTCGGCGTTCAAAACAAAGTTAACAAATAATTTAGTAATAAAATCAGGCAGTTTCAGCTCCCTTGAACCCCCATAAAAAACTTCAAAAATAAAAATTTCTTCCTTACCATTTAAAACTATTTTACAACTACCATTATTATTCTTCATATCCTTTCCCTTCCTCGTTAGAAAAGTTAAAAAAATAAATATCTTTCTAAAAAAATCTAATTTTCAATGTGCAATTTTATATTATTATCATTTATTTTTATATCATCACTATCGATATTTTTTTGCTCCGCCAATTCACTACTCAATGTATCATTCATTAAGTCGGCTTTATACTTCTTTATGGTTTTTTTAATATCCTTATCATCACTCTGCCAACTAATTTTAACAATATCCTGAATAGTCAAACCTGATTTTTTCCGCAAAGCATTAATTGACCGCACCAACTCTCTTTTGATGCCTTCAAGTTTTAGTTCTGGATTAATGTCCAATTTTAAAGCTACTGTGCCTGAATTATCACGATCAATCGCATATTTACCTTTATATTTTCCTTTTAAAACTTTTCTAATGCCTCTTTCTCTTTTCTTAAAATCACGAAGACTTGCATCTGTCATTAATTCCACTTTTTTGACGTTAACTTCCAATTTAATTAGCTCGACTAGATCTTTATTATTATGATTAAAATTACCTAAATCTAAATATAAAATCTCAAGAGGTTGTCTTACTTTTATACTAGCCAAATCCCTGGCTGACAAGCCAAGTCTTATTGCATTTCTAGTTCCTTTCATTTCTTCAAGTAACCTAATATCATTAGTTAAAACTTCAAAAGAAGACGGCCAACTTTCCAAGTGAACAGATTTATTTTCATCTTGAAAATTGTTTCCAGTTACACTTTGCCAAACTTGCTCAGCAATAAATGGAATAAATGGAGCTATTACTTTTGACAACTGAAGCAAAACATAATTTGTCACCTCTAACGCAATTTGCTTATCTTTCTCATCATCTGATTTAAATCTATCTCGACTGCGACGGATATACCAAGTTGATAAATCATCAACAAAATTCATGATTGGTCGACTAGCTTTTGGTAAATTATATTTATCCATTGCTTCGGTAGATTCTTGAATTAGCTGATTCAACCTAGCTAAAATCCATTTGTCTAAAATATGATCACTTTTTGGAACACTAGTTTCTCCCTCTACTGTTCTAGGAGAGGACTGGGGTGAGGTATCAACAAACATATTATAAAACTTGGTCACATTCCAAAGTAGCATATTTACTTTTCGAAGGGATTCTTGCACGCCTTTTTCAGAAAAACACAATGTGTCAGCTAACATTACTGGTGAAGTAAGCAAATAATATCGTAATGCATCAGCACCATAATTATCAAACACCTCCATTGGGTCAGGGTAATTCTGTAATTTTTTACTCATCTTTTTTCCGTCTTCAGCTAACACTATTCCATTTACTATCGCATTTTTAAAAGCTGGCTTTTTCTTGATGCCACTAGCAATAGAATGTAAATAATAAAACCAAGCCCTGGTTTGGTCAGCTCCTTCAGCGATAAACTCAGCTGGAAAATTATTGTCAAATTTCTCTTTATTTTCAAATGGATAATGCATCTGAGCATAGGGCATTGAGCCAGAATCAAACCAAGTATCCAACACATCCGAAACACGTTTCATCTCACCTTTACATTTTTTACACGGAAATGTTATTTTATCAACAATATGCTTATGTAGATCATTAACCTTTTTTCCGCTCAAATCTTCAAGCTCCTTTACAGAACCAATCACAACTCGCTCTCCACATTCGCACTCCCAAATTGGAATAACCGAGGCCCAAAACCTTTGCCGACTAATTGACCAATCACGAGCTCCTTCTAACCAATTGCCAAATCTTCCTTCTTTAATATGCTCTGGTGACCAATTAATACTTTTAGCATTTTTAAAAATATCTTTTTTAATTTTTATAATATTAACAAACCAAGAGGAAGTCGCATAATTTATGAGAGGAGTATCGCACCGCCAACAATGCGGATAGCTATGTTCGTATTTTTCTTTGTGAAACAATAAATTATTATGAGCTAAATATTTTATTATCTCAATGTCAGTGCTCATTGCATTTTCAATAGGCTTTACATTAATACCAACCCATGGATTTTTTTTATCCGTAAAATTATCAATAAATTCATCGTCTTCCTGATATAAAATATCCTCTTCAAAAGTACCGTCCATTTTCACGTGTTGAATAAATGGTAAATCATTTTTTTGTCCCAATGTCATATCATCTTCGCCAAAAGCTGGTGCAATATGGACTACACCTGTACCATCTTTTGTTATATCAAAATCTGCCATATAAATCTTATACGAATTTTCTTTAAATTTCCGAACTTCATCAGAACTTTTTTGTATTTCTTTATTTAATTTTTCCCATTCTTCGTTGTTATAATTTTCTATTTTTCGAGCAAACTGTGGTTCAATTCCGTTGTTCGAATTTTGTTTCTTAAGTACCCTTGGAGTCTTACCATCATCCACTATTACATTTAAGTAATTAAATAAAGGCTTATACTGTTTACCAATTAAATCTTCTGCATTGATTTCTTCACCCATTTCATAAACCCCCTTATTTGTTCTTTTTCTAGCTTCATCAACTAATTTTTTATTATCTATATCATCAACTTTAATATAACCTAAAGAAATTATTTTTTCTATAAAAAAATTAGCAAATATATATTTTTCTTTCCTATTTGTTTCAAAATCAATAAAAGTTGCAGTTAAATATTTTACGTCCTTGCCAACAGCTAAGGCAACATTACCCGGAAGTGTCCAAGGAGTAGTAGTCCAAGCGAGAATAAAAGTTCCTGGTTCATTCACCAACTCAAACTTTGTAATCGCTGATAAATCTTTGATCGTCTTATATCCTTCAGTCACTTCAGACTGCGAAAGCGTAGTTTCGCATCTAGGGCAAATATGCATAGAACGATAATCTTTGTAAATCAAATCTTTGTCCCATAACTCCTTAAATACCCACCAAACAGATTCCATGAATTCAATATCCATTGTTTTGTAACTATTTTCCATATCAGCCCAACGACCAAGTTTTCTGATTACTTTTTTCCATTCATCTACATAACTAAGAACTTTTGATCGACACAATTCGTTAAATTTTACTACACCCATCTTTTCAATATCTTTTTTACTTTGTGAACCTAATTCTTTTTCAACAATATTCTCAATCGGCAGACCATGACAATCCCAGCCCCATTTTCTTTCTACACGATATCCGCGCATTGTTTGATATCTAGGTACAACATCCTTAATAATACTAGCAACGATATGACCATAATGAGGAAGGCCTGTAGCAAAAGGAGGTCCATCATAAAAAACATAATCCCCTTGTGGTGCCTCCTTTTCTATACTTTTTTCAAAAGTTTTTGCTTTTTCCCAAAAATTCAAAACCTCTTTTTCCATCTCGGCAAAAGGATTTATTCTTTTTTGACTTTTATTACTCTCCTTGCTTGTCATAATTATCTAAAATTAGTATTTTATATTATTAAATCTAGCTAAAAATCAATAAAATGTCAAAAAATTTGACTAAACTGGATATTATAGTCTATAATAAAGATAGGAATAAAATAAAAATTACATCGAAAACTTCATTCCTTGATTGGGCTACACTAAACTTCATCCTAAAGGAGAGGGTGCCGCAAAGCGGGTTGTGTTAGATACTAATATAGTTTACGGACTATAGAATGTCGCTATCACATGTGTAGCTGAAAGAACTTGAGAAGTGAAGGTGTCGTTTGCCGATAACTGTGCAATAAAGGAGGTTCTTAATGGCAAACATGTCAAAAGCCCGGGATTACTACAAGTAACCCGGGCCTATTTTTTTTAAAAAAATATATTATAAAATAGTTTTAAAACAAACATGAGGTCTGGGTTGGAAGTTAGCGCCCCTGCTAGGCGCTTCTTAATGACAATTGGCGCTATAGCTAATCTGGAACCCCAGGTCTTTCCTGCCTGCCGGCAGGCAAGTTGTTACTTTTTGGCCTCAAAAAGTAAATAGATAGTCCACGTTTGTACGGACCAATCCTGGATTCCCGCCTCCGCGGGAATGACAAAGAGGAGAAATTTTTTATTTCAAAAATTTAATAGCTATACTGATATTTTTCTCTACCTAAACTACCTCACCCCAACCCTCTCCTGCAAAGGAGAGGGGACAAAAAAACACTAATATTAAAAACCACCCTACTACCCACCCTAAAAAAATAACTATCAAATATTAGCTAATATTAAATACAAAAATAGCATCAAATAAAAAAGTACAGAGATATCTCTGTACTTTTTTATACCTCACCCTAACCCTCTCCTTATAAAGGATAGGGAATGGCATAAAAAGAAACTTGGTTTCCTATAGGAAACCAAGTTTCTTAATATTCTAATTACCTAACACCTATTTCTTATACCCACACCCCTTAGCACTACAAGTCACATCACCATCTTTTGTTTCAACTAATAAAGCTTTGCAATCTGGACACTTCTTCCCAGTTGGTTTTGCCCAAAAAGCAGTTTTGCAATCTGGATATTGATCACAAGCATAAAATATTCCACGCTTACTTCTCTTTTGTACAATCTCACCTTTACCGCATTCAGGACACTTCACTCCAGTTGAATTATTATTTTCTTCGATGTTTTTTATATTCTTGCATTTTGGGTATCCAGTACATGCTAAAAAGGGACCAAACTTTCCAACTTTAATAGCTAAATCTTCTCCACATTTCTCACATTTTTGTCCGTCATATTTTTTTTGAAGCTTTTCAACTTGTTTGTCGTCTGACTTTCCATCCTTGTCCCTATCTTTACCTGGCATTGATTTAATGTTTTTACAATCTGGATAACCGCTACAAGCCAAAAACTTACCATAACGGCCTGTTTTAATTATCATTTCTGCGCCACATTTGTCGCATTTTTCGTTTGATTTTTCTTCTGGCATAATATCCTCTTTATTAATTTCTTTATATTTTTTTTCTAAATTTTTATGAAATGGAATGTAAAAATCTTTGATAACTGGTTGCCATTCTTTTTTGCCTTCGGCAATCTCATCCAAATCTTTTTCCATTTGAGCAGTAAATTGATAATCAACTATTTCATTAAAATGCGCTACTAACAAATCATTAACTACAAAAGCAATTTCAGTTGGTCCGAGTCTCTTGTTGTCATCTCTCTCTACATAATTTCTAGTTTCAATAGTAGAAATAGTAGGGGCATAAGTAGAAGGTCTTCCAATACCATGTTTTTCCATTTCCTTAACCAAACCTGCATCAGAATACCTTGCTGGTGGCTTTGTAAAATGTTGTTCGTCGATTATTTTTTCTAAATCTACCTTTTCTCCCTTCTCCACCTTTGGTAAATCAAGCTCTTTGCTCTTCTCTGGATAAATATTTAAATAACCGTCAAATTTCATCACTTGGCCGTTAGCCCTAAGTTCATATTTTTCCTTTTCATGAAGAATATCAATAGTGCTTGCATCAAAAATAGCTTCGCTCATTTGACTAGCAACAGATCTCTGCCAAATTAATTGATATAGTTTGAATTGTTTTTCATCAATCTTACCATTGATACTTTCTGGGTCACGTGTTGTTTCTGTCGGACGAATCGCTTCGTGAGCTTCTTGAGCTCCTTTTGATTTAGTTTTATGTCTTGTTACATTAGAATATTTATCACTGAGATTATCTTTTAGATATTTTTCAGTATCATTAATAAATTTATCAGACAAATTAACTGAATCAGTTCTCATGTAGGTAATATATCCCACCTCATACAACCTCTGCGCCAACATCATAGTTTGCTTGGCAGAAAAACCAAAAAATCTATTGGCAGTTTGTTGTAATGTGCTTGTTGTAAATGGCCTTGGTGGTTTCTTTTTGGTCTCTCTACTTTTTACATTACTCACAGAGTAATTAGCTCCTTTTAGATCTTTCAAAATATCTTTAGCTTGTTTTTCATTTTTAATTCCCAGCTTACCAACAACCTCACCATCTATCTTGTTTAATTTAGTTCGAATCTCGCTCTTTTCTTTATTATTAAATATTCCTTCAATACTCCAATACTCATCTGGCTTAAAAGCCTGTATTTCCCTTTCTCTTTCTACGATAAGTCGAACAGCTACACTCTGCACACGACCAGCTGACAGGCCCCTAGCTACCTTACTCCAAAGAAATGGAGACAACTCGTAACCAACCAAACGATCAAGTATTCGTCTAGCTTGCTGGGC
This sequence comes from uncultured Gammaproteobacteria bacterium, assembly GCA_964613625.1. Taxonomy (GTDB): domain Bacteria; phylum Patescibacteriota; class Patescibacteriia; order Patescibacteriales; family CAZTIC01; genus CAZTIC01. The sequence continues at coordinate 11,203 of CAZTIC010000006.1, read as the reverse complement.
ATCAACTAAATCCATATATAATTTTCTTGGGCTTTCCATAGCGTGCAATATCGCATCTTTTGTAATCTCATGAAACACTATTCTTTCAGCTTTATCTTTTTTTATTTTGAGCGCCTCTGCTAAATGCCAAGCGATAGCTTCTCCTTCACGGTCTTCATCAGTCGCGAGTATTATTCTGTCAGCTTTGGCTGCCAATTTTTTCAAGGCAGTTAAATTCTTTTTAGCTCTATCTGGTACTTCATACACTGGCTCAAAATCATTTTCAGTATCAACACCCATTTTTGATTTTGGTAAATCACGGACATGCCCAAAAGAAGACTCAATTTTGTAATCTTTACCCAAAAATTTTGTAATTGTCTTCGCCTTTGTCGGCGACTCTACTATAACTAAGTTCATATTGAATTATTAATTTCTAATTTAAAATTCTAGCGCTATCGCGCTAGCACATACATCATACTTCCCATGTTTCTTACCATTCCCTTCATCTCCATTATTGTCAGTGTACTATTTATGACCGATGTGTCAAGTTTTGCTAAGCGAACCAGGTCATTGATGTGAATCGGTTCGTGTGATAAATGAGTAATTATTTTTTCTTCTTCCTGAGATTCTGGAATTATTTTTTTGCTCTCAATATACGAAGTTGCTTGAGCTAAATTAAGTGCCTCGACAATATCCTCACCGCACGTAGCCACTTTAGCACCAAATTTTATAATTTTGTTTGGACCCTTGGATACGTTGGAATAAATACTTCCAGGTACTGCAAACACCTCTCTGTTCTGCTCCAAGGCCAAATCAGCCGTAATCAAAGCTCCAGACCTCTCGCCTGCTTCTATTACCAATACCCCAAGCGATAAACCTGATATTATCCTATTGCGAAGCGGAAAATTATGTCTGAGAGGCTGAGTACCAAGAGGAAATTCAGAAATTATTCCTCCTCCTGATAATATTATTTTATCTACCAAATATCTATTAGCTGCAGGATATATGCTTTGTCGATCCAAGCCTGTACCAAGAACAGCAATAGTTTTGCCACCGTTATCTACAGTAATCTCGTGCGCAATTGCATCAACTCCTAAAGCTAACCCACTTACAATTGTCAGATTATTACTCACCAAGTCTCGAACTATACTCTCAGCGACTTGCTTGCCATAGCTAGATACTTTCCTAGTCCCAACTACGCCAAAAGTAAAATCATTATTAGTATCAATATTACCTCTATAATAAAGAAGCCAGGGCGGATTGTATATTTCTTTGAGAAGACAAGAATATTTTTTGTCATCTATAATCAAAACCTTGATATTTTCTCGCACCAAATCTTCTAATAATTTTTCCGGATTTATTTCATTTCTCTTGATTGTAAACTCTCTAGCAACGTTTTCTTCTATACCTGCTTTAACAAGCTCATCACACGGAGCTTTAAATGCCTCCTCTATGTTTTCAAAATATTTTTTTATTCTATTAAATCGAACTGCACCAAATTTAGAAAAATTATTTAATGCTACCCAATATTTTAAATCCTCCATAAAAAATTATAAATTTAAGTATTTTTTGCTTAAAGTTAAGTAAATATTGACAAAAAAATCATTTATGTTAATATATTATAACGTTTTAAATTCAATAATGTTTAGCTTTCTACTTGCCTGAAAGGCTTTGGTGCCATAAGTGGACTTCCTCCTTGACTATTTATGCGCCAATGTCCCAGATGGTAAGTAGAAAATTGTACATTATTTAAAATAATGTTTTTTTTATAATTTGAAAAGTTATAAATTAATAATAACACATTTTCATAGTGTTCAAAATTTTGTCTAGGAGTAGTCGAAGGTCATACCGCCCCTCCTGGTGTGGCTAGAAACTCAAATGGGAGTTATCTCCCGGCTCCTAGACACTATTTTGAATATTATATATATTTCATAAATAAAGAGTCCTATATTCTATTAAAATACAGGACTCTTTATTTTCTCTAAAACTATAAAACAATACCATTTATCACTTCCCGCACCCTCACTAACTCCTCCTCACTAAACCTCTGTAAAACAAATTTATCAGCTGGCATTTTAGATAACATCTCAGTCTTCACACCAATTCTAATTCTCTTAAACTGTTTAGTTTTGAGATAATTAATTACAGACTGAACACCATTATGACCACCACTTCTTGAATTATCAGAATTCTTTGTCTTGCTAAATTCAATATCAATATCATCATGTATCACAGTAAGTATCTCACTTAAATCACAGTCTTTTTTATTTATAAAACCTAATTTTTTAGGAAGTAATTTATAATAACTCATCACAGCCTGAACAGCTTGTCCAGAATTATTCATAAACATCTGTGGTTTCACATAAATCGTATCACCATCTTTACATATAAAAGAATTAAATTTCTTATTCATCTCCCAAGACAATCCCAATTTTTCAACCACATTATCAACTATCATAAATCCAACATTATGGCGAGTACTTTTATATTTTTCACCTGGATTGCCCAAGCCTACAATTATATTCATAATTCAAAATTAGTTACCATGCTTTCCGTGTATCTGCTTATTCTTTCGAACATACATTGCAATTGGAGTACCTTTGAAACCAAACTTTTCTCGGAGTCTATTTTCAATATAATTTAAATAAGAAAAATGTAAGTCATCTTTTGATCCAATTCTTATTTCAAAATAAGGAGGATCTATATCAAGTTGTTTAAAGCTAAATATTCTTGGCTTCACTGTTCCCTTGCCTCGAGATGGTTTATGCATTTGAATTAACCTCTTCATAAATGCACTCAAAACTGTGTCACTTACTCTTATTTTTCTCTCATTATACAATTCCAAAACCAAGTCCATAATTTTATCAACTTTTGACCCTGACAAAGCTGAAGTGAAGTGAATCTCTGCCCATTTACAAAAAGGCAATTTTCCATAAATATATTCTTTGTGCACTTTAACATCTCTCTCTTCTACCAAGTCCCATTTATTAGCAACGACAATAAAACTCTTTTTTCTATCTACTATTTCCTGAACTATTTTTTGATCTTGATGGGTTAAGGTTTTATTAACATCAACAACTAATATGGCTATATCAGACTTTTTCAAAGCTTTTAATGACTTCTCAATGCCATATTTTTGCAATCCCTTAGTCTTGGTTCCTCTTTTACTAATACCGGCAGTATCAATCAAGGTTATCTTATTACCTTTGTACTCAGTTTCTGTATCTTGTGGCTCTCTGGTAGTGTGAGCCACATCACTTACAATTACTCGCTCATATCCCAAAATTTTATTCAAGAGACTAGACTTACCAACATTTGGCTGACCCAATATACATACTTTTATATCATCCTCTCCAGTTATGTGTTGTTCTATTTTCTTCAAAACATCATCACATTCTTTGCAATTGAAATGCTTAACTGGTGCTTCCATTTTAACAAGGTCTGCATTTAAATTTTTTGTAAGACTCTCTGCGTCCTCTGGAAGAACAATAGGATCTTTAATATCTTGAAAGATAATTACTTCATCAACAAGTTTTCTTATTTTTCTAAAATTATATTTGCCATCACCATAATCTTTTATTTCTTCCCTAATCTTTTCATCTACAAATTTAAGCGTCTGCATTGAAGGCGCTATCATTATTAATCTTTTTATTTTAAAATTATTTTGCTCTAGTAGCTTAAGTGCTAAAATGCTTCCCAAAGAATGAGTTATGATAGTAGTATTCTTGTCTATAACTGCGTTATCCAAGACATATTGCATCTGCTCCTTTAGATCAGGCGCACTTGGACTAGGAAGCTCTTCATAAAAATTTTCTTTATTATCCAATTCCTTATTCAGCCATTCCAGGGGATCAATAACTTTTTTAGTTCTCTTGAAGCCATGCAAAAAGACAAAATTTTTGTTTTCCTTTTCACTTATTTTCAGAGTATTAACTCTAGAAACATCTTTTTTACTGGGCAAATAATCTGCCGTCCTTTCGATAACTATATCAAGTAAATCCCCAGTACCAGAGCCATTAGTCGCAGAAACAGGAAGTGGTTCGCCAATATTTAATTTATTAAATTCAAAAACCTCATTTCTCAACTTTGGACTATCAGCTTTATTAGCTACAAGTAATGTCTTTTTTAATAATTCTTTTCGTTTTTTCAAAAACAAAGCCATTTGATTGTCCTGTGGTAGTATTCCGGCTCGAGTATCTACCAAAAATAAAATAAAATCAGCTCTCTTTAAATAATCACGGGCTTGTATTTGAACTTTTTCATCAATCTGATCTACATTTTTACCTTTGTCTGTCAAAAATTTTAGATCCATAATACCACCCGTATCTATGAGTTCAAATTCTTTATCTCGCCATCCAAACCTTCCAATATTACTATCTCTAGTAGTGCCTTCAATATCTGAAATAATAGCTTGTTGTTTTTCTATTAAACAATTAAAAAGAGTAGACTTCCCAACATTCGTACGTCCAAAAATTACTATTAACGGTAAATTGTCCTTTGTCTTCTTTTCCATATTTTTTTATTTTTCAGAGTTTAAAATTGATAAATTCTACAATTCGCTATTCTCAACTCCTGACTCTGTCTCGTCTGCGTCCTGTCCAAGTATTAGTATAAAATCAGGTTGCTCTGGATTAGTTTCGTTAATTAATTCTTGCTTGATATCTTCTATTAACCAATCAGGTAAATTGAAGGCTACATTGGCTCCAGTTCTTTCTTTGAGCACAGTTAACGAGTCAATTTTCTCTCCATAGCTTAGATCATATACTACAGACTTTTGAAAATTTTGTCTACTGCTATTTCCTATTCTTATGACATCAAAGCCATATTTCTCTAAATCTACAGCCATTTGGCTAGCTAAACCATTAATCCAAGTACCATTTCGCACCTCAACAGTTGATTTTTCAACTACTACTTTAGTTTTTGTCTCTTTTGGAGCATTATCAAAAATATTATTAACTAAATACTGAATTTCAGCAAAATCTCCGCTAGCGGGTGTAAGTACGTAGGCACCTTCCTCTGTAATCATATCCCGAAGGAGTCCATTAGGGCCATTATCCAACACTTTATTAACTATATCTTCCTGAGCCACGTCCTTAAACATATTATAGAGCTTTATGACTTCCCATATTTTTAAATTGGTGCTTAGATGCTCTTGGACTTCATTAATTATATTGGTAATAACAGTCGGTTTGAATAAAATAAATTTACTCATCAATTTATCTTTTACGGCCATAATTATTTTTTGCTGTCTCTTGGCTCTAGCAAAATCTGACCCTTCTATGCCATAGGCATGACGAGAACGAGCGTATTTCAAAGCCAAGCTACCACTCATCTTTTGCCAACCCTCTTCTATGTATAAATGCTCAAAACGAGCTTCATAATCTTCGTTTTCTTCTTCGCCCATAATTGGATAAGTTCTATCTTCTAACGTATTATCTACATACACATTCACGCCACCCAACTCATCTACTATATTTACAAAACCAGCGAAATCAACTCGAGCATAATAATCGATAGGTATATCCAGAACATCACTTATAGCTTGTGATATGGCCAATCCACCGCTTCCCTCGCTATCAGCCTCAGCATAAGCATTAATAGAGTTAATTTTTGGCCATCCCAAACCAACCACTGGTATGCTCATATCTCTTGGTATAGACATCATTGCTACTTTCTTTGTTGAAGGCTCAAGACTTACCAATATGATCGTATCTGTCAGATAACCACCTTCATGATTTATTCCTCCCATGCCGAGAAGCAAGATATTCATTCTATCACTATCTTCTCCTTTTAAATTCTTATCAGCGCTTTCAGCTAGATGCTTCAAACTGCCAATAATGGGCAGTCGACTAATCCAAGACTCACCAGTGTCATTACTAATCATAGCCTTGGTAGAAAAAACCAAAAATGCTACAACAAAAAATATTAATAAATATATAGAAAATTTTAAAATAATTTTTATTTTACTAGGTTTTTTAATGATAGGACTAGTTTCCTTAATCATTTCAGTGATTGTTTTGATTTTTTCCTCTGTTTTTTTCATAATATAAGTTCACAAAATTATCCCAAGTGCTCGGGATATTTAAAATAGTTATTTATAAAATTATTATAGCGATTATTTCAAAATAATTCAATATGGAAGATTTTAAATAATATGCTACTATATTAATAGAGTTCTACTTTGAGCCAGTACAAGTTTTGGATTAAAATATATTTTGTTCTCGTTATATCAAAAGGACCGTGGTCCTAAGATGAGAGACAAAAGGGCAAATTTATTTTTTGAACTTACAAATCGGAAACTCTGTCTCGTTTGATCAAAAAATAATTCTTCAACTACGAAGAAACCTATTATAGGTATTGCCAATTCTTGACTGGCTTGAAGTAGAACTTTTTTTATTTTTAAGGATAAAAGGAGTTAGACTAAGACAACTTACATCAAAAAAAACAATCAGACTCCAGCTCATTCGCAACAAATATAAAAATCTTAGATTTTTATAAAATTTACTTAATATTAGCTAAATATAGCTATTACAAATTATTTCAATAAAAATACTTGACAAAATTACTAATATAAGCTATTGTAAAAGTGTTAGTGAGAATAACACTTTTATATGCAAGGAGTTAAAAACAAAAATAAGATATACCCTATTATACAATTATGTTTAAATAAAAAAAACTAACATCTTAATGTTAGTTTTTTATTAGAATTTTTATATAGATTTAAAATATTTTAAATTTAAATTGAAAATTTTAAAACAAAAAAACAATAATAATCTTTAATATGAGGTGGGACAATGATCACACATATCCAGATAAAAATGACGTTAAAAGATGTGATAGAAGGTTTTAAAAAAGATTTAAAAACTGGGATCGCCCGCACAATAATTTTCACCATTTATTCGGCCAGTTACATGACCAAAAAGATGGGTATAGCATAAAAACATCCCAGAAAGCAGGGGAATTATTAAATTAATTCCCCCTGCCACTCTTTAAACACTAACTAAGTATCAAAGTTATTTTTGAAATTTAATTAGTTTTTAAAACGATCTTTAACAAATGTAAATTAAAAATTCCATAAAAAACCAAAATTTGTTATAATGTTATTAAAGGAGGTAATTAATGAAAACTTTCGAATACACATTAAAAGTAACTGTTGGCCCGACTAACATGGAAGGAAACGTTTATTGGACGAGCTACTTTGAATGGTTTGGAGTAGCTCGAGAATTATTTCTAATGAATCTTTTTCCATCTGATGTTAACGCATTTGAGCAACTGTTTTCACAGTTAATTATGATTGTCACTTGTGATGCTCAAATGAAACTTGTCAAACCGTCTTACTTTTCCGATGATCTGGTGATTAAAATCAACACCGCCAAATTCGGAAAATGTTCACTCACACTTCTGGTTAAGATTATTAATAAAAAATCTGGAGATTTAATTGCAAAAGGTGAACAAAAACTTGCGTTTTGCCATCTTGAAACCCATAAATTTATTAAGATTCCGGAAGACCTCCTGATGGCTGCCAAAGAATACGAAAAAAATAAAAAATAAAATATGGAATTTTTTAACTCACATTCTATACCCCCATTAGTTAGTGCTTTATTGTTTTTGCTACTGGGGGTTTTTATTTTCTCAAAAAATAAAAAATCTAAGATAAATCTTACATTTTTTTTAGTCTGTCTTAGTACTTTTTGGTGGCAATTTAGCTGGTTTATTTTATTTAATACGCAAAGCGAAGAGCTAGCCAGTATCCTAGTTAAAGTCGGTTATGCTGGAATTATTTTAATACCTACTACATTTTTTCATTTTTCTTATTATTTTCTAGATCAAAAAAATAAAATGGACAAAATTATTCTTTACTTGTCCTACTCTTTCACTATCGCACTTTATTTCATTTTATTTTTTACTAATTATTTAATTGATGGGTATTTTATTTATTATTGGGGTTTTTATCCAAAGGCTAACTTTTTTCATTTTATTTATTTAATATTTTTAACCTCTCTTTTGTTTAGAATATTATACTCGCTCATTATATCCCTTTACGACAAAAAAACTAATACTCACAAGTTCAATCAAATAAAATATTTCTTATGGGCAATGGTTTTCTACACTTTTGCAGCCTCCGACTTTTTAGTAAACTATGGGATAGAATTTTATCCTCTTGGATTTATTTTTATATTTATATTCCTTGGAATAATAGGATACTCAATTATAGCGTATAGATTAATGGACGTTAAATTAGTAATGCGAAAATACACTGTACTTATATTATCAATTACTACTATATTAATTCCAGTAATTGGAATTAAATATATTTTTATCATTTATCTAACCTCTTTTTTAAACTGGGCTGATGTTTTGATTTTAGTATTAAGCATTTCTTCATATCCAATATTAAAAAATTATTTTTATCGTTTATCTAATAAATACTTCTTCTCATCTCTTTATGACAGCGGAAAAGTAATCACCGAAATTAGCAATAAGCTCCGAACTACTCTAGAAATAAACACTATCTATCAATTTATTCATGAAACTCTTACAGATGCTTTTCATTTCAAATCTTTTGGAGTACTTACCTATAGCTCTAAAACAAAAATATATACTCTAGAATATAATCGAGGAGTTGACACCAAGGGACGAAAAAGATTTCCTGGAAATGACAAATTGCACAAAATGTTTATATCTCAAAATAAAAATATTATTACTGAAGATGTAAAAAATAAACATTATAATAGAAATACTAAATCAACTATTGATTTATTAACATCTTTAAAAATTGAAATTCTAGCACCGCTAAATGTAAACGACAAAACTATTGGATTGATTGCCCTTGGACAAAAAGAATCAGGTGATATGTATAATGAAGAGGATTTGAAAGTTTTGAATGTAGTTAATTCGCAGGCCGCCATTGCTATTGAAAATGCCACCCTCTACAAAGAGACCTTAAACTTTAATCTAAAACTCAAAAGAGAAGTAGAAAAAAGAACTAAGGAACTAAAATCAGCTAACGTAAAACTAAAACAATTAGACAAGGCGAAAAGTGAATTTATTTCTATTGCTTCTCACCAACTTCGAACTCCCCTTACCGTCATCAAGGGTTATATATCTATGATCCTAGAAGGAAATTTTGGAGAGCTTGATATAGCGAAACAAGAATCCCTTGAAAAAGTATATGAATCCAATGAACGTCTTATTCAATTAGTTGAGAACCTTCTAAATATTTCTAGAATAGAATCTGGACGACTGCAATTCAACTATGAAATAATGCATTTTGAAAAATTAGTTGATAGTGTTATGGATGAACTCTCGCAATATGCCAAGAAAAAAGGCCTTAAATTAATCTACAAAAAACCTGCCAAGAAATTACCAAAAGTAAAAATGGACGAAGAAAAATTAAGACAAGTTGTAATGAATCTAATAGACAACGCTATTAAATACACTAAAAAAGGAACAATAACTGTTACACTAAAACTCAATAAAAAGAATATCGATTTCTGTGTATCAGATAGCGGAATGGGTATTAGTCCAACTGATTTACCAAATTTATTCAAAAAATTCTCCAGAGGGTCGGGTACGAGCGTTGTTCATACAGAGGGAACTGGCCTAGGCTTGTATGTTGCCGACCAAATGATAAAATATCACAAAGGTAAAGTATGGGCAGAAAGCAATGGAGTGAACAGAGGAAGTAAATTTTGCTTCTTGTTGCCAATTTATAAAAAGAAATAATTTATTTATATGTCTAAAAAAATCCTAATAATCGAAGATGAAATATTTCTTGCAGAAATGTATAAAATTAAATTCGAAAAAGAAGGCTTTAATGTCTTGGTTGCTGGCGATGGTAGAGAAGGTATAGAACTGGCACAAAAAGAAATGCCTGATTTGATATTCGTAGACCTAGTAATGCCAAACGTTGATGGATATCAAGTTCTAAAAACTCTGAAAAATGACGACAGCACAAAACACATTAAAATTTTTATACTATCAAACCTGGCACAAAACGGAGAAATAGATAAAGGAATAAAAGCTGGGGCTGATGGATACTTACTTAAAGCTAATCTCACCCCTACCCAACTCCTAGAAACTACAAACAAGATACTAAAAGGTGAAAAAATTGATGAAAAAAGTAACTCAAACAATAAAGTAAAAAAGAAAAAAACAGTAAAGAAGAAAAAGAAAAAAGGAGATGGTAAAAAAGTATTATTAATAGAGGATGAAGAAACAATTATTGAAATGTACGAAATGCGACTAGAAAAAGACGGCTTCCAGGTCCAAGTTGCCAAAAATGGCGCTTGGGGACTCAAGCTAGCTACCAAAGATAATTTTGACGTGATAATCATGGACATGGTGATGCCCGCCATGAATGGCTATACAGCAATAAAAAAAATAAGGAAAATGAAAAATGGAGAAAATGTACCCATTATAATACTATCTAATAGCGCCCAAGATAAAGAAATAAAAAAAGCCAAAAAATGCGGTGCTACCTGTTATTACCTTAAATCACAAATTACACCAAAAAAATTAGTTACAGAAATAAATAAATTATTAAAATAAACAAAAATATGAAAGCTAGTGTTGATCAAGATAAATGTATTGGTTGCGGAACTTGCGCTGCTGTTTGCCCTGATAGCTTTAGAGTGAAGGGCGCCAAGGCTCAATTTACTGGCACTGCATCAGACTGCATCAGTAAAGCAATAGAAAGCTGCCCAGTACAAGCAATCAATAAAGAATAAAATAAAAAAATTATTATTTCAAAAAAAACAATCTACTATAGGTTGTTTTTTGTTTACAAATGCTATAAAATATTAACACTCTTAATATTACATATACATGAATTTAGAAAAAATAAAAAAATTAAACATCCCAAAAACTCCTGGTTGTTATCAATTTATAAATAACAAAAGCGAGATTATATATATTGGAAAAGCAGCCAATCTCAAAGATCGCGTTTCTTCTTATTGGCAAAAAAGCACAAACCACAGTCCAATTAAATTCGCTATGCGAAAAGTTATTAAAAATATTAAATACATAGAAACTGATTCAGAGATCGAAGCTCTACTACTTGAATCAAACCTAATAAAAAAACACCAACCGAACTACAACATCATGCTTCGTGATGATAAAAGACATTCCTACATCAAGATATCAACTGAAGATGAATTTCCAAGAGTATTTAAAACTAGAACCATAGACAAAAAAGGAACATATTTTGGTCCATTTGTATCAA
>CAZTIC010000005.1:0-37415 GCA_964613625.1 uncultured Gammaproteobacteria bacterium | reverse complement strand
TGATAATAATTTTTGTGTACGACCTTAGGTGGTACATGATTTTGGATATTGTTACTTTACCGGCAATAATTATATTTTTTATCATAAATTTATTTCTTGGATTTCCTTGGTTGGGTATGCTCGTGGCTGGATTTGTGGGAGGGGGATTTTTCTTGGCGCAGTTTATTGTGTCAAAAGGAAGATGGATTGGCGGGGGAGATATTAGACTCGGATTACTTATGGGTGTAGCTTTGGGAAGATTGGATTTATTAATTTTAGCTTTGATGTTGTCTTATTTTTCTGGGTCAATTATTGGTGTATTTTTAATATTGTTTAAAAAAAGAAAATGGAGCTCAGAGGTTCCATTTGGTGTATTCTTGTCTATTTCAACGCTTGTAGCATTGTTTTGGGGTGATATTATAGTAAATTGGTATTTAAACATGATTTAATCTTGGCATAAATCAAAATATTTTGTATAATAGTATTATAAGTAATTAGTAAATTCACGATTCGCGTTATTCGCATTAAAATTCGTGTATTAGTATCATAATATGAAAGATAATATTATAGCTGGACTGGACATAGGATCAACTGAGATTAGATTAGTTGTAGGGCAAAGAAATAATGAAGGTGAGAACGATAAATTACAAATTATTGGAGCTGTATCTGTGCCTTCGAAAGGAATTAGTAGGGGTATAGTAAAAAGCATAGAAGATGCTACATCTTCTATTTCGGCTTGTCTTGAAAAGGCTGAGAGGCTAGTTGGTGTGCCAATAAATAGTGTTTGGGTTAGTATTAACGATCTGCACATTAAATGCGAAAGAAGTAAGGGTGTGGTAGCTGTTAGCAAGAGTGATGGTGAGATAAACGAAGATGATATTGAGAGAGCTATTGAGGCCGCTAGAGCCTTGTCTGTGCCACCTAATTATGAAATACTTCATGTAATTCCAATTAAATATACAGTTGATAATCAAGAGGATATTAAAGACCCTATTGGTATGACAGGGGTTAGATTGGAAGTAGAAACTCTTATTATTCAGGGTTTATCAAGTCAAATAAAAAATCTAACAAAAGCAATATATAGAACAGGTTTAGACATAGAGGATTTAGTATTAGCTCCATTGGCTGTAGCTGAGGCTATAATTGGATCAAAACAAAAGGATTTAGGTGTTTCCGTAATAAATATAGGTGCCTCTACTACTAGTTTGGCAGTATTCGAAGAAGGAGAGCTTTTGCATGTATCAGTGATACCAATTGGTTCAGAGCATATAACATCTGATGTTGCCATTGGCCTTCGTTGTCCAATTAACCTTGCAGAAAGAATCAAGTTGCAATATGGAAGCTCAAAGCCAGAGAATTTTACCAAGAAAGATGAGGTTGATTTAACTGAGATTGCCAAAGAAGAGGAAGTGGATGATAAACTAGAAAGCACATCTAGAAAATATATAGCAGAAATAATAGAAGCGAGAGTCGAGGAGATTTTCGAAAAAGTAGATAATGATTTTAAAAAGATAGAGAGGTCTGGTATGCTTCCAGCCGGAGTATTTTTGGCCGGTGGAGGAGCTAAGTTAAATGATTTAGTTGATACCGTAAAGAAGAGTCTTAGATTGCCCGTAACTCTTGGCACCAGTCGAAACGTCGATACTTTGATTGACAAGGTAAATAGTTTAGACTTTTTAACTTCCTTAGGTTTAGTTATTTGGGGCAATCAGTTATCCAAGCAAAAAAAGAAATTTAATATTAATTGGCCAGGCGGAGAAGTCGTTGATAAGACGGTATCTGGTATTAAGAAATGGTTTTCATCTTTGATTCCATAATTATATTTTAAAATATTTTACAAAAAACTTCGGTATTATAACCGAAGTTTTTTTTGTTTCTCCTTTTTTGTCTTCCCGGACGGAGTCCCGAGGCTTCGGGACGGAGATCCGGGATCCAGGATAGATACGTAAGTATATGAATTATTGATATTGGTGAGAGTCGCTACCGCGGGTTTACTTTTTGAGGCCAAAAAGTAACAAAAACCCCTGGGGTTCCAGATTAGCTATGGCGCCAATTGTTAGCTAATTGCGTCTAGCAGGGGCGCTAACTTCCACCCCAGACCCCATGACTGTTTTAACCATTTTTATTTAATAATTTTTTGTTTTGAAAGTTGTACACAATTGTTATACACCTGCACTTGCTAAAATATTTGTTTTGATTTAAAATAATAGTATATTTATATATAATAAAATACTATTAAATTAAGGTAATAAACATATGGCAGAGGTAAAACCAATAGCAGAGACATTTGCAAAAATAAAAGTTGTAGGTGTTGGAGGAGGAGGAGGAGCAGCGTTAAATAGAATGGTTGATTCTGGTATAAAAGGGGTTGAGTTTATAGCCATTAACACAGATGTTCAAGCTTTGCATTACAACAAAGCCAGTAAGAAGCTTCACATTGGTAAGTCAGTTACCAGGGGCTTAGGTGCTGGTATGAATCCTGAGCTTGGCAAACAAGCTGCAGAGGAGTCACAAAACGATATAAGAGATGCACTAAAAGATTCTGATATGGTTTTTGTTACATGTGGTTTAGGTGGAGGTACAGGTACAGGAGCCTCGCCTATAATTGCTGAAATTGCTAGAGACCTAGGAGCTTTGACTGTAGCAGTTGTTACTAAGCCATTTAATTTTGAAGGTGGGCACAGAAGAAGTATTTCTGAAAGAGGCTTGGCGGAGTTAGCTGATAAAGTGGACACAATTATTACTATTTCAAATGATAAGCTTCTTCAGGTGATTGATAAAAAAACTTCTTTGCTAGAAGCTTTTACAATTGCTGATGATGTATTAAAGCAAGGTGTTCAAGGAATTGCCGAGATAATTACAATTCCTGGAATTGTAAATGCAGATTTTGCTGATGTGAAAGCTGTTATGAGTAATGCTGGTTCAGCTCTTATGGGCATTGGTCAAGCGACTGGAGAGAATAAGGCAGTTGAAGCAGCTAAAGCTGCTATTAGCTCCCCTCTTCTTGATATGAGCATCGAAGGAGCAAAGGGGGTGGTATTTACAATAACTGGTGGTCCTGGTCTTGGCATGAATGAGGTTAATGAAGCGGCTAAAGTAATTACTGCTTCTGCTGATGATGAGGCTAAAGTAATTTTTGGCGCTGTGGTAAATGATAAAATGAAAGATGAGATTAAAATAACAGTAGTTGCTACTGGTTTTGACGGAAGGATTGGCTCTGAAGTTAGACAACAGGTTGAAGTTGAAAAATCCTACACTCCAAGTTCATTCATTGAAGAAGAGCAAAAAGAAGAAGAGAGAGTTCAAGCAGAGAAAAAGAAATCAAAGATATCTCCCTTAAAAGTAGCCCAAGCAGAGCCTGCTAAAATGAAAGGGGAGGAAAGCGAGTCTACGGAAGAAGAGGATGAGTTAGGAATCCCAGCTTTTATTCGGAAGAAGATGATGTAAAGTTATCGCCTACAGCGACCCGCCACTACAAATGCGGGACATGCAAATTAATTTTTTAGTAAATTATCAAAAAACATCCGTTAGGGTGTTTTTTTAAATCTTATCCACTTATCCACAGCAATTTTTTTTATTAGCTACTCATTGACTCAATATATAAAAGATTGTTTACTCGTTTCAACTAAAATTAGGGAATATTACATATCTTGACTAGAATATGACATATGCTATACTATAAGTAGATACAATATGTAGTGGTCAAAGAAGAAAAGTAGACACAAAATATGGTTATATAGGAAATATTAAATATTGTAACATAAACACCTCAATTGAACCTTTAAAGGGTTGAAAGCTTAGTTAAGTGAAATGTAGGTGTTTTTTTATTGGGAATATAAATTAGCGTTATACAAATTATGAAATGTCCTATATGTTATTTTCTGGATACAAAAGTGGTTGATTCTAGAGCGGCTACAGACGGTCTCTCAATCCGAAGAAGAAGAGAGTGTTTGAAATGTGGTTTTAGGTTTTCTACCTACGAAGAATTAGAAATATTAGAACTCATGGTAGTGAAGCGTGATGGCAATAAGGAATCGTATGACAGAGAGAAGCTTGTCAAAGGACTAAGGAGGTCCTTGGAAAAAAGACCCATAACAGATGATAAATTTAAAATATTAATTCACTCTATAGAAAGAGATATACAGAGAATTAGAAAAAATGAAGTAACCACGAGTCAGGTGGGTCATATTATCATGAAGCATCTCAAAAAAACAGATCAAATAGCCTATATCCGTTTTGCTTCAGTCTATGAATCATTCAAGGATGCTCAGGAATTCAGAAGAGAACTTAATAAATTATTAAAAAGTAGAAAAAGTAAAAAATAGGATTATTAAGATAGTTAGGATGTTTAGGATTATATAAAATAATATATCCTAATAATTGTAACAAAAATACTCATGCAAGAAATGATTACTCAAATTAGAAAAAGATCTGGCGAAATTGCAGATTTTGACCGTAATAATATTTTTAGCGCTATAAATAAGTCAGCTGAAGCCGTTGGCGTTATAGATAATGATTTAATAGAGGATTTAACAAAAGAAGTTATAAAAACTTTGTCGAAAAAATTTCATTCTCGAAGTATTCCGGCCGTTGAGGAGGTGCAGGATGTTATAGAAGAGGTTTTAATTCAAAATAGAAGAATTAAAATTGCTAAAGCATATATACTCTATAGAGATCAACGTGCTCGTTTGCGTGAAATGGAATCTATGGTGAATTCAATTGATATTATGGAAAACTATTTAAAGCAATCTGATTGGCGCGTTAAAGAAAATTCTAATATGAGCTATAGTCTTCAAGGACTTAATAATCATTTAGCTTCTATTATTTCTTCTAATTATTGGCTTTCTAAAGTTTATACAGCAAATATTCGTGATGCTCATAAAAATGGAGATTTGCATATTCATGATTTACAGCTTTTAGCTCCATATTGCGCTGGATGGGACTTAAAAGATTTGTTAATTCAAGGTTTTACTGGAGTAAGTGGAAAAGTTGAGTCTAAACCGCCGAAACATCTTAGAACGGCTTTGGGTCAAATTATAAATTTTTTCTATACTTTACAGGGTGAAGTGGCAGGCGCTGAAGCATTTTCTAATTTTGACACATATTTAGCTCCTTTTATTTATTATGACAAATTATCCTATAAAGAGGTGAGACAGGCAATGCAGGAATTTTTATTTAACATTAATGTTCCCACAAGAGTGGGTTTTCAGACTCCTTTTACTAATATTACTATGGATTTAATTCCAACTGGAACAGTAGCAGAAGAAAATGTGATAATTGGTGGAAAAGTTAAAAATAAAAAATATAAAGATTTTCAGAAAGAAATTGATATGATTAATTTAGCATTTGCCGAATGTATGATGGATGGTGATGCTAAGGGACGTGTATTTACTTTTCCAATTCCGACTTATAATATTACCAAAGATTTTGATTGGGACTCTAAGGTTTCTATGAAAGTTTTTGAAATGACTGCTAAATATGGCATTCCTTATTTTTCTAATTTTGTAAATTCTGATATGAATCCAGAGGATGCTCGTTCTATGTGCTGTCGTCTTAGATTAGATAATCGAGAATTAAGAAAGCGCGGTGGTGGATTATTTGGAGCAAATCCTTTGACTGGATCTATTGGTGTGGTCACTATTAATCTTCCAAGAATAGGATATCTTTCTAAAAATAAAAAAGAATTTTTTGAAAAATTATCAACTTTAATGCAAATTGCTAGAGAAAGCCTAGAAACTAAAAGAAAAGTGTTGGAAAAATTAACTGATAATGGTCTCTATCCTTATGCTATGCATTATTTAAAAAATATTAAAAATCGTTTTGGAAAATATTGGCAAAATCATTTTTCTACTATTGGTTTGATTGGCATGAATGAAGCTTTGTTAAATTTTGATTCAATCAAAGAAGATATTACTTCAAAGAAGGGACATGCTTTTGCATTGGAAATAATGGATTTTATGAGAGAAAAAATAATGGATTATCAAAATAGTACTAATAATCTTTATAATTTAGAAGCAACTCCGGCTGAGGGCACTACCAGAAGACTTTCTAATATTGATTTGGAAAAATATCCAGATATTCTTGTCGCTAATACTGAAGCAGTAAATACAGGAAAAGCCTCGCCTTATTACACCAATTCAACTCAATTACCAGTTAATTATACTGATGATTTGTTTACAGCTCTAGATGAACAAGATGATTTGCAAACTAAATATACTGGAGGGACAGTTTTGCATGGATATGCTGGAGAGGCCTTGCCTTCGGCTGAAGCAGTAAAAAAGTTAGTTAAAACTATTACTTATAATTATCACTTACCTTATTTTACTCTTACTCCAACTTTTTCTATTTGTCCAAAACATGGATATATTGCAGGAGAGCATTATTATTGTCCAATTTGTGATGAGGAGCTTGCCACGCAAGAGAAAAATAGTTTAAATATAGATAAGGAAAAAGAAAAAGAAAAGAAAGTTGTAGAAAAAAAAGAGGAAAAAATAGTTTTAACACAGAATGTTGTAAAAAAAATTAAAAATTTAGAAAGAGATATTATTTTAGCGTTAGCATAAAAAGATTTTTATTTTAAATTTATTAAATAAAATTATTAACATAAAATTTATTTTTTAAGCATTTACTTAAAAAATAAAAATAAAAAATATGAGTCCAATTAAAACAAAAAGACAAGAGTGCGAAGTTTATAGTCGTGTAAATGGGTATTTGCGTCCTATTAAACAATGGAATGATGCCAAAACTGCTGAACATAAGTCTAGAACTATGTTTAAAATATCTTAATTATTAGAAAGAGCAAGGAAGGTGAAAGGAAAGCTTCGTTTATTAAAGTTTATGAAAATTGGTGGATTACAAAAATTTAGTTTATTAGATTATCCTGAACATTTATCTGCAATAATATTTACAACAGGCTGTAACTTTCGTTGCCAATATTGTTATAATCCCATGCTTGTCTGGCCCGAAAAGTCTAACGAGCATCAAAATATTGATTCAATTGAAAACGGAAATAATAAGTTTTTAATTGATGAGATCGAAGAGGTCAACTCAGAAATAAGTGAGGATGACCTTTTTGATTTCTTAAAAAATCGTATTGGTAAATTGGAGGGAATAGTAATAACAGGAGGAGAGCCAACTATTCATCATAATTTGCCCGAATTTATAAAAAAAATAAGAGATTTAGGATTTAAAATAAAATTAGATACAAACGGTACTAATCCTGAAATGATTAAAAATTTGATAAATAAAAAAAATATTGACTATATAGCGATGGATGTTAAAGGCACGGGAGAAAGTTATTCTAAGGTAACTGGGATATCTGTAGATTTGGAAAAAATAAAAAAAAGTATTAAAATAATAATGAATAGTAGTTTACCTTATGAGTTTAGAACAACCATAGTGCCAGAGCTTATAAAAATTAATGATATTTCTTTAATGGGAAAAATGATAAACGGCGCAGACAAATGGTTTTTACAACAGTTTAAATCAGATATAGAATTAGTTAATTCTGATTTTGAAAATTTTAGTCCTTATAAAATAGATGTTTTAGAAAGCATGAAGAAAGAAGCATTAAAATTTGTAAAAAATTGTGAAATAAGATAACATTACAAATTACAAATCTGTTACAAATATACAAATTGGAAATAATTATTTAAAATCTTATTTGTTTATTCGTATTTTATTTGTAATTCGTAGTTTATGTCTATAATATTAAAAAAAGAATACGGAAAAGATGGAGATAAAAAATCTCGAGGAAACACGATGGAAGAAATGCTTGAGGAAAATTTAAAATTAACCAAAGAAATGCATGAGATGGTAGTGGGAATAAAAAAATATGTATTTTGGGCTCGTGTTGGTGGTTTTTTAAAGATTTTGTTAATAGTAGTGCCTATAATATTGAGTATTATATTTCTACCCCCTTTACTTAAGGGTGTGCTAGGGCAGTACAATGATTTATTGGGAGAAGGAGTAAGTTCTGCAAATTTATTAAATTCGCTTGATCCATCAATGTTAACAGGTGATTTGAAGAATTTAATTAGATAATAATGGAAAATTTAATTAAAAATATTGATGAACTCAGAGAAAATATTTTGAATACTCAAAAAATACTTGATATCGAGGGTAGTAAAAGTAAGTTGCGTGATTTAAACAGAGAAATGAATAAAAAAGATTTTTGGAATGATCAAGAGAGTGCAGTTTTGATTAGTAAAGAAGCCGAGGAGATTGAGAAAGAAATTAATGAATGGGAAGTTTTGAGTAAAGAAGTAAGAGAGTTGGAGGAACTAACAGTTATAGCGCAAAAAGAGAAAGATAATACACTCGAAAAAGAATTAAATAAAAAATATAAAGAATTAGGCGAAAAATTTAAAAAACTTGAATTTCTTGTTTTGTTTTCAGAAAAATTTGATATAAATAATGTTATTCTTTCAATTCATGCAGGAACTGGAGGAGTTGACGCTCAAGATTGGACGCAAATACTAGAAAGAATGTTTTTGAGATTTGCTGAGAAAAAAGATTGGAAAGCGGAGCTAGTTGAAAGAACGATAGGAAATGAAGCTGGTATAAAATCAGCTACCTATAATATAAAAGGTAGATGGGTTTATGGAAATTTAAAAAGTGAAAACGGTGTTCATAGATTAGTTCGTATCTCGCCGTTTGATGCCGAAAGTATGCGTCATACTTCTTTTGCGCTAGTAGAAGTTATTCCAGAGTTTCCAGAAACAGAGGATATAAAAATAAAAGATGAAGATTTGAGAATTGATGTTTATAAATCATCGGGACCAGGCGGTCAAAGCGTAAATACCACCGATTCAGCTGTACGAATTGTATATAAGCCAAGTAATATTACTGTTACTTGTCAAACAGAGAGATCACAGCACCAAAATAAAGAAACAGCTATAAAAATATTAAAATCAAAATTACTTCTCGAGCAAATTAAAACCAAAGAAAAGCAAGAAAGAAAAATGCGTGGGGAGGCACAAATTGCGGAATGGGGTAAGCAAATTAGATCGTATGTAATGCAACCTTATAAAATGGTTAAAGACCATAGAACAAATTATGAAACTCAGAATATTGATGCGGTTTTAGACGGCGATTTAGAAAAATTTATAGAAGAATATTTGAAATGGATCAGGAAGTAGAGTTTAGATTAAAGGTTGTAGGTCATAGGTATTAGGATATTTAAAACAATTAAAACAATCAAAATCATTAAAATATTCAAAAAACTCAGTTTCTCATAAACCGAGTTTTTTTATCCCCAAAAATTATGTTATAATAATTACATAATGTGTATAAATTTTACACAGATATTAAGGTAAATTGTTAATGGTTAAAGTTAACCTAATTTTTGATATATAATAACAAATTTTTAATAGTTTTCCCTCTCCTGGACAGGAGAGGGATAAGGTGAGGTTGAAAAATATCACAACATAATTTAACCTTCATTACCCCTCACCCCAACCCTCTCCCGGCTGGGAGAGGGGGATGAAACAATATAACAATTGAACAATATAACAATAATAAATAATGCCAAAGCAAACTAAAATCAAAGAAATAAATAAAAAAGAACAAAAAACCTAGAAGAGATCTTTGGTTGGGTGGGGAAGATTAGGGATTAGTAGAAAGTGGAAAGTTGTTAGGGGATATAAAAATATTAAGCATTAAAATAAAATGATTTTAATAAAATCAAAAGTATTTTTGTATTGTTTGATTTTTTTTATTTTTGGAATTGGAATTGTTTCTTTTTTATCTAATGAAATTATTAAACAAGATATTTTATGGTTTAGTTTATTAGTATCTTGTTTAGTTGTAGTTATTTTATTTTGGAAGTATGAGAAATTAAGATTAATAGCCCTTTTGGGCTTATTTTTATTTTTAGGCGCTTGGAGATATTCTATTTCTATTCAAGCAAATTCACCGGATAAAATTTGGTATTATAATGGTCAGAATATGGAAGTTCTTGGTTACGTTTGTAATGAGCCTGACGTGAGAAGTAATAATCAAAAACTAGAAATTTGTGTTGAATCCCTAGAGAGGCTGAGCCTCCAAATTGGAGGCTCAGCCTCTTATGATGTATCTGGGAAAATTTTAGTTAGTACAAATATTTATCCGACATATTATTATGGAGATAGATTAAAAATAAATTGTGAGTTGAAGGCGCCGGAAAAATTTAATAGTTTTTCATATGACAGGTATTTAGCTAGATACAATATTTATTCTGTTTGTTATTACCCCAGTCTCTTACGAGAGACGGAGCGGGGTCTTAGTTTGAAAGAAGTAATTTATAAAAAAATATTTAGTTTTAAGCATTTATTACAGAATAAAATTAATTCAAGCTTGAACGAACCAGAGGCGGGTCTTGCTAATGCTATTTTTCTTGGTTACAAAAAGAATTTACCCAGCGAATTACGAGATGACTTTTCTAAAGTTGGTATTAGTCATGTTATGGCAATATCGGGTATGCATATTGGTATTATTTCTATCATCTTAATGAGTACTCTTATTGGTTTTGGACTCAAAAGGAAACATGCTTTTTATCTCGCTACTTTTATTTTGATTTTGTATATCATTATAATTGGTTTACCAGCCTCAGCTATGCGAGCGGGTTTTATGGGTTTTTTGGTTCTTTGGGCATTGAATCTTGGTAGATTAAATAAAATTACTAATTCATTATTTTTAACAGCTGTTATTTTATTATTAATTAATCCCAGATTACTTCGAGATGATATTGGTTTTCAACTGTCTTTCTTGGCGGTCCTGGGGATAATATATTTTTATCCGTTTATGAGTGATTTTTTTGAAAAAGTTTTAAAAAAAATAATAAAACCTGGAAAAGTTTTTAGCTTTTTAAAAATTATTAATGATATTTTTATTTTAACAATTTCAGCTCAAATTTTAACTTTACCAATTATTGCCTATAATTTTTTTGGAGCTTCAATTATTTCTCCCTTAAGCAATTTACTGATAATTTGGATTTTACCTTTTTTACTTGTTGGGATAATGTTAGCATTAGTTTTGAGTTTAATTATATCTAGTTTAAGCATTCTATTCTTTGCTCCAGTGGGCATAATGCTTAAATATATAATTATAGTTACAGAATTCTTGGTAAATATTCCGTATGCTTATGTTGAGGTAGATTATTTCGCTTGGTGGTGGATGGTATTGTATTATTTAATAATTATGCTAATCTTTTATAAGATAAATATACAAAAAAAACTGGACTTTTAAGCTCAGTTTTTTTCTTTTCAGTATATTAGAATATTTATGAGTTTTTGATCATAGTCTTTAAACACTTAGAACAAATTTTTGTTTTAACGCCTTCGATATTCTTTGATTGCAGATTAATATTTTGTCTTTTAATATTTTTAATATTAGAGTGAGATCTTTTGATGCCCTTAGTGGAGCTTTTTCCGCATAAATCACATTTCTTTGACATATATTTGTATATTAGATAACAGGTAATAGAAAACAGGAAAAAATCCTGTTGCTTGCAAAACTGTTATAATGATTTTATTAACTAAAAATTATATTATCAGGTTTTGCCAATAAAAGCAAGTCGTGATATTATTGAATTGATAATATTTATAAATATTATCTTAATAATTATATATTTAAAATTAATTATGTTTCCAATATTATTATTTTCAATCATAGTTCTTATTTTTTCGGTCATAGTACATGAATATTCTCATGGATGGGCTGCTTATAAATTAGGAGATCCAACTGCAAAGAATATGGGTCGACTTAGTCTTAATCCTATTAAACACCTGGATCCAATTGGCTCGATAGCGTTACCTTTGCTTTTAATAATAACAAAAGCTCCATTTTTGATTGGTTGGGCCAAACCAGTGCCGTATAATCCTAATAATTTAAATGATTCAAAATATGGTGATTTAAAGGTTGCCTTAGCCGGTCCTGGATCAAATTTTATTATGGCTATAATTTTTGGATTAATAGCCCGATTTTTGCCTATTTCTTTTATAGTTAAAAATAGTTTAATTTCTGGTTTTTTAAGTGGAAATTATGATTTATTATTATCTCAAATGAGTGGGTCGATAATTGTTAGTATTTTTGTAATGTCCCTATTGGTTTGTTTTATTAATTTAGTTTTAATGCTTTTTAATTTAATTCCCATACCTCCTCTTGATGGATCAAAGGTTTTGTATACTTTTTTACCTACTGAATGGAGAATAAAATATTATAATTTAGAGAGATATGGATTTATTATTATTTTATTTTTGTTGTTTTTTGGTTTTATTGATTTAATTTTTTATCCAATTTTCTTTATATTTAGATTTTTAGTTGGATTTTAATATCTATAAATTACAAATCAATACAAATATACAAATAAAATATAATAAAATTAGCAATAATATTAATATTGATGCAGCAAAAATATGTAATAAAGTATTTGTATATTTGTAAATTATTTGTAATTTGTAGGGTCTCTTGACTTATTTATGATAGTTTGATAAATTATTACTATATTATTAGTTATACACATCCCGAATTCTCGGGTTTATTTTTTTAAAAAATATTATGCCAACAATTAATCAATTGGTTCGAAAGCCTAGAAAAAGTATCAAAAAAAAGAAGACTACAATTGCCCTTCGAACTAATTTGGATACTCTTCATAGGAAAAGAAAAGAAATCAGAAAAGGATCTCCTTTTAAGCAGGGGGTATGTTTAAAGGTGACTACAACCACTCCAAAGAAACCTAATTCAGCTCTTCGTAAGATTGCTAGAGTTAGATTGTCTAATGGAATGGAAGTAACTGCATATATTCCAGGAATGGGGCATAACTTACAAGAACATTCAATTGTTTTGGTAAAAGGTGGAAGAACTCCAGATTTACCTGGTGTCAGGTATAAAGTTGTGAGAGGCGTATATGATGCTCAGGGCGTAGAAGGAAGAAAACAATCAAGAAGTTTGTACGGAGCTAAAAAAGAAAAAAAATAATTTTAAAATATTATGAGAGGAAAACAAGCGCCAAAAAGAAAGATACAAGGAGATATCAAATATAATGATATAAATATTGCTAAATTCATTAATTATATAATGAAGGCTGGCAAGAAAACTATAGCTCAAAAAGTAGTCTATGGTGCCTTTGAGGTTTTGAAAAAAGAAACTAAACAAGATCCAAGACATGTTTTCAATAAGGCTATGAAAAGGATTATGCCCTTGGTTGAAATAAGAGGAAAGAGAGTTGGTGGAGCAAATTACCAAATTCCTTACCAAGTAAGAGGTGAGAGACGCTTTGCATTAGGCTCAAAATGGTTGACTGAAGCCGCTTCAGCAAGAAAAGGTATGGCGATGAGTAAGAAATTAGCATTGGAGATACTAGACGCATCCAACGGAGAAGGATCAGCTATTAGAAAGAAAGAAAGTGTACATAAGATGGCAGAAGCTAATAAGGCTTTTGCGCACTTTGCGAGATAATATTTACGTCATTGCGAGCGAAGCGTGGCAATCCCGGGATTACTTCGTAGTTCGTTTTACTCACTTCTCGTAATGATAGATAGAAAATATGAAAAATTTATTTTTAATCTTAATAATTAGTTTAACGGTTACTGGTTGTAGCTATGGTAGTTCTAATACAGAAAAAGAGGTTAAAAATATTGATTCAGCAGTTGATTCGAGTGAAATAGGAAATACTGATTTAAATCATGATTTAAATACAGATTTAAATGAAAATGAAACTACTGAAACAGGTAATGATAATATTAAAGTTTTTAATATAAACAATGGTGATACAGTCACTAGTCCATTAAAAATAGAGGGAGAAGCATTAGCTTTTGAAGATAATTTAATAGTTGAATTACGAAATGTTGACCATGAAACTATGGTTAAAGAGTTTACAATTATTAAATCAGACGAAGTGGGCGTTCCTGGCCCATTTTCTATTACACTAAATTATGTATTTAATAATACAAAAGAAGGTTATATAGCAGTATATGAAGAGTCAGCTAAAGATGGAAGTGAGAGAAATTTAGTTGAGATAGCTGTGAAGTTTGGGGATAGTGTAAGCTACATTATTGACGAGTTGAATATAAAAATTGATTATTTAGATATTGATTGTAGAGATCAATTTGAAGAAGAAATAGATGAATTTTGTAAAAAAGAATTTGGAAATGAAATTACTAAAGAAAATATAGAAATAGACTTTAATAAAACAGATGTTAGTAATATTAATTTTGTAGACAGCTGGCTTAGACCAGATTATATAGAAGATAGTATTACTGAAGAAATTTTGAAAGATTATAATACTAAATATGATAACTATACAGGAAATTTAGATAATATTTATAAAATATCTTTAAGATTAAAAAACACTAAAGAGGATTTTCAAGAAATTTCTAGATTGTTTTTAACAGAAAATACTAACAATTTAGTTGAATCTGATTTAAAATATTGGAATTATTGTGAGGCCGGTTGTCCATTATGGCCTGAAAAGATTGTTGGAAATTTTATAGTTTGGAGATTTAGTTTAGATCCATCTACTGGAGCTGGAAATAAGTGTGGCTTCACAAAAAGAAAATATTCAGGAGATGATGATAAAATGTGTGAAGCATATTTAAATATTGTTCATAGAATTAATTATATAATAAATTAAAATAATTACATCCCTGTTTTTGCGGGAATGACAAGGTTAAAATATATGGCAAGAGAGTACACATTGGAGAAAACTAGAAATATCGGTATTATGGCTCATATTGATGCCGGTAAGACCACGTTTACAGAACGTGTGCTTTTTTATACAGGAAAAAAGCATAAGATCGGAGAAACTCATGACGGTGCGGCTGATATGGATTGGATGGAACAAGAAAAAGAAAGAGGTATTACAATTACTTCTGCTGCGACAACATGTTTTTGGCAGGATAATAAAATAAATATTATTGATACTCCAGGTCACGTTGACTTTACTGTAGAGGTGGAGAGATCACTTCGTGTACTAGATGGAGCTGTGGCAGTATTTGACGGAGCGGCTGGAGTTGAGCCACAATCTGAAACAGTTTGGAGACAGGCTGATAAATATAATGTTCCTCGTATTTGTTTTTTGAATAAAATGGATAAGATGGGAGCTGATTTCTATATGTCTCTTAATTCTATTAAAGATAGACTAAATCCTAATGCAGTTGCTTTTCAATTAGCCATCGGAGCTGAGAGTACTTTTTCTGGAGTAATTGATTTAATTAAACAAAAAGCATATAAATTTGAGGGAAGTTTTGGTGAACAAATTACTGAGATTGAAATACCTGAAGATATGAAGGCTGATGTTATTAAATATAGAAGCGAAATGATAGAAAAAATTGTTGAATGTGATGACGATGTTACTGAAAAATATTTAAATGGTGAAGAGATCAGTGAAGAGGAGTTAAAAAAAGCAACAAGAACTGGAGTTATAGCTAACAAGATTTATCCAGTTTTTTGTGGTACAGCTCTTCAAAATATTGGTGTACAATTAGTTTTGGATGCTGTAATTGATTATTTACCATCTCCTGTTGAAACACCAGCGATTGAAGCATGGGATGTTGATGATGCAGAAAAAAAGATAGCTGTAAAAGCTAGTGATGAAGAACCATTTTCTGCTTTAGCTTTCAAAATCGCTACTGACCCTTATGTTGGTAAGCTTTGTTTTGTTCGTGTATATAGCGGAATATTAAAAACAGGTACTTATATTATTAACTCATCAACAGGCAAGA
Source organism: uncultured Gammaproteobacteria bacterium (assembly GCA_964613625.1). Classification (GTDB taxonomy): domain Bacteria; phylum Patescibacteriota; class Patescibacteriia; order Patescibacteriales; family CAZTIC01; genus CAZTIC01. The sequence goes on along the minus strand of CAZTIC010000005.1, from coordinate 21,735 downwards.
AAGAACGTGTCGGACGTATTGTTCGAATGCATGCTAATCACAGAGAAGAAGTAAAAGAAGTTTATGCTGGAGATATTGCTGCTATTGTTGGTCTTAAAGATACTACAACGGGAAATACTTTAACTGATGAAAATAGAAAATTAATTCTTGAATCTATTACTTTTCCAGAACCTGTTATCAAGATTGCAGTTGAACCAAAAACAAAAGCTGATCAAGAAAAGATGGGTATTGCTTTGTCAAAATTAGCAGAAGAAGATCCAACTTTTAGAGTTGAAACTGATGAAGAAACAAATCAAACTTTGATTTCAGGCATGGGAGAGCTTCACCTTGATGTTCTAGTAGATAGAATGAAAAGAGAATTCGGTGTAGAAGCAAATATTGGACAACCACAAGTATCATATAGAGAGACAATTAAAGAAACAGCTGAGGCTGAAGGTAAATATGTTAAACAATCTGGCGGTAGAGGACAATATGGTCATTGTTGGATTAGAGTTGAATCGCAAGAAGAAGGTGGTGGTTATGAATTCATAGACGAGGTTAAAGGTGGTTCTATTCCTAGTGAATATATTCCAGCGATTGGAAAAGGTATTAAAGAAGCAATGGACCAGGGTGTTTTAGCAGGGTACCCTATGGTTGATGTGAAATCTACGGTTTACGATGGAAGTTATCATGATGTTGATTCCTCGGAAGCTGCTTTTAAGATGGCAGGTATTATGGCTTTTAAAGAAGCTTGTAAAAAAGCCAAGGCAGTATTATTGGAGCCTGTTATGAAAGTAGAGGTTACTACTCCTGAAGAGTATATGGGTAATCTTGTAGGAGATTTGAACGCTAAGAGAGGTCAGATTGATGAAATGTCAGATAGGTCAAATATCAAAGTTATTTTAGCAAAAGTTCCTTTAGCGGAAATGTTTGGTTATGCTACTCAGCTTCGTTCAATGAGTCAGGGTAGAGCAAACTATACTATGGAATTTTTACATTACGCTGAAGTTCCTAAAAATATTGCAGAAGAATTGATAAGCAAGAATAGTGGCAATTAATTGACTTTGAACATTTATTAACTTACAATTGAAATATGCAAAATGGTTTGCAAAAATTAATAAGATTATCTAAGAAAACTGGTGATAGATTGATAGTATTTGATGATAATAATCTGGAGGATAGTTTTGTGTTAATGGGCGTAAATGACTATGAAAAGCTAGTAATTCAGAAAAGTGAGGTACGAGGCTTGACAGAGGATGAATTACTTGATAAAATAAATCGCGATATCGCTATATGGAAAAGTGAGCATGATTATGAAGAAAATGAATCAAAAAATAACAATTTTGATGAATTTAATGGTTTAGATTCGGATGAAATTAAAGAAGATGAAGAAGATGATATGTATTATTATCAAGAAGATAATAAAGAAAGTAAATATCAATTTGAAAAAGAAAAATTTGAAGAAAATATTGATGATTATGCTGAAAAGGGTAATCCTTGGAGAATACCAAAAAGAATTGAAAAAGAAGCAGAAGAGATATTATAAATTAATAATAATAAAATAATTAAGTAACGACTGGTTGTTCCTCCCTATTTTGTGAAATCTCATTAAATAAGGAGAGACAAATAACCTCGATTATTCGGGGGTCGTAAATTTTTGAAACAAATGGCAGAAAAATTTGAACGCTCAAAACCACATGTCAACGTTGGTACAATCGGACACGTTGATCATGGAAAAACAACAACAACAGCAGCTATTCTAAAAGTTTTAGAATCAAAAGGAATGTCAGCATCTAATAAAAGTGTTGACCAGATTGATGCTGCTCCTGAAGAAAAAGAACGTGGTATTACTATTGCTACAGCTCATGTAGAATATGAAACTGAAAATAGACACTACGCTCATGTTGACTGTCCAGGACATGCTGATTATGTAAAAAACATGATTACAGGCGCTGCTCAGATGGATGGTGCTATTTTGGTAGTAGCAGCAACTGACGGACCAATGCCTCAAACTAGAGAGCATATTTTACTTGCTAGACAAGTTGGCGTACCTCATATTGTTGTTTTCTTAAATAAATGTGACATGGTTGAAGACCAGGAATTAATTGACTTGGTTGAAGAAGAGATAAGAGAATTGCTTAATAAATATGAATTTCCTGGAGATGAAACTCCAATTATTAGAGGTTCAGCCTTGAAAGCCTTGGAAGACCCAAATGGTGAATATGGAGATAAAATTATGGATTTAATAAAAGCATTGGATGATTTTATTCCAGAGCCAAAAAGAGACATTGATCAGCCCTTCTTAATGCCTATCGAAGATATCTTTTCAATTGAAGGAAGAGGTACAGTAGTAACAGGAAGAATCGAAAGAGGAGTTATTAATGTCAATGAAGAAATTGAAATTATTGGACTAAGAGAAACAGTAAAAACAGTTGTTACCGGAGTAGAAATGTTTAATAAGTCTTTGGATCGAGGTGAAGCTGGAGATAATGCTGGTATATTGCTAAGAGGAACCAAGAAAGATGAAGTTGAAAGAGGACAAGTTTTGGCTAAACCAGGAACAGTTACTCCTCATACTGAATTTGAAGGTGAAGTTTATATTTTATCAAAGGAAGAGGGCGGAAGACATAAACCATTCTTTAAGGGCTATAAACCACAGTTCTATATCAGAACTACAGATGTAACTGGAGAGATTATGTTGCCAGAGGGAACAGAGATGGTTATGCCAGGTGACACTATTAATTTAAACATTAAATTAATTTCACCTATTGCTTTGGCAGAAAAACAAAGATTTGCTATCAGAGAAGGTGGTAGAACAGTTGGAGCTGGTGTTGTAGTAAAAGTTACAAAATAACTTTAGACATAGAAGTTCTCACTTTTGTGAGAACTTCGAATTTGATGTTATTTATTAATAAGTAGAAATTGAATTAGTTAAGATAAATATTTTAACAATTTAATAAATACAAATTTCACAAAATGGCAGATCAGGAAAAAGTTAGCAAGCAAGCAAAAGATAATAATGACGAATTTAAACAAAGAATCAGAATTAAAATCAAAGCTTTTGACCATAAAATAATTGATAGATCAACAAAAACTATTATTGATACGGCTAATCGTAGTGGGGCTCAGATATTTGGACCAATTCCATTACCAACCGAAAAGAAGAAATATACTGTTAACAGGTCAACGTTTGTTCATAAAACTGCTAGAGATCAATATGAAATGAGAATTCACAAGAGATTAATTGATATAATTGATCCGTCTGCAAAAACAATTGAAGATTTGACTAATCTAAGTTTGCCTTCAGGAGTTGATGTTGAGATTAAAATGTAAAAACATTAAAATTTAAATAATAAATCATGCCACTCACGAGTGACGTGACAAAAAAGATATTATAAATAATTTAGATAACTCTCACGTAAGTAGAAAGTGTCTAAATTATATATAAATATTAAGCTAGGAGATTAAACACACAAAAATTAAGAAAAAAATTTTACTCACATATTTTTTTGCTATTTTTGCTGGTTTAATTGAACCAGCTTTTATAATATTTAGGACATTATGAAGTTTATTTTAGGAACAAAATTAAATATGACTCAAGTTTGGGAAGGAGATAAGCATGTTTCCATTACTCGTGTACAAGCTGGGCCTTGTTTTGTTACTCAAATTAAACAAAAAGGAAATGATGGTTACGATGCAATTCAGGTTGGATATGGTGAAAGAAAAGACAAGAACGTAAATAAAGCTCAAAAAGGTCATCTTAAAAAAGCAAATATTAAAACAATAAATAAGAAAACTTTAAAGCATTCAAGGGAATTTAGACTAGACGAAAGTATTGATATAGAATTAAATGATATGATTGACGTTTCTACTTTTGAAAAAGGTGACAATATACAAGTGACTGGAACTTCAAAGGGTAAAGGCTTTCAGGGTGTGGTAAAAAGACATGGTTTTAGTGGATCAAAAAAGACTCACGGAAACAAAGATCAATTACGTATGCCTGGATCTATTGGCGCGACTGGACCAGCTCACGTTTTCAAAGGTATGAGAATGGGTGGAAGAATGGGAGGAGATAGAGTTACATTAAAAAATTTAGAAATTATTGATGTAGATATAGAAAATAACATTTTATTAATAAAGGGCGCTATTCCAGGAGCAATTAGTGGATTAATTATGATTTCAGGTAAAGGAGAATTAAAAATAATAAGCAAAAAGGAATTCACTCCTGCAAACGCTACGGCGGACAAAGAAGTAAAAACTGAAGAAATTAAGGATGAAAAGAAAAAGTAAGAAGACGTTAAAAATAAGGAAGATAAAAAAGAAAGCAAAAAAGTAAAAAAAGAAGAAAAATAAGAGAAATAAATTTACTAAAATATGAAATTAGATATATATAATCAAAAAAGTGAAAAAGCTGGAGACATAGATTTGTCTTCCAAAGTATTTGACTTGGAAGTAAATGAAGGTTTGGTTCACCAAGCTATGGTGACACAAATGGGAAATGAAAGGCAGGTTATCGCTCACACCAAAGATAGAAGTGAAGTTCGTGGTGGAGGAAAAAAGCCATGGAAACAAAAAGGTACTGGACGAGCTAGAGCTGGTTCTAGTCGTTCTCCGATATGGATTGGTGGTGGTGTAACATTTGGTCCTCTAAAGACAAGAAATTTCACAAAAAAGATTAACAAGAAAATGAAACAAAAAGCATTACTCATGGTAGTTTCAGATAAAATTAAAAATGGTAACTTAGTAATTTTGGAAAAATTTGAGATTAATGAATATAAAACTAAAACTTTTAATGAGATAATGACAAATATAGAGGATAAAGTTTTGGTACAGAAAGTTAAAAAAGAAACCAAAGAAGCAGCTGAGAAAGATGTTAAAGATAAAAAAACCAAAAAACCAAAAAAAGCCAAGAGAAGTATTTTAGTTATTAATGAAATTAAAGATAAAAAATCTAAATATTCAGGAAGAAATTTACAAGGAGTAGAGATAATAAACGCAGAAAATATTAATATAGTAGATTTGTTAAAGTTTAAAAATTTAATAATCACAAAAGATGTGATTAAAGAATTAGAAGAGAAATATAAAAAATAATTTAGTTTAAAAATATGGGTTTGTTTACGAAGACAAAAAAAGATGACAAGAAAAAAACAGATGATAAATCTGTCAAGGTTGATAGTGGAGCAAAGGTAGTAGAAAAAAAAGTTAGCACCAAAGACTTGTATGGCAATAAAGATGTCAAGAGCGACAAATCATCAGATAAAAAGATTGAAAAAAGTACTGGATCAAAAAAACATGGAAACGCCTATAAAGTTCTTGTTAAACCTTTGTTAACTGAAAAAGCTACAATTTTAAATGCAGAAAATAAATATCTATTTGAAGTTGATATAAAAGCAAACAAAGTAGAAGTTAAAAAAGCTATAAAAGAAGTATATGGAATAGTGCCTACAAGCGTAAATATGATAAAATATGATGGAAAAAAAGTAAGACACGGAAGAACAACAGGTAGAAAAAAGAGCTGGAAGAAAGCTATTGTAACCCTACCTAAAGGAAAGACAATAAATATTTACGAAGGAGTTTAAATTAATTGAAAACCATTAATTGAATTTATATGGGAATTAAAAAAGTAAAACCTACAACACCGGGGAGACGTCAGGCTACATTTGATGACTTTGCTGATATCACTAAGACAAAACCTGAGAAGAATTTGATCGTGATAAAAAAGAAAAAGAGTGGTAGAAATAATCAAGGTAAAATAACTATAAGACATAGAGGTGGAGGAGTGAAAAGATATATTAGAATTATTGATTATAAAAGAAATAAATTTGATGTACCGGCTCGTGTTGATGCGATTGAATATGATCCAAATAGAGGAGCTAGAATTGCCCTTCTTCATTATATTGATGGAGCAAAAACATATATAGTTTCACCTGTAGGACTTAAAGTGGATGACAAGATAGTAAGTTCACAAAAAAAGATTGAAATAAAAGCAGGAAACGCTATGCCTTTGGAATTTATTCCAGCCGGTATTGCAGTTTATAATGTAGAAATGGATTCCGGTAAAGGTGGCAAGATTGCAAGGGGAGCAGGTATTGCGGTTTATGTAATGGGCGTTGAAGGTAAATTTGCTCAATTAAAAATGCCATCAGGAGAAATTCGATTAGTAAAAAAAGAATGTCTTTGTACTGTTGGTCAATCTAGCAACCCTGACAAGAGACATATCAAATTGGGTAGTGCTGGGCGAAAAAGAAAGCTTGGAATCAGACCAACCGTTAGAGGGTCAGCTATGAATCCGGTTGATCACCCTCATGGTGGTGGTGAAGGAAACCAATCAATTGGTATGAAGCATCCAAAAACTCCTTGGGGAAAACCAGCCCTGGGTGTAAAGACCAGAAAGAATAAAAAAACCGACAAGATGATCATAAAGAGAAGAGGTAAGAAGAGAAGGAAGAAATAATTAATATATTTAAGATTATTAATAACATTAGGATTATTAAGCATAATAAAGTATGTCTAGAAGTTTAAAAAAAGGACCATATATAAATCCAAGAATATTAAAAAAAGTTAAAGAGCTGAAAACTGGCGACAAAACTGTTATTAAGGTTTGGGATAGAGCTTGTTCAATAATTCCAGAAATGGTTGGTTTTACTTTTGGTGTGCATAATGGTAAAAAACATATGCCAGTTTATGTAGTTGAAAATATGGTTGGTCATAAATTTGGTGAGTTCGCGCATACTAGAAAGTTTATAAGTCATGGTGGTAAAATGGCAAAAACTCAGGTTAAGGATAAATAATAGAGATTATAATAAAAAAGATCATTACAAATTCACAAATAAAGTACAAATTCACAAATATTATTATAAATAATTTTTAATAATATTTGTGAATTTGTGAAAAAATTTGTGTATTTGTAATAATTAATATGGAAGTAAGTGCAAAATTAAAACATTTAAAGGTTTCACCCAGAAAAACGCGTATTGTTGTTGATGTAGTTCGTGGCATGGAAGTTGACAAGGCTTTGGACCAGTTGAAATTTGTAAATAAAAAAGTTACAAAACCTATAGAGAAATTAATAAACTCATGTATTTCAAATGCTGAGCATAATTTCGAATTAGATAGAAGTAATTTATTTATCAAAAAAATAAAAGTAGACGAAGGACCAACCTTACATAGATGGATGCCTAGAGCTTTTGGTAGAGCTACTCCGATTAGAAAGAGAACCTCACATGTTAATTTGGTTTTAGCTGAGATAAAAGATAGTGGTGAGATAAAAGCTAAAAAACAGAAAATAGAAGAACCAGTAAAACTAGGTGAGCTACAAAAAGAACCAACAGAGACGAAAAAGCCAACTAGTAAGAAATCAGCTAAAAAAGAAGATGTTAAAGATGATACAGAAGATGAAAAAGGAAAAGAAATAATAGATCCAAGAGGTGCTGGCAAAGGCAAGCACACAGCGATTGAAGGTGATTCTAAAGGATTTGTAGGTAAAGTATTTAGAAGAAAGTCAGGATAATAGATTACGTGGATTCAGCAATAAAATAATTCGTATTAAAAAATATGGGGAAAAAAATAAATCCAAAAATTTTAAGAATGGGTATTACAAGGACTTGGCCGTCTCTATGGTTCGGTTTGGGTAAAAAATATATTAATAATTCAGAACAAGATATACGTACTAGAAGATATTTATTAAAAGAATTGAGAGAGGCAGGTATTGATAGAGTAGAGATTGAGAGAAATGCACATAAAATAGTTATAAAAATTTATACTGCAAAGCCAGGCATATTAATTGGTAGAGGTGGAACAGGTATAGAAGATTTGAAAAGAAAATTACATAAAAACTTTTTGAAAAATTTTAAATTTGGAGAAATTGATGTAAATATATTAGAAGTAGATAGGCCAAATTTGAGTGCTCAAATTGTTGTTCAATCAATGGCACTTGATATGGAAAAAAGAGTACCATTCAAAAAAGTTATGAAAGGTACTATGGGAAGAATCGAAAGAGCTGGTGCTCTTGGAGCCAAAATTGTTGTTAGCGGAAGATTGAATGGAGCTGAAATCGCTAGAAGTGAGAAGATAGTAAGTGGAAAAATTCCTTTACAAACTCTTAGAGCTGATATTGATTATGCTAGGGGTCCAGCTAATACTACTTACGGTGTTGTTGGAATAAAGGTTTGGATTTATAAGGGTGAAATTTTTAAAAAAGACAAAGAAGAAAAAGGTGCTGTAATAGGCAATAAAAAATAATTAAGTATATATTTTGAAATATGTTAATGCCAAAAAAGACAAAACATAGAAAATCACATAAAGGCACACGAGGCGGAAAGGCGACTCGTATGAATTTTGTTAGCTTTGGTGCTTTTGGTTTGAAATCACTTGAAGCAAATTGGATTACTTCAAGACAGATAGAGTCTGCCAGAAGAGTGATTGCAAAATATACAAAAAAAGGTGGTAAAGCTTGGATTAGAATATTTCCTGCTCAACCAGTTACAAAAAAAGGCGGAGAAATTCCTATGGGTAAGGGTAAGGGTGCTGTAGATCACTATGTTGCTAAAATAAAACCAGGAACAGTTATGTTTGAAGTAGATGGAATATCAGAAGAGCTTGCAAAAAAGGTTATGATGTTAGCTGCTCATAAATTACCAGTTAAATGTAAGTTTGTTGTTAAATAATTATTTATTATATGGATTTTAAAGAATTAAAAAATAAAAAAGAAAGTGAATTACATAAGTTGTTAGCGGAAAATCGTGACAAGTTGAGAGATTTGCGTTTTAAAGATGCAAATAAACAACTAAAGAATATCAGAGAGATCAGATCTATCAGAATGATTATTGCAAAAATTCTAACATTATTAAACAATAAAAAAGTAAAATAATATGTCAGATAAAGAAAAAAAAGAAAACAAGAATATTGCAGAAGATAAAAAGACTATAATTAGAAAAAAATTTAACGGTGTTGTTGTGAGTGATAAAATGGATAAAACTATTTCTGTTCTTGTGGAGTCTGTAAAGGTTCATCCTCGATATGGAAAAAGATATAAGGTTAGCAATAAGTATAAAGTTCATGATGAAAGTAATAAGTATAAAGATGGTGATAAAGTTAGCTTTGTAGAATGTAGACCATTGAGTAAGAGTAAGAGATGGAGAGTCTTAGATAATAAATAAGAAATTTAGGATTGTTAGGATAATTAAGATTATTAGGATTTTACTGATAATTTTAAAGTCTTAATAATCATAATCATAATAAAATGATTCAAGCAGAAACAAAATTGAAAGTAGCTGATAACTCAGGAGCACGAACAGTTCAATGTATCAAAGTTTTGGGTGGCACAAAAAGACGTTATGCTCATGTTGGAGATGTAATTACTGTAACCACAAAAGAGGCCACACCTCATTCACCTATAAAAAAAGGTGATGTGCTTCGAGCTGTAATTGTTAGAACCGCAAAAGAGATCAGAAGAGATGATGGAACATATTTAAGATTTGATGATAATGCTTGTGTTATTATTGATAAAGAAAAATTAGAACCAAAAGGTACTAGAGTATTTGGTCCAATTGCAAGAGAAGTGAGAAGAAAAGGTTTTTTCAAAATAGCTAGTTTAGCACCGGAAGTATTATAAATTAAAAATTACAATTTAGTAATATGAAAATAAAAAAAGGTGACAAAATTAAAATAACAGCCGGTAAAGATAATGGTAAAACAGGGAAAGTTTTACAAGTTTTTCCATTGAAAAATCGTGCTAGTGTGGAGGGCTTAAATCTATTGATCAAGCATATGAGACCTAGAAAACAGGGAGAGGCTGGTCAAAGGATTGAATTTCCAGCACCATTGAATATTTCCAATATGAATTTAGTTTGTCCAAAATGCAATAAGACAGCTAGAGTGAGTTATAAATATATTGAAATAACAAAAGAAGGTCAAAAAACAAAGAAACAAAAAATAAGAATTTGTAATAAATGTAAACAAGCAATTGATTAGTGAGTAGATCTTGATATTTACCTACTACTTACTTCCAACTAAAATTATGCGATTAAAAGAACTATATAAAAAAGAAATATTACTAAAGATGAAGGAGAAGTTTGGTTATAAAAATAACATGGAAGTTCCTAAATTGGAAAAAGTTGTTATTAATATTGGTTTTGGAAGACATGCAAAGGATAAGGGGTATATCGAAAATATTGAAAAAAATTTAATTAGTATTACCGGACAAAGACCAGTAATGACTAAAGCAAAGAAATCAATTTCTGCTTTTAAAGTTCGAGAAGGGATGACAGTTGGTGCTAAAGTTACTTTACGGGGAGCAAGAATGTATGATTTTGTAGAGAAGTTAGTTAATGTAACTTTTCCTAGAGTTAGAGATTTTCGAGGAATTGAAGAAAAAATTGTTGATAAAACAGGAAGTATTTCAATAGGATTTAAGGAGCATTTAGCTTTTCCGGAAATAAAAATTGATGAAATAGATAACGTTCATGGTTTAGAAATTAATATAAGTGTAAACAAGAAAAATAGAGAAGAAAACCTAGAATTATTCAGATTAATGGGGTTTCCTTTTAAGAAAAAATAATTATTATAAATAATATATGGCAAGAAAAGCATTAATAGCAAAAGCAAAAAGAAATCCAAAATTTTCAACAAGAATTGTTAGAAGATGTTGGAGGTGTGGTCGAAATCATGGCTACATGCGTGATTTTAATTTATGCAGAATTTGTTTTAGGGAATTAGCTGAGAATGGAGATTTGCCAGGAATTAAAAAATCAAGTTGGTAGTCCTACGCTTCCCACTACGCTAAAGTTACGAGGGATAAAAAAGCTTCGGACTACAAGTAGTTTTAATTAAATATTAAGATTATAAGTAAATAAAATATTATTAAATAATCATCATATATGACAGACCCAATTTCAGACATGTTAACAAGAATAAGAAATGCTCAGGCAGTTGGAAAGAGCCAGGTTGTTTTGCCTATGAGCAAAGCTAAGCTTGCTATCGCTCAAATATTGGAACGAGAAGGTTGGTTGGGTAAAATCGAAGTGATAAAAGGAAATTTGGTCGATAAAAATTCTTCTGTTAAATCAAAATTTGATCAATTAAAAATTGTTTTAAAATATGAAAATAATGGAAAACCAATCATAACTGCAATAAATAGAATAAGCAAACCTGGACTTAGAAAATATGCCAAGAGAACAGAGTTGCCAGTAGTTTTAAATAATTTTGGAATCGCAATTATTACTACTCCGCAAGGATTGATGACTAATAAAGAAGCAAAAATGAAAGGTTTCGGAGGAGAAATTCTTTGCGAAGTATATTAAGAATAATGTTAATAACAAGAATAAATTAAAATAATTATGTCTAGAATAGGTAAATTACCAATTGAAATAAAGCCAGGAGTTCAAGTTAGTATTGAAGGTGATATTATTATTGCTAAAGGACCAAAAGGAGAATTGAATGTAAAATTAAATAATTTGGTTATGGTTGACGTTGATGAAAAGGAAATAAAAGTGAGCGTAAAAAATCCAGAAAATAAAACAGAAAAATCTTTGTGGGGTTTATACAGAAGTCTTATTAATAATATTATTATTGGAGTTACTGAAGGTTTTGAGAAAAAATTAGAAATTAATGGTGTTGGTTATAAGGCCCAGGTTTTAGGAAAGAAATTGACTCTGAATTTAGGATATTCTAATCCAATAGAATTTATTTTACCAGAAGGAATTGATGCTAGCGTCGAAGCGAACGTCATTACAATTAGTGGGATTGATAAGCATTTAGTAGGCGAGATATCAGCTCAAATAAGAAAGAAAAGAAAGCCGGAGCCTTATAAAGGCAAAGGAATAAGATATATTGATGAAGTAATTATTAGAAAAGAAGGTAAATCAGCCGCTAAAGATGAATAATCAATAAAAAATATGAATAAACAAAGTCAAAAAATAACAAAACGAACTAGAAGGCACATGAGGGTTCGTGCAAAAATTAACGGCACTACAAAGCGCCCAAGATTGAGTGTGTTTAAATCAAATAAAGGTATTTATTTGCAAATTATTGATGATAGCAAAGGTATAACCATTGCCAGTGCCAGTGCCAAAGAGATAAAAGCTGATAAAATTAATGCAGAAACAGGGAAGAAGCTAGGTCAATTAATTGCTAAAAAGGCTAAAGAAAATAAAATTACTGAAATAGTATTTGATAGAGGCGGTTATAAATATCATGGTAAAATCAGGGCTATCGCTGAGGGTGCCAGAGAAGAAGGATTAAAATTTTAAAATTTAATATTATGACACAAGTGAAACAAGATACAAAAGAAATTAAAAAATCTCAAGAAACTAAATCAGTTTCAAATGTTAATAATGGCAACACTAAAGATACGAAAAAAGTTGTTCCTGTGGATACTAATAAGGGAGCTGCAAAGGCTGTAGCCAAAACTGTCTTTGGTGCTAGAAAGAAAATGTTTAAAAGAGGAAGACCAGAAAGAAGAGATGAGTTTGATCAAAGAATTTTGGATATCGCTAGAGTTACTCGTGTGATGGCTGGTGGAAAAAGAATGAGATTTCGAGTTTGTATTGCTATTGGAGATAAAAAAGGAAAAGCTGGTGTAGCCTTGGGCAAGGGTGCTGATGTTGCTATTGCCGTAAATAAAGCAGTTAATAGAGCAAAAAAAGATATGGTTACCGTACCTATAGTAAATGGAACTATTCCTCATGAAGTGTTTCATAAATATGGAGCTGCTAAGATATTGTTTAGACCAGCAAAAAAAGGTAAGGGTGTAATCGCTGGCGGAATCGTTCGTGTTATATTGGAACTTGCAGGAATTCAAAATGTTACTAGTAAAATCTTAGGTACTAACAACAAAGTTACTAATGCAAAATGTACTATTGAAGCTCTAAGACAGTTGAAACAGGTTGAAAAAAAAATATATAAAAAAAACGATAATAAATCAAAGGCTGTTAAACCAGTAAAAGTAGAAAAAAAATAAATAAATTTTAATAATATGACATTATCATTACATACAATTAAGCCCAAGAAAGGTACTATCAAAAAGAGGAAACGAATTGGTAGAGGTAACGCAAGTGGAACGGGTACATATAGTGGAAAAGGTTTGAAAGGTCAAAAATCTCGTTCTGGTGTGAGTAATTTGAAAAGATTGGGTATGAAACAGATGCTTCTTCAGATTCCAAAGAAAAGAGGATTTAAATCACATAAACCAAAAAATATTCCTGTGAATTTGTATGAAATAAACAAAAATTTTAAAGATGGAGAAAAAGTTGATCCAAACATTTTAATGAATAGAGGCTTGATTGATACAACTAAAGTTACTGTTAAAATTTTAGGAAACGGTGAATTACAAATAAGTAAATTAGAATTTAGAGATGTTAAGGTAAGTGATAGTGCAAAAAAGCAAATTGAGAAAAAAAGCGGAAAGATTATTGAAAATAAATAAATATTGATAAACATTATATTTCATGTTAGAAAAAATATTACAAATCTGGAAAGCACGTGATTTACGAAATAATATTCTTTATGTGTTAGGAATGTTGGTTATTTTTAGATTTGCGGCTCATGTACCAATCCCCGGTGTCAACGTTGATGCTTTGAGGGATTTTTTTGGTTCAAATCAGATACTTGGACTTATGAATTTATTTTCTGGTGGTGGAATGCAAAATTTTTCTATAATTATGATGGGCGTAGCGCCGTATATTACCTCTTCTATTATATTTCAGCTTTTGGGAATGATAGTTCCAAAATTAGAAGAAATGCAAAAAGAAGAAGATGGAAGACAGAAGATAAATATGTGGACCAGATATTTAACTGTTCCTTTGGCAGTAATGCAGTCTTATGGAATGATTACTCTTATTAGAAAATCTTCTTATGAGATCTTGGGAGATGTGAGTATGTTTGATTTAGCAATTATGATTACAATTATTACTGCTGGTACAATGTTTCTTGTATGGATTGGTGAATTGATTAGTGAAAAGAAGATTGGAAATGGTATTTCATTGTTGATATTTGCAGGTATCATAGCTAGCCTTCCGCAAACTGTATCGCAAGCTATAGCGACCTATGATGTATCTCAACTTCCAATGTATATTGGCTTTATTGCTATAACTATAATTACTGTAATTGGTGTTGTTATTATAAATGAAGGTCAGAGAAATATTCCAGTTCAGTATGCTAGGCAAATCAGAGGAAACAGAACCTACGGTGGGACTAGTTCTCATTTGCCTCTTCGGGTAAATATGGCTGGTGTTATCCCAATCATCTTTGCTATCTCTATAGTAATGTTTCCTCCAATGATAGCTCAATTTTTTGTGCAGGCACGTACCGTCTGGATCTCTAATGGAGCTGAATGGATAGTAAATATATTTAATAATCAGTTATTTTATGGCATACTTTATTTCTTGATGGTATTTGCTTTTACTTATTTTTATACAGAGGTTATTTTCCATCCAACACAAATTGCGGATAACCTGCAGAAGCAAGGTGGTTTTATACCAGGTATTAGACCTGGCAGAAATACTAGTGAATATCTAGCTAATACTACTCACAAAATTATATTTGTAGGGGCTTTATTTTTGGGTTCTATCGCAGTATTGCCTCTTATTCTTAGATATTTTACTGGTGTTCAAGCCTTAGCTTTGGGCGGTACTAGCTTGCTGATTGTGGTATCTGTAGTTATTGAGACCGTAAAACAAATTGAATCACAGCTTACTATGAGAGAATATGAGGGAATGTAAATAATTTTTGATGTAAGTTTTAGAATATAAAGCCTTGAAATTCGGGGTTTTAGTTTTGATTTTTTTATTGTAAATGTTATAATTATATTGGATTATTAATGAGATTTATATGTTAAATGATAAAATAAATATTCGAAGTAAAGCTGAATTGAGGAAAAAAGTTTCTAAAGGATTTTTTAGAAAACATACTAAAAAAGTAATAAAAACAAAAAGAGGAGTTATTAATTCTGATGAAGTTTTAGAAAAAATTGGAAATGAAGCAACGAGACATAAAGGAAGTTTTAGAAATTATAAAATAAAACAATATTTAAAAAAACTAAAAATATCTAGTAATATTAGAAAAAAAGCATTTGAAGCAATATCAGATAAATACAAAAAAGGTCAGAAAAAAACGATAACTCAAAAAAGAAAGATAATAAATAAAGAATTGGATGAAGGTGGGATAAGTACTGGTTTGGTTGGAAGAAGAGGTTTGGAATCTCAAGGTAAACGTGTTCGGTATAATGTTTCAGCTCAAGAGAAGTCTTCACCAGTTTTGGAATCAAGAAGTGGTTTTGCATCTTCTAAAAAAATTGAAACAACAACTTCCGTGCTTAGTAGAAAAAGTAGTAATTCTGTGGTTGCCAGTAATTCAAGTAAGAGTAAATTGGCTAAATCAGCAGAAAAAATAAGTACTGGTCCAGTTGATAATAAAGCAATATCTATTAATCAAAGGCCAGGATAAATAACTGATAATTAAATTATGACATATACAATTATATTATTTATTTTAGGATTCATTTTATTAATCAAGGGAGCGGATGTAATGATAGACGGATCATCGTCAATAGCTCGGAAATTCGGAATTTCCAGTTTTTTTATTGGTCTTACTGTCGTAGCTTTTGGGACTTCAGCTCCAGAGCTTGTTATTAGTGCTTTGGCTAGTGTTCGAGGGAGTTCAGGTATTGCTCTTGGAAATATTATTGGATCTAATATTTCGAACACACTATTAATATTAGGAGTGAGTGCTATAATTGCTCCATTAGTAGTCAAAAGAGCAACAATTAATAAAGAGATTCCTTTTTCATTGTTAGCAATATTCGCTGTAGCAATTTTAGCTAATGATTTTTTGATTGATGGTAGAATATTAAATAACTTGTCTAGAATTGATGGTTTGATTTTGATATTATTTTTTAGTATATTTATTTTTTATACCTTTGGCATCGCTAAAGAAAAAGAAAATATATTCAAAAAAACAGTTGGAAATATAAAAATAGAGCAGGCCAAAGAACACACTACAACTATTTCTATTTTTATGATTATAGGTGGATTGGTGGGGTTGGCTATTGGCGGTAAATTAATAGTGGACGGCGCAATATCTTTTGCTACTGCTTTCGGCATTAGCGAAACATTAATTGGTCTTACTATAGTAGCTATCGGAACATCATTACCTGAATTAGCTGCTTCGGCTATGTCGGCCTATAGAGGACAAACAAACATTGCGATTGGAAATGTGGTTGGATCTAATATATTTAACTTGTTATGGGTTTTAGGAATAAGTGCTGTTATAAGACCAATTGGATTTGATGGATTATTAAATATTGATATATTGTTATTAACTGGATTTACAATTTTGTTATTTTTCTTGATATATATAGGTCGAAAGAATGTATTAGGAAAATGGGAGGGAGTTACCTTAATAATATTGTATGTATCGTATATAGTTTATTTAATTATTAGAGGATAAAGTTAATTAAGATTAAGAAATTTATGAATAGAAAGTTTTATATATTTTTTGGCCCTCCTGGATCAGGAAAGGGAACGCAGGCTGATATCTTGGCTGAAAAGAAAAAAATGAATATTATTTCACCAGGCGAGGTTCTTCGAAAAGAAGTTGAGATGGGCACAGAGTTAGGTAAAGAGATTGAGCCTCTTATGGATGCTGGCAAGATACTTAAGGATAATATTGTAGACAGATTGATAGAAACTGGTATAAAAAATAAAGTTACTAAAAAAGGTGTAATATTTGATGGGTATCCAAGGAGAAAAAGTCAGCTAAATACTCTAAGCAAAAAACTTGATAAAATTAAAATAAACAATGATCAGATAATTGCAATCTTAATTGACGTGAGTGATAGAGAAGTATTAAAAAGACTTGGTGGTAGGCGAGTTTGTGATTGTGGCGAGTCATATCATATCAAATTTAATCCATCAAAGGTTGCTAATCGATGTAATATTTGTGCTAAAAGATTACGCGTTCGTGATGACGATAAACCTAGTATTATTAAAAACAGATTAAAAATTTATCACAAAGAGATAGAACCTATTTTGAAATTTTATGCCATGAAAGATAAGCTGATTAAAATAAACGGAGAGCAGAGCATAAAAAAGATTGCTAGGGATGTTGATAGATTAGTTGGTAGTATGTAGTAACCCGCCTACGCTTTTCATTCGCTAATTTTATTGCGGATAAAGAAAGCTTCGGCGAGGCAAGGTAGTTTGTAGAAAAAAATATGATAAAAAGAAAATCGAAAAAAGAAATAGAGATACTGAGAGTTGGTGGCAAGAAATTAGCCATGATTTTGGATACAGTAATCAAGGAGGTGAAGCCAGGTGTTACAACTGAGGATTTGGAAAAAATTGCAGTTAAAATGATTAAGAAAGAAGGGGGTCGCCCAGCTTTTAAGGACTATCCAATGAATGATGAAGTAAGTTTTCCTACGGCTCTTTGTACGTCTATTAATAATGAAATAGTTCATGCCCCAGCCATACCTGCTAGAGTATTAAAAGAAGGTGATATTATTAGCATAGACGTCGGTATGGAATATCCGGCAAAAAATGGATTATATACAGATATGGCAAAAACTGTAGCAGTAGGTAAAGTTAATAGTAAAATTAAAAATTTAATAAATGTAACTGAGAAATCTTTGGAATTAGCTATTGAACAAGTTAAGCCTGGAAATACTTTGAATGATATTGGTCAAAGTATACAAGAATATGTTGAAAAAGAGGGTTTTTCAGTAGTTCGAGAATTAGTTGGTCATGGTGTTGGATATGAAGTGCATGAGGAGCCCCAGGTTCCGAATTTCAAAATAAACAAAAATAGTAAAGATAATTTAGTATTAAAATCAGGTATGGTAATTGCTATTGAGCCAATGGTAAATATGGGAGGATGGAGAATAAAAACAGGTGATGATGGTTTTTCTATACTAACTATCGACGGTCAATTAAGTGCTCATTTTGAACACACCGTAGCTGTGACAGAAGATGGTAATATTATAATAACAGCATTATAGACATATGAATGATTATAAGAAGTATTTAGGAATAGATTGGGGGGAGGCTAGGATTGGTCTTTCTTTGGGTGAGAATGAAACAAAGATTGTTAGTCCATATAAAACGGTAAGTAGTATTGATGAGATATTAAGAGTAATTAAAGAAGAGGAGATTGATGAGATAGTTGTTGGTAAACCTTACAAAATGGCTGATTCAGAGTTACAAGTTTCGAATGATTTTTTGATTTTTTTGGATAAATTTAAAGAAAAAATAAATATACCAATTCACGAAATAGATGAAAGGTTAACTAGTGTGGCAGCTGATGGTTTAGTAGGAAATAAAAAAACAAAAGCTGGCAGAGATGAAATTGCGGCCATGATTATACTTCAACAGTATTTAGATAAGTTGGATGAGTTTTGTCATCCTGGAGCGTAATTAAGTGAAGCGATAGGATCTAGAGATTCTATCAGTCGCTTTAACTCCTTCCAGAATGACAGCAATGGAGGAATTATAATGTTTTATCTTATGGAAGACACATATTCAACAGAAGCTATAATACTCAAAAGATCTACCTTCAAAGAATTTGATATGAAGGTTTTTTTGTATACAAAAGATTTTGGTAAACTTGAATTGGTAGTGAAGGGTGCTAAGAGAATAAAATCAAAAATTGCAGGACATGTTGAGCCATTTAATTTGGTTCGGGTTATGGCTGTGAGAGGCAAGCAATATGATTATCTGGGAAGTGCTATTAACCAAAATGCTTTTATAAATATTAAAAACGACTTAGAAAAAGTTGTGTTAGCTAGCAGGGTCGTTAAATTATTTAACGAATTAATTAAACTAGAGCTAACTGACAAAGAATTATTTATTTTTTTGGAGAGCTTTTTAAGCACTTTAGACCAAAAAAAAGCACATAATTATGAATTGACATATAGTGCTTTTGTGCTAAAATTATTACAAATATTGGGCTATGAACTTGATTTACAAATATGCTCAATATGCAAGAAAAATGTAGGAGATTTTAAATCTTTTTTTTATAATCAAAAAGGTGAATTGGTGTGTGATAGCTGTTTGGCAAATACTGAGAAGACCTCTGTAAATCAAGATAGTATAAAAGTACTTAAATTTATTTTGAATAATAATTTTGAAAAAATTTTTAAATTAAAAATTGATCAAAAAAATCATAAGGAGGCAAGTAAGTTTATTGGCTCTTTTTTACAATTTAATATATAGTTTTTTTTATTCTTTCTTAATTTTTTTTGATAAGGAGGTGTTAAAGTGTTGATTAAAAGTGATAAATTAAAATCTAAAAATGATTTCATTATTCCGGTTTTAGGTAAAAGAAGAGCTACCGTACTTTATAAAGGGAAGCCAATTATTAAATCTCTTTATCCTTTCATAGGTGAAAGAACTGAGATATGTGAAGATGCTTTTGTAAAATGGTCCAATAATGGATCTACATGGGTAAATTGTCCTGCTGGATGGCTCTGTAATGAAATGCAAAGCAAATTTCAATGGATTAGAAGAGCTTGCTCAAAAGAGTGTCCGATGTCAAGCTCAGAGATTCACAACAATGAACAGATCTTAGATTATCTGAAAATTTTCGAAGGAGAAAACGGAGTTATTAAGGGTTTGAATAAGAATTTAATTATTCGTGAGCCAAAAGTTGAGCAACCAGAAGTTATTTGTGACCTGATTGTTGGTATTGACGGTGAACTAAAAAAAGTTGACGCCAAAAAATATAAACCCGGATCAGATGTTAAAATTCCAGAGATAAATGAAAAACAACCTGACAAAAAAGTTAAAAAGAAAAAAGATAGGCCCGAGATTAAAGTGAGTACACTCGATGAATTAAAGGGCCTGAATTTGGTTGATTTTCATAATGAAAATGACGCAAAGAGGTTTATAGGAGTCACAAAACATTTACTGGATAACTACGAAGTTCATAACAGCAATGACGAATTACTTCGAGATTTGAAGATAAAACAAATTATAGAGATGCCCCTGGATTTGATTATATTCAATCCGTTTAATCCACGACGATATATTGACCCTTTAGAGCTGGTTATATTGGCAATTTCTATAAAACAGGTAGGTGACGCATCAGTTCCTGTTCATCTTACAATTAGAAAAAACAAAACTATAGGATTCTATCCGTATACTGTTGATGGAGAGCGTAGATGTCGAGCAGCAAAGTTGGCTGGACTTACACATATCACAGCTATGATACGTGAAGACATGGATGATGCTAAGCTGCATTTCGAAAGTACAAAGGCAAACTGTGGACAACAAAGGATGTCTCCGATCGAAGAGGCTTTGGCTATTGTAAAAATTCAAAATGATTATGGTTTTACAATAAATCAAGTTTCGGATAATTTAGGAATTACAGTAAGTACAATAAATAACTTCCTTAAATATTTGAAACTGAACGATGCAATGCAAGATCTCTTAATGAAAAAGCAGATAACAAAAGGAGAGGCCCTTGCAATATCTCCATATAAGCATGATAGTCAACAAAAATGCTTAGAACTTATTACGATTGCCACTGAAGAGGCTGGAGGTAGAAAATTAACAGGAGGAGAATATAATAGGGTTCTCACAAAATATGCTGAATTAGGAAAAGTACATCGTCAGCATAGCGAACGTCATCGTAAACCTATGCCTTATGCTGAGCAGGTTTATAAAAAGTTTTTAAAGACAATAACTTCATTCGAAAGTCTTGTGAATGAATTTGGTGCAATGAACGATGGTTTAATGACTGACGGGAAAAAAGAAACGAGACAGAAGGTTTTGAATGAATTAATTCAAATGCAAGAAAAGATTGCTGATGTGGTCGCACGCATCAGAAGGGTAGGGTAAAAGAAACATGAAACAAATAAAAAATGACACATAGGGAGTATTTGCAAAGATATACGCAATACTCCCTTTTTATATACAAAATTTTGCATTTATAATTATTATAATGCTATAATATTTGCATGAGTAATATAATAGAAATAAAAAATCTAGTAAAAAAATTTGATGATTTTACGGCTGTAGATAATGTTTCTCTTTCTGTAAAAGAAGGGGAGATTTTTGCATTTCTTGGGCCAAATGGCGCAGGAAAAACTACCACTATCAAAATACTTACTACGCTTCTTCGTGCTACGAGCGGTGAAGCTACTGTTAATGGATTTGATGTAAAAAAGGATAAGAATAACGCTAGACGTTCATTTGGGATAGTATTCCAGGATCAGAGTTTGGATGAGGAGTTGACAGCTTATGAGAATCTAGAGTTTCACGGTTCGCTTTATGGATTGCCAAGAAAACAAAGACGAGAGAGAATTGAAGAGATGTTAAATTTCGTTGAGCTATGGGACAGGAGAAAAGATTTTGTAAAAACTTTTTCTGGAGGAATGAGGCGAAGACTGGAGATCGCTCGTGGTTTGATTCATTTACCAAAAATATTATTCTTAGATGAGCCAACCATCGGATTGGACCCGCAAACTAGAAATCATATCTGGAGTTATATAAAAAATTTAAACAAAGAAAAAGGTCTAACTGTTTTTCTGACAAATCATTATATGGAAGAAGCAGAGAAGGTAGCTGATAGGGTGGCTATCATTGATAAAGGCAAAATAGTTGCTCAAGGTACTCCAGCTGAACTTATAAAACAAACAAATACTGATTCACTCGAAGAAGCATTTTTAGCTTTGACTGGTAAAAGCATAAGAGAAGAAAAGGCAGAGACTGGTAATCATATCAGAATGATGCGTAATTTACACACAAAGAAATAATATGAATG
>CAZTIC010000004.1:36325-38732 GCA_964613625.1 uncultured Gammaproteobacteria bacterium | reverse complement strand
AAATATTTTTATTAAGAAATCTTTCATAATTTCCAACATCTTGATCAGTTTCATCTCCGTCTTCTGTAACAAAAACTTCACCATGCTCAATTGGATTCATAGTGCCAGCATCTACATTTATGTAAGGATCAATTTTAATTGCACTAACTTCAAAACCCTTTGATTGAAGTATTCTTCCTACTGAGGCTGTAGTTATTCCTTTACCAACACCTGACATTACGCCCCCAACTACAAAGATATATTTTGTATTTTTTTTACTCATTTCTTTGTCTTTTATCATATTGAACATTACATTAGGCTTTCATACAGGGTAATTATCCTAATTTTATATATATTAATTCTTTATTATATTATTTCTAGATATTTATTAATCAAAAACTATTTATTAAGAATTTCAACGGCTTTATCCATTTGTGGGTCTAAGTCTGCTTCAAAATCTTCTATTGTTAAATCGACTACTACATCAGGGGTTACTCCTTCTTTGTTTATGCTTGATCCATTTGGTGTCATCCATTTTGCAACTGTTATTTTTGCGCTAGACCCATCAGAAAACTCTTGTAGACTCTGAACGGATCCTTTGCCATATGTTTGCATACCGACAATAGTAGCTTCCTCGTGGTCCCTGAGAGCTCCAGCAACGATTTCAGAGGCCGATGCGCTACCTTCATTTACGAGCACTACTGTTAGGTAGTCTTTTAATCTAGCACGTCCTCTACTTAAGTATTCATTCTGTCTATCATCACTAAATTGTTCTATTACAACTACTCCTTCTTCTATCCATTCACTTGAAACCTCAATAGAAGTATCAAGAAATCCTCCAGGATTATTTCTGAGGTCAAGAATGACTCCTTTTGGGTCTTTACTTAGTATTTCTCTAACAGCATCATTAAATAAATTTGATGTGTCTCCATTAAAATTAGTGATTTTCACAACAAGGATATCGTCATCTCTTAATTCGGTATTTACGCTTTTGACAACAATAACTCCCCTGGTTATAGTGATATTTTCAACCTCATCCATTCCTTCTCTCGATATTGTTAGAGTAACATCAGTTCCTTCAGCTCCTCGTATCTTTCTGACGGCTGCGTCAATAGATATTCCCATTGTTGATTCATCATCAATAGCAAATACTTTGTCTCCGGCTTTCAATCCTGCGATTTGAGCAGGCATACCGTCAAGAGGCGCAATTATAGTTAATATTTGATCTCTGATACCAATTTCAGCTCCAATTCCTTCAAAAGTACCGGCTAAATCATCTTCAAACTCTTTTGATAAGAGCGGATCCATGAAAACAGTATAGGGATCGTCAACAGAAGCTACTAGACCTCGCAGGGCGCCATAAAACATTTCTTTTTCATTTATATCTGCTTGGTCAACATAGTCTTTTTTTAAGGCATCCCAAACATCCCAAAATAGACTAAAATCAATATCCTGAGTAAGTACTCCATCTGCTTGACTGTACTTTCCGGTTAATTTTCCGAGATAAACTACTTCATCTTTTGCTAGTTCACTAATGATTTCGTTTTTCTTGGAAAAATACATTCCAGCTCCAAAAGAAGTTGTTATTATGATTATAAATAATACAAACAAGAAAAATTTCTTCATTTTTCCTGATTTTGATTTGTGTATATATTTATTTGGTAATTTGTAATCCATATTTTTTATTTATTCCCCCTCTCTTAGACAGGAGAGAGTTGGGGTGAGGTTGATGTTTAATAAAGATTATATGAAGTAATTAAATTAGGTGCAATATCAACCTTTTTCTACCTCATCCTATCCTTCTCCTGTCTAGGAGAAGGGATTATAATGTAGTTTATTATTTCCTTATTACCTTAACATCATCTACGTCCCTAATATCAATAATCTTTGATGGTTTTTTCTTTTTCAAAATTCCAGCATCTACAATTAGATCTGGTTTTGTTTTAAATATTTTATCAATATTTTCTAAATTAGTTATTTGAATATTTCCAGAGATATTCAAGCTTGTCGAAACTAATGGTTTATTTAATTTTTTGATAATTTTTAAAAACATTTCACTGTCCGGCATCCTTACTGCTACTGAATTATTTGGTGATATATTTTTTGCCAAATTATCTCTTTTATTTAGTATAGCAGAAACTGCTCCCGGCCACAAAGTTCTCATATACTTATCTTGTTTTTTATTAAAGTAGGTATATTTTTTGACCATGCACCAGCTTTTAACTAATGTTAAAATCGGCATTTTCTTATCTCTTTTTTTTATTTTATATATTTTATTGACAGCCTTTGCATTTGTTGCATCGGCATGCAAGCCATAAACAGTATCAGTCGGCAGGATTACAACTTTTCCTCTATACAAATAATCGACTATCAAGTCGATCTCTTCAGGCTTTATATTATCTATGTTTATATTAATTTTTTTCATATT
>CAZTIC010000004.1:24678-36225 GCA_964613625.1 uncultured Gammaproteobacteria bacterium | reverse complement strand
AATATAGGTGATTTTGTAAAATGGATTATTTAAGTATTTTAACTATACCATTATCAGCGTCTACCTCTACTTTATCCCCGTCTTTTAATACCTTGGTGGCAATTTTTGTTCCAACAATGCATGGTGTTTTGAGTTCTCGAGCTACAATTGCAGCATGGCAAGTTATACCTCCATCATCAGTTATAATTGCGCTAGCTTTTTTCATAGCCGGAAGAAGTGCCGGATATGTTGTTAAGGCAACCATTACATCATCTTTTTCCATTTTCACCATATCTTCGGGGCAATTGATTATTTTAACCACACCCTTTGTTTTGCCAGGACATGCTGGAGTTCCGTTTAAGTTATTAGTTTTAATAATTTTTTCTTTTTCAAATTTTTGTTTTTTTAGGAAAGCCTTTGCCTTTACGCCTGTATATATTGTCCCTTTTAAACCTTTTTGATGTAATAATGAAAATTTAATCCTTTCATTAAGTTCATGCTCGGAAAAGTAATTTTTATTTATTGCTTCTTCCATTTCCCAAGTAGCAATAAACCTAACTTGTTTCAAAGAGATGTTTAATCTTTTGCCAATTTCTTTATGAATTTTTTCCAAAACAAAGCAAGCATAAAACATTGCAGATTTTCTGTATGATTTTAAATATATTATTTCAGATGCAATTGCAAATAATTCTATTTCTTTTGGCGACATGGATAATTGTTTGTATAATTCTTCTTTTTTTGATTTAGCAACCTTGCCCATGTTTTGTAGCTTATTTATATGTTTTTTTGCATCTACCTTCTCCCTGATGAGACCTGACCATGCCATTAGGTAGTAATCTAGATCATAAGCAGGGCCAATGTATGTATACGGCATCCATAACCATTTTTTATAGTGTTTTACAAGTTTATTTTTTAATTTAATATCGATTTGATCTAAATTACTTTTTACTTTTTCTACATTTTTTTGTTTAAATATTTTTTGAGCCTTTTTATTGTTTTGTATTAATCTAACAATTTTTAATGATTCGATTTCTTCTTTGATATCCATACTAATTCTTTCCGGAGTTGTGAGTTCACTAAAAACCTCAGCAGTGCTTAACTTCGAACTATTTCTTTTAATAATATTTTCAGTTAAATTTAAAAGTAATTTGGAAAAATCTTCACCATCAGAGTCGATAAACCAAGTTGTAGTAATGGCTGGTCCATGATGTTTATTTGTCCAATACATCCATTTTTTATAGACATTAATTAGTTTACTATCTGATATTTTTTCGAGATTTTCTTTTTCTATTTCTCTACTAGAATTAAAATATTTATTAGTATAATCCTCTGTTAACTTATGTACCATGCGTACATGTTTTGGTTTTTTTAATATAGTTTGGATTGTCGTATTAATCGTGTCACGTAATTCGTCCACAAGAAAGTATGTGGCTAGATTATGATAATTTTTTTGTAGCCAAATACCTTGAGTTAGAGTGGTTTTATTATTCATCTTTTGATGAAGGTTTATCATATCATACAAAACAGGCACACTCATATGATATGCCACTCTTTGTATTTCAATATTTTTTTTAAATATTTTCATAAATTTTTAACTAATTACTCCCTCTCCTGTTTAGAAGACCTGCCTACCGGTAGGCAGGGTGTTGGGGTGAGATATTACAAAGTAGTAATTGGTCGACTTTGGGTAATATAAAATTTATTATTTTTTATTAACCATTCTATGTCTTGAGGCTTTTTGTAGTGTTTTTCTATCTCCATACAAATTTTAGCTAACTCGATTATTTCTTTCCCGCTGAGTTTTTGCTTGTCAGCTTTAATTTTTGGTATATTCACCCATTTAACACCTTCTTTGAGACACTTAATTATTTTTTTATTTTGTTCACTTATGTTTATATCCGCGAGGCTCATGTCTGTTTTGTCTATGATATAGCTATCAGGCGTCACAGAGCCAGATACAATTGCCTCACCGAGTCCGTAACCTGCCTCTATTATCATCTGAGATCTGTCTTCAGTTACTGGATGTACTGTAAAGCAAATTCCAGATATCTCTGACTCTACCATTTCTTGAATAACTACTGCTACGCTAACGTGCGAATCAATCAATCCCTTCTCCTGGCGATAAAATATTGCACGTGGAGTAAAAAGAGACGCCCAGCATTTTTTTACATTAGTGAGTAATGTTTTTTCCGTAGTATTTAAAAAAGTATCAAGCTCCCCTGCCCATGAAGCAATTTCAGAGTCTTCGGCTGTAGCTGATGATCGTACGGCCACAAATTTTGTTTTTAGTTTCTTAAAGTCTCCTAATATATCCTTAGCGAGATCCTCTTGTATTGGTGCGTCATTAATAAAGTCATTTATCACGGCAGATGCCTTGGTAACAGAATTCACATCATCAAAATTTATTTCTTTGAGATGTTTTGTGATCTCTCCCTCTAATTCGTTCTCTTTTATAAATCGATCAAAAGCACCGGCTAGAATTACAAAACCAGGTGGCACTGGTATTTTGGCTTGAATCATTTCACCCAATGAAGCTCCTTTACCACCAGCAATATCAACATCTTTTTTGGTTATTTGAGTAAATTTTTTTATTAATTTTTTCATATTTTTATTTATAAATAGTTTGCTAATATATTTATATTCTAACTATTTTTCTTAATTTTAGCAAATTTTTTAGAAAAAAATAGCTAATGTTAAAGTATTTCAAGAATATACCTTGACAAAATATCAAAAGTATGCTATGATACTATATTAACTCGTTCTTTAAATATTAGTGGAGAAAATGCGGGAAGGCTACAAAGCTCTAATTTGATTCTATTATATGGAGTTAGATGTGAGTTTTGTAGTATGTTTTTTAACCTAAACGTAAGAAAAAAAGAAAAGGAGACAAAATGATTCAACCAAACATCCCCGAAGGAACAATCAGGGTTGTAGTTCGTGGCCGCCATGCAAAATCTGTACAGGACGGCACCAATGAGACTCGTACCCTTAAAGAAAGCGGCGTAGAGCTCTGCATGGCAGTCAGAGATGAATATCAAAAGTTGATCGATTATTTGATCGCAATTTTCGGACCCCCGGCATATGCCAGCTCTATGTGGCCTCGTTCACTTATTACGAATTTCTTAATCACCGGTTCTGAGCAGATTTCTCAGGATAGCCGACTTACTTTAAAAATTTCTGTTAAAAAAGCCCCTTCACCTAAACCGGAATTTGGTAATTATTACGACTGGGCCAAAGCTCAAAAGATGACAATTCCGGACATTCTCAAAGCGCTCGTTGCAAATCCCTCTCTTTTTGGTAATCAGCCTGTCGATGACGCATTATTTGATAACGAAGATTTTATCCAGAGTTTTTCGCCGGAAAATAATCTTGTGGTCACATTTGATCATGAGCCAGTTATCAGTTACACGGCAGCAAAATACGGCGCTTCCGAAGATGATATTGGCCTGGGCGAATGTCAGGCATTTATTTTCTATCTGAACGCTAAGCGGAAAATCATCGGGGTAGAAAAATTCGTCCCGGCTGCCACCGTTAAAGAAAAAGTTATTCCTGCCGGGCAAAAAACATCAACAACAGATGAACCCGAGTCTGATATCTTTGCCTCACCGGCAAATGCCAAACATTAGGCCTCG
Organism: uncultured Gammaproteobacteria bacterium; assembly: GCA_964613625.1. Classification (GTDB taxonomy): domain Bacteria; phylum Patescibacteriota; class Patescibacteriia; order Patescibacteriales; family CAZTIC01; genus CAZTIC01. Next base: position 32,614 of record CAZTIC010000004.1, on the reverse strand, counting down.
TTCTCCACACATTAAAATCGGAAGCTTGCTTATTCAAAAAAATCGAATAAGCAAGCTTCCACCCTTCCCTAGATTTTTTCACTAGAAGAACTCTGGGGGTAATAAAAAATCTTGAATTTAAATTCAGGATTTTTTGTTATTTAATAACTTTAGAATTTTTTAAAATATTCTTTTATATTCTCTCTGCTAACTTTTTCGCTTCCGTGACCAAGATAAAATCCTTGTATATCATTATTTTCTTCGAAAAATTTTTTAGCCAAATTTAACCTTCTTTTTGGATTTACGCTCGCTCCTTTATCAAGATTTCTTTGTGTTTCTATATCAATAGTATTAATATCAGCAAATATCATATCACCCATAAAAGCCACTTTCCCTTCGTTACTACTGTCAATAATATAAATTGTATCTTTTTTAGTATGTGCAGAATCAAAGAGTTTGAATGATATTTCTGGAATTTCTATATAATTTTCATATTCTTTTCCCTGATATTCATGACTCCCCAATAGAGAACTAGTTCCATAATGAAATATATGAGTACCTTCTGAAAACTTAGCCAAACTTTGAATATGATCTTGATGAAAATGGGTACACAATATGTGAGTAATATCTGATAAATTTAAATTATAGTCACTGAGTTGGGTTTTGTAATTATTAAAATCATTTATAAGACCGGGGTCTATAATTATACCTTTGTCCTTGTTGTCTTTTTTATAAACAATCAAACCCGTTAAAACATGTAAGCCGATTGCATTATTTAGGGTTGGGTTTTTTAGTTGTTCTAATTGCCCATATTGTAGAATATATATTTTTGGTTTCATATTTTTACAATTTTTTAATAATGCCTTTATACCCATCAACCTCTACTATATCTCCATCTTTCAATATATCTCTAGCAAACCTAGTCTGTATCACACATGGAATTCCAGCTTCTCGAGCTAGAGTTGCGGGATGCGAAGTCGCGCCATGTCCCCCATCACAAATAAGTCCCGCAGATTTTATGATAGCCGTAGAGAAGCTCGGTACTACTTGTACACTCACTATGATGTCTCCTCTCTCCACTTTGTCGCATTCATCAGGGTTCATAACTATTTTTACCCTACCTTTCGTTTTGCCGGGAGAAACTGGCATACCAGTAAGTTCTTTGAGATTTTTAGCTGGTTTATTGAAAGTGTTATATATTTTTTCACCTTCTTTTCCTACCAAGATATTCATTTTGTTACCATGAAAATGCCATACGGATGTTTTTATTCTTTTATTTATCTCTTCGCTAACATCTTTGTTCTCGATAAGTGATTCTTCGATATCTTTAGTAGTCATAAATCTGACTTGTTGGATGCTCATGAAAAGTCTTTTTCCGATTTCAGTTAATATTTTATCGAAATAATACAAAGACTCTGATACATATTTTTTTCGAAGCTCCTTAAGGTGCGCCATATCACGCATGGTATCAAAAAGCGCAATTTCATCTTTTGTTAATTTTAATTTCTTAATATATTTTTTTCTGTCTATTTCAAAATTTTCTAACTTTTTTAATTCTTTCTTATAGCTATTAAGCAAGTTTTTTGTTTTCAATAACTCACCCAATCTCTCTATAATAGACTCTAGTGTCAAAACCGGATCTTCATAATCACGTGTTACCCAGAAATATTTATCAACATGTTTGTTTATTAGTTTTTTTAGATTAGCTTGTTTTTTTATTTTGCTAATATTATTATTTATAATTAATTTTCCCCAAGTATTATTATTTGATATTTCAATTGCTAATTTCATTAGAGCTCTTTTTTCTATACCTGCTACCATAGCTGATGGTTGTTTAGTAAGCACATTCAAGATATCGGATGCTTTTTTAACATTTTTTATTTCTTTTTGAATAATTTCCAATAACTCACTCATAAAAAAATCTTCGACAACCCAAACAAAGCCATAAGTACCGTATACTAATTTGTATTTATCTTCGTATGTTTTGTAATATTCTAATAATTGCTTGTTTGTAGTTTTGTTGTTTACTTTTTTGTGAGTGTTTTTCGTAAATCTTGAAAGATCTTTTCCGTATTTATCTTGTTTTTTGATCATGTTTGCAAAAAAACTATGATCTTTTTTTATAGCCCTTGTTAAAGCTTCGCCTTTCTTCTTCATATCCTCACTATTTACAAAACCAATCATAAGTCTTTCTTTCCAAAAAAGAATAATCTCATCTAGTTTGTAACCAAAGAATTTCTCGGCCTCATTGCAAGTTGCGATCATAGACATATAATTTGGGAAAGGACTCATTCTTTGCCTGGAGGAAAGCAGTTGATATTTTTTTAGATCTATTTTTTTTGCCATACTATTTTAAATAATTATTAAATTCATTTTTAAATTGAGCAAAGCTTTCAAAAAATATTGTGTTAACACCCATTTCTTTCGCATCAACCAAATTTTCTTTTTGATCGTCTATGTATATTATTTCTTCAGGTCTTGCTTTGAATTTTTTAGTAATATATCTCATTGTTTTTTTACTAGCCTTTGGAATGCCCAATTCCCATGTATTAATTACATGAGTAAAATACTTCTTGAATCCAAATAATTTTTCAGCATCGCTAAATTGACTACGAGTATTTTTACTTAGTAGTAGAGTTGGTATATTTTTATCAATTGTATTTATAAATTTAGCTACATCATTATTCACTCCCATAAAGCCATAATGGATATCTCTAGCTTCTTTCCAGTCTATAGGTAGCTCTAATTCTTTAATAGCTAACACCCAAGCATCTTTTTGGGTTATTTTTCTAGTGGCAGCCATGTTGAAATATTTTTTATAAAGTATTTCGTAGATTTCATTCCAGTCACGATTGAATTTTTTACCCAGAGCCTCGCAAGTTTGTGGATATCCACCTTTTAGTATGACGCCATAAGCGTCAAATATTATAAATTTTATATTTATACTCTTTTTCATATATAAATTATTTTAATTTTTTGATAATTCCTTTTTCCGCATTCACCTCTATCCTATCCCCGTCTTTTAAAACTTTGGTGGCAATTTTAGTCCCAATTATACAGGGGATATTAAATTCTCTAGAAATAATAGCCGCGTGACAAAGTAGTCCCCCATCATCTATTATAATTCCTGCTGCTTTTTTGATGCCAGCTATCATGTCAGGTGAAGTCATTTCAGTGACTAAAATATCTCCTTTTTTCATTTTTTTGAAAGCATTTTGGTTTATACCTTTTAATGTTTCGGATATTTTAAATACTTTTCCTTTTACAATTCCTTTGCAAGCGATTTGGCCTTTTATTATTTTTTGATAATTTTGTTTAACTTTTTTTGCATTTACAATTTTAATTTCAAAATCCTTATTTCTATAAATAAACTTATAACCTTTAATTCTTTTTTGGATAATTTTTTTATTTATATTTATTTTTTTATTTAATAAATTAATAATTTCTCTTGATGTACAATTTTTTATTTCTAAAGAATTTAATTTTAATCTTTTGTCTATTTCTATAAAAAGTATATCTGCCTTCTTGAATGATTCCATCCATGTTTTATGCATATTTAATCTGCGCTCCCCAATTATTTTAAAATATTTTGCTAATTTAATAATATTTTTATCATTTGATATGTCATTGTGTTGACCGCTTAAAATTTTTATTAAGTTACCTTCCTTCGGTTCTTTTAATTTATTTTTTATTTTATTTAAAATTTCTTCATAAAAATCTTGGCGACAAAGATGATAAAAAGCCAATAGTTCTGAATAAGTATAAAAATAATTTGAAAAAATATTAGCTAATTCTTGATTTGGTTTTTGTTTTAAGTAATTGGGTACGAAGTATTTGTCAAATTTTTTTAGATTTTTTTCGCATATTTTACTTTCTTTAATAAAGAATTTTAAGAAATCAATCCTATTAAATTTTGTATAGCCAAATTTTTTAGCTCTATTTTCAGTTTCAATATTTTTATAAAAACTAACTACTTGATTGTTATTCAAAAAATAATGCCCGTCATATTTAAATTTAAATAATTTCTGCATGATTTTAGTGTCGGCTATATAAATAGTTTCTACCCAGATTAAGGGAGAATCACAATGATCCCAAGTTTTTACAAATTTATTCTTCATATTTTTTTTATAATTCCTTTATTCGCATCCACCTCCACAATATCACCGTTCTTTAAAATCTTTGTAGCATTTTTAGTTCCAATTATACAAGGCTTCTTCATTTCACGTGATACAATTGCGGCATGACTTGTTATACCGCCTTCTTCTGTAATAATTGCCGCAGCTTTAATCATTGCTGGCAAGGTGTCTGGCTTTGTCATACTAGCAACGATTATATCTCCGTTTTTTACTTTTAAAATATCTTTTGTAGTAATTATTATTTTAACTTTACCTTTCGCATATCCCATTGATGCAATTTGTCCTTTGAGTTCTTTTTGAAATTTTATTTCTTTTTTTAAAATTTTTTCATGTATCTTCAAGGCTAAGTCACCAAAAAAAATTTCATAGCCTTTAGCTGAATTTATCACTACTGTACATTTTTTCCTTTTAGTAAAAAAACTTTTCTTTATTTTTTTATTTTCCATATCTTTAAGCTCATGAATAAATGTGTGTTTAATTTCTTTCATTTCTAGTCCTAATCTTTTACTAAATTCTTGAAGAAAAAGATTCTGAAAATATGTGGCTGGCATAACATATCTTTTTCTATCATCTTGCATAAAACCTAATTCTTCAGTTAAGCGTATAAATAATTTAGCTTTTTTTTCTAATTTAAATTTCTTGATTAGCCTTTTTTTATCTTCTTTAATCAACTTAAATCTATTCTCTATATTTCTTATTTCTAATTTAGCATCTATAGATTTTAATTTTTTAATTTCCTTCCTAAAATATTCTTTGTTTAAATAAAAACAATCAGAATAATTATTTCTAAGCCAATGCCATTTTTTTTCATGAGCAACTAATTTTTCTTCAAATTTATTATTATCAATAAATTTTACTAAATTTAATTTTTCTTTATATTCCTCTATTTCAAATGATTCTTTTACTTGGCTGATTAGAGTTAGATATATTTTAATATAATCTGTTTCATTTTTAATATATTTTTTTAATTCTGGTTCAATCCATTTTTCAGGGTGCATTGTAAAGGCATCATGTATAGAGTTTGCAAAACCATGAAAATTTTTATATACCTGATACCATTCTTCATAAAGATTATACAAACCACCATAAGGTAATGTAGATAATAATTTTTTAGATATTTTTTTTGATTTTTTATTAAATATTACAACTCTCTTATTATATTCTTTTTTAAAGTTATCTATTTCTTTTGGGTTTATTAATATTTTTTTAATAAACATGTTTCGTAAATTATCTAAATCTTCATTATTCCAACAATAATTCACTACTCCATCTTTGATATCGAAATAAGTTAACGTATGAGCAATTTTAAAATAATTTTTTACAGGTGCAAAAGGCATTTCACCGATAACAAAAAAGAAATGAAGATTAGACGGTGCTTTTTTATTGGTAAATGTCTTTTTATCCAAATTATATTTTCTAATAATTTCTTCTACTTGTTTTTTAATATTATCTGACATATTAAATAATTTTAATTATCCCCTTGTCAGCATCCACCTCCACCCTATCCCCATCTTTTAAAACTTTACTAGCTATTTTTGTGCCAATTATGCAAGGAATTTTATTTTCCCGAGCAAAAATAGCAGCGTGACTAAGAATTGCCCCTTCGTCTGTTATGATTGCCTTAGATTTTCTAATGTACTGGTTATATTTTGGAAGCGTCATAGGAGTAACCAAAATTTCACCTCTTTTTATATTCTTAAAATCTAAAAAATCAATAACGACCCTAACTGTACCTCTACAAATTCCAGTAAAAGCTGACTCGCCCCTTATGACATCGCTTTTATAATTAAATTTATCCAATATGGCTTTACTAAATTTTGCGTCATAATTTAGAGCTTTTTTACCGGTAAAAATAATTGAATCATTATTATCAAAATAAACAAATGATGGTTTGTTTCTGTTGCTTAAAATTTTTTTCAATACTTTTTTGCCTTTGATTTTATAATCAATACACTCTTCTGGTGTTAATAACAAACAATCAGGATCATTTTTTTTGAGCCAAATTTCAACGTTAGGCAAAACGTTTTCATTATATTTTCGTGCTGAATATAGTCTTTTTAATAATAACGAATACTTATTGTTTAGATTATTTCTTCCTAAATAATCGGCCGACCAAAATATCGCGTGGTGAAGTGGAAAATGATTATTTAATAAATCAAAAAAATTATTTAAATTATCTTTAGTTAACTTTCTTTCTCTTTTTAAAAATCTATTAATAAGATCAGAGTATTTCTTTGTGTTTTCAATTAAAAAATTTATAAAATTCTTATCATTCAAACACTTATTGGCTAATAATTTACCTTCATTTTTTTCATCTTTTTGGCATCTATAAAATTTTATCTGGTTATTTTTGTGAAAAAAAGCGACCATTGAATAATTCACACCCAATTTGTGTTTTAATTCCTTTAAATGCTGTTCAGCCATAAGATAAGTACCCAAAAATGAAAAATCTCTTTCCCAGGCAATATGAATATCATTCGGAATTTTTATATTTATTTTTTTTCTGTTTTTGCTTCCCATAAACTTAATGGTTTCGGTATTTCATCAACATTGTTATATTTTTTCCTTTCATTAAATTCTGCATCTAGAGCAATCATCGCTGAATGATGAGTTACTCCATAAAAAAACACTGGTAAATTTTGATCAGAAAAATCTTTTTTTAATTCCTCATATTGCTTTCTAAAAAGCTTTCCTCTGGCTTTTAAATATGATTTTTCACCTCTAGCTAAATCCATGTTAGCAGCTTTTTTAACCATTTCATCCTCGATAGATATAGATAAATTCCCACCATGTTCAAAATATTTTCCCACTAATTGATCATCTTTAAAATCTTGCTGTCTAATTTCATCCATCAGGTGCATCATATCCTTACTTAAGTTAGACTTAAGGCTATCTGGATCCTGTTTTTCTTCAGCTGTTTCTAAAAAATATGCTACGCGGATATCTTTATTTTCTGTTTTAGTAGCTTCTAATATTTCATTCATAAGTAATTCTGTAGTAAGTCTATTTCTAGAAAAGTCTGTGGAAAGAAAAATTAATAAAGCTTCTTTGGGAAGTGACTTAATAATTTCATTTGCTTTTTTTTCAATCTCCGGTAAAGCCTCAAAATCCAATTCAACTTTTTTTAATTCTAATAACTCCACAGCTTGTTTCCATTTATCTTGTTGTTGTGGTGTTAAGCCAGAATTTTCTAAATCAACATCTCTTTCTCCAATTTCGCCCTTTTTACCATGACGTACAAAACTTAAGTTAAATTGTTCTGGTTTATTTTTGTTCATAAATTACTATATAAAAAAAATAGTTAAATAAAAGCCTCCAAACTCTTAAGCGCTTTAGATAATAAAGGAAGTAAAACTTTCACAAACTTAAGTAGAAACGGCGCTACTTTTGAAGCGCTTATTATGTTCATGAACCAATCAATTTGTATATATCGAATAGCTACATAGATAAGTAGACCTAGTACTAAACCACCCTGTACAAAGCCCAAAATGGCCCCTGTGATGCGATTTATTGTTTTTAGGAATGGAATTATTGATATGAGGTCAAAGGCCTTATTAAGTAGATAGAACCCAAAACTAATTAATCTGTTTGTAAGTGTAAATAATAAGAAAAAAACGACAATCTTTCCTAGATTATCGAATCCAAAAAATAAACTCTCAGCCCAGGCTGATACTGGTAAATAAAGGTGGCTAGCGAGAAAAGCTCCTGTTAGTATTCCGATTATGGATCCTAGCGTTCTAATAAGGCCAAAAAATAAGCCATAAAAAACGAAACCTGATAGCGTGATTAATAATATAATGTCGAGAATAGTTAAAGTCATA
>CAZTIC010000004.1:0-24578 GCA_964613625.1 uncultured Gammaproteobacteria bacterium | reverse complement strand
ATTTCTTTCTCACTAAATTGTTTTACTATTTTCTCTCCTGTTTTAGGTAAAATTACTTTCAGCAATTCTCCGATATTTAAAATATTCTGAGCAATTGGTTCTAATATCTTCTTGACTTCATCAACGTCTTTGAGTTTCCATGGTGTTTTTTTGCTCAAAAACTCATCGCTTTCTCTTATTTTCTTCCAAAGTACGTCGATAGACTCGTTAAATTTATATTTTTCGAGATTATCTCTAAATTTTTTTATTAATTCTTGGTCAGAATTAAGTTTCAAATCTACATTAATATCATTCTTCTCAAGCATATTGGAAACTCGAGATACTAGATTGCCCAATCCATTAGCTAGATCAGCATTGAATTTTATTTCAAATTTCTCAAATGTGAAATCACTATCTTCAAATGGTTTTAATTCTGCTAGCAGATAATATCTAGTAGCATCTGTACCGTATTTTTCTACCAATTCCAAAGGACTAATTACGTTACCAATGCTTTTGCTCATTTTCTGTCCATCAGAGGTGATAAAGCCAAAAATTAAAATTTGTTTACTGGTTGGTAGTCCAGCTGATATGAGCATAGCCTGCCACATAGCTGTTTGTTGACGCAAATTATCTTTACCAGCGACTTGAACTCCTGGCCAGAAATCATTGAATTTTTTTTCATCATCTGGCCAACCAAGGCAAGAAATATAATTAACCAAAGCATCAAACCAAACATACATCACATGCTCATTATCTCCAGGTACGGACACGCCCCATGGCATTTTTTCTTTAAGTCTTGAAATACTAAAGTCATTAAGTCCAGTGCTCACAAAATTCTCTATTTCTTTCTGTCTATTTTTTGGCACTATAAAATCAGAATTATTTTCATATAATTTTAATAACTTTTTTTGATATTTTGACCAGCGGAAAAAATAATTTTCTTCCTCGATCAATTCAATTTCTGCATTTGGATGTTCTGGACATTTTCCATCAACCAGCTCTGAGTCAGTTTTTTCGAGCTCGCACCCAACACAATATTTTACTTTATAATTTTTTTTATAAATATCACCATTAGCGTCACATTTTTTCCAAAATTCTTGAGCAGTTTTTTTGTGTTTCTCGCCAGTTGTTCTAGTGAAGCAATTATAGCTAAGATTTAGAGTTGATTTTAGTCTATCAAATTGAGCTGCATATTTGTCTACGTACTTTTGTTTTTCTAGGCACTCTTCGTCAGCTTTTCGGCATATTTTGAGACCATGCTCATCTGTGCCAGTATTAAAAAACACCTCATTCCCAAGACTTCGCTGGTAACGAGCCAATACATCAGCTCTTATAATTTCCGCAGCAAAACCAATATGCGGATCAGCATTTACATAAGGAAGAGTTGTTGTTATGTAATATTTTTCTATTTTTTTTGACATTTATTATTTTTTATGTTTTTGTACTCTATAAATCGATCTATTAATCATAAAGGTATTGTATTTTTCTAATACCAATAAGGGGTTATTTCCCAATAATAACAACAAACTCCCCTTTCTGATCATCTTTATTATTTTTTATCTTCTCCTCAATAGTTTCAATCTCTCCCCTGTAAACAGTCTCATGCATCTTGGACAACTCTCTGCATACAACTAATGACGATACTGGTTTTAGATTTTTTAATTCCGCTCTTTCTGCTTTATTTAATTTTTTAAATTCTAATTCTTTTTGTTTGGCCACTATATCCTTATTTTTTTGCTTCAATTCGTCTAGTAGTTTTATTATTCTGTGTTTGGATTCATAAATTACTACTGGATAATCGCTTTTTATGATTCTATCTAAAAAAGTTTGCCTGCCTTTTTTGTGTGGTGGGAAGCCCATAAAAATAAATTTGTCAGTTGGGATGCCTGATATTGACAAAGCCGCTGTTACAGCTGATGGACCAGGTACAGATTCAACCTTTACCTTATCCCCCATTTCTGAAATTACTCTCTCAATTAATTTACCACCCGGGTCAGAAATTCCAGGAGTACCAGCGTCAGTAACTAAAGCTAAATTTTTACCTTCGGCCAACAAATCTAATATATGATCAGTTTTTTTATCATCAGAATGTTCATGATAAGAGATGCAGGTTGATTTTATTTTATAATGCATTAATAATTTTTTGGTAACGCGGGTGTCTTCACATAAAATAAAATCAACTTCGTTTAGGATACGAAGCGCTCTCAAGCTAATATCTTCTAGATTGCCAATCGGTGTGGCCACTATATACAACATGCTTTGCATAAATTTAAATTACTAAATTCCTCCCCTTTTTACTAAGGGGAGGCTAGGAGGGGTTGCTCATTACGTATCTCCCCTAGCCCCTCCTTATTAAGGAGGGGGAGTATGAGAATTTGTTATTATAAATCTTCTTTTCTTTCTTTTACATATTTACTCCATTCTTCAGACATTTCGACAAAAAATTTGAATGGGGCTTCAATTATAAAATCTAAGATAAATACAAAAACGTTTAACCTGGAAAATTTTTCAGACAGATACTTTCCTACACTTATAATTGGAACATAAAAAAAATCTATCAAAAATGAAATAATACTCTCTTTTGGCTCTATTACATTTAATTCGTTCACTCCTTTTCTGATTCGGATACCAAAGAAACTGGCAAAGGCAAGAAAGAATAAGAATATTATAATACTTACCCAGCTAAACTTTATCTTATCAAGTAGCCAAACCGTTCCGCCAAATGATATTAAAAAAGTAATTAAATATATTACTCCAAAAACAAAACCTATCACCGGTCCTCTTTTTACAGGCTTTCTCAAAATAAATGCCTCGTTTTTTTCTTTTCCGTTGAATATTAATTCGTTTATTCCATCAATTATTTTTAAAGTATTTTCTTCGGATGGAATTTTTGTAAAAAACACCACCAAGAATAATAATATAGCTGGGAAGGCAATGTTTATAGCCAAAATTACAGGATTAACAACTTCACCAAACCATCTTGCAGCTGGTATTTCTAATATTAAAACCAAAATTGATTTAGTTAAAAATATATAGATTATACTCCTAAAAGCCGCTCTCCATAACTTGGATTTTTTTGCTTGATATTCTTTATTACAAATATTTTTTATTTTTCTAGGAAAGGCTTTTGGGTCCCTTTTTATTTCCTCATACACCCCCACCGGATCTTCTGATACTACATCAAGAAAAATATTATAAAATAAAGTGTATTTACTTATTATTTTTTTGAGTTGTTTTTTTAATGGATGATCTAATTGTTTATCAATGGCACCTTTTATAGTAAGGATATTTTGGGATATTTTGGCTAGCTCTTCGTCTTTTGGGTTTTTCCAGTTAGTATTATAATATTTGAACAAAATAAAACTAAGCATATCATCATCGTATTTCAAGAAATGTTTATGTATACCTAGATATATTTGAATCTCTATGTCTTCCTGGTGTGGAAGTTCTGGCGGTAGTTTTATTATTGATAATAAATATTCGTACAAATTACTAACCACCACTCGCCTGACCTTGTCATCTCCTATGCTATTTTCTATCTCACTAGCCGCTAAACTAATAAACCAATTAGTTAAATTACTTCGAAGCTCTAAATCGTCTTTTGCTTTTAACACATTACCAGAAATAATATTATCCTTAAAATTTAATCTAGCTGAGCTGTAATTTCTGAGCTTAAGATATTTTTCTATAATATTACCGACTACTTCAATTTTTGTTTCAGGAATAGAGTTATTTGGTACATATCCAGCCCTAATTAGCTCTACGAGCAAGTGTTTTGCGATTTCATCGCTTCTAGATACCTTAATTACACCCTCAATAACAATGTGCCTCTTGAGTATTCTTTCAATAGCATTTTTTCTTAGGAGATATTCTTCCTTATAATCAACTGAATTTCTAATTTTTTCATAATAAAAAGACATCTTTGATATTAAATCAGAGACATTAATAGTCGGCACACTGCTTTCTTCTTTGTCCCCTTCTTTTATCTTGGTGTAAACTACCTGAAAAAGTTTCTTCGCATTATTATTAAGGGTTGAAACTTCATTACTCTTTTTATGTAATGTTGGGCTTACCATATATTTAAATTATTATCTTAATTCGAAATTATTTATAATAAATTCTTTTATATCTTCGCTCCATTTTTCTGACCAATCACTAGGAATTTGTTCCCAAAATTTTATTCCATATACTCTTGTTCGTGATTCATCTAATTTTGTGTATAAATTAATAAATTTATTTTCACCAAGATTTTCTTCCCAGAATTCTTTATCAAAAACTCGGATAACAATAGGTTTGAGATAGCCTGGAACATCTTGAATAATAACTTGATCAGATGTTGGAATAAGCACTTCAAGATCTATGAAATCTTCTGCTTTTTGTCTTTGGGTTTGATAATAAATAAATTCTTTGGGAAGCACTAAATTGAATCCCAAATCTTTGTTTCTATAATAATAATTACCATCCTCTGCTGATACATCCATTAATTGCTCATTTTTTTTCAGGCAACCTGTCAAAAAAATAATTCCCAAAAAAATAATTACAACAAAATATTTTTTTTTCATAATTAGAATTTAGTAAATTTCTCAAGTGCTTTTTTCATGCCCCAAAATTTGTATGCCATATAAAAAAAGACATAAGCTATGGCTAGCACAATCAAGCCAACAAGTAATCTAAGGACAAATTCTGTCCACACTATTAGCACGGCTAGCATTAATAAAAAAAGACCGATAGTAATTAAAGTAAAAATAATTTCATTAATTTTACTTTTAATTTCCTTAAACAAGTTTTTCATAATTTTTATATTTTTTAATTTAAAGCTTAATTTTATTATAACACAACATAATTATTAGTAAATATCGAATATTAGTCCCCTCTCCTTGTTTTAAGGAGAGGGCTAGGGTGATGTAAAAAAAAATAGTAAATTATTTGTTTATTTTGACCCCCTTTTAATCTCCCCCTTAAAACAAAAGGGGGGGGGGGATAAAAAATATTGACATAATATTTAATATAAGTTATTATATAAACAAGTTAACAACTGCCGAACAAGGGCAGTTTTATATTACATTAATCAAGGTATTATTTATTTAATATTAGCTAAATATGTCTAAATTAGTAAACTACATCAAAGAATCGATCAAGGAAATGAAAAAAGTAACTTGGCCGACAAAAAAGGAAACATACCATTATACAGTACTAGTAATTGGTATTAGCTTAGCTGTTGCATTATTTTTGGGTGGCTTGGATTTCCTTTTCACAAAGAGTTTGGCAATGATTATTAATAAATAATATTTAAATAATTCGTAATTTGCGGTATTCGTATTTATTCGCCAGCCTCGACTAAACGTCGAATCTAGGCGGGCGGATTAGCATCATAACTATATGGCTAAACAAAATTTAAATCTTGGTAGAAGATGGTACGTATTACACACTTATTCTGGCTATGAAGAAAATGTATCTCAAAATCTGCAACAAAGAATTGAATCTATGGATATGGATGACAAGATTTTTAATATTTTAATACCAAAGGAAAAAAAGATTAAAATAAAAAACGGGAAAAGAAAAGTTATTGAAGAAAAGATTTTTCCTGGTTATGTACTAGTAGAAATGATCGTAAGTGACGAATCATGGTATGTAGTTCGAAATACTCCTAATGTTACTGGATTTATTGGTACTGGTACTACCCCTACTCCAATTGCTGAAAAAGAGGTTAAGTCATTACAAAAAAGAATGGGTGTCGAAGAACCTAAGTTTAAAATTGACGTATCAGTTGACTCCCCTGTTCGAATTAGTGATGGACCATTCAAAAATCTAGAAGGCAAGATCACAAACATTGACGAAGCAAAAGGTAAGGTTAAGGTTCTGGTTTCCATGTTTGGACGAGAAACTCCTGTTGAATTAGACTTTTTACAAATTAAGAAAATTTAATAAACTGTCATGCTGGAGCTCAGCGATAGCATCTTGGTGATAATAGATTCTATCGGTCGCTTCTCTCCCTCCAGAATGACAAAACCTATAAAAATATGGCAAAGAAAATATTAACACAAATAAAATTACAAATACCAGCAGGACAAGCAAATCCTGCTCCTCCAGTTGGTCCTGCCTTGGGTCAACACGGATTAAACATCCAAGAGTTTTGTACGAAATTTAACGACTCATCTAGAGATAGAATGGGAGATATCGTACCGGTAGAAATTACAGTTTACGAAGATAGAAGTTTTGATTTTATAATGAAAACTTCACCAGCTTCAGAATTGATCAAAAAGGCTGCGAAATTGAAAAAAGGATCAGGAAAACCACTATCTGAAAAAGTCGGATCCATCACAAAAGCTCAGCTAAAAAAAATCGCTGAAACCAAGATGCCAGACCTAAATACTAATGAAGTTGAGCAAGCAATGAAAATTGTTGAAGGAACTTGCCGACAAATGGGCGTAGAAGTTAAGTAATCAATTAACAATTTTCAATTACGAATTACGAATTGAATTAAAAATAAATTAATTTGTGGGAGATAGTTAATTTTAGATTTAAGATTTTATTTTATATTTAAATTAATTTATCACCATTACCACGAAAACTATGACAAAAAAATCAACTTCTGCTAAGGCAGGAAAGAAAAAATCTATTGATAAAAAAGTAGATTTTGATAAATCAAAGAAATATTCAATTGAAGAGGCAGTTGAAATCTCAAAAAAACACTCAAAAACAAAATTTGATGCTTCTGTAGAGATTCACTTCAATCTAAGTATTAATCCAAAAAAAGGTGAACAACAAATAAGATCAACAGTAAGCCTGCCTCATGGTACTGGAAAATCAATCAAGGTTGCTGCATTCGTAACTCCTGATAAAGAAAAAGAAGTTAAAAAAGCTGGAGCTGATTTTGTTGGTGGTGAAGATTTGATTAATGAAATTAAAAAAAGCGAAAAAACAGACTTTCAAGTTGCTGTAGCAGAGCCTGCTATCATGAAAGACCTTGGTAAAATTGCAAAAATTCTTGGTACAAGAGGACTTATGCCTTCACCAAAAAATGAAACTATTACTCCAGACCCAGCTAAGGCTGTAGAGGAGCTTAAAAAAGGTAAAGTAAGCTTCAAAAATGACGATACTGGCAACCTACACTCTGTTATTGGTAAAATCAGCTTTGATAATGAAAAATTAGTAGAAAACTATAATTCATTTCTAGATGCTGTAAAAAAGGTAAGACCAGTTAGTACAAAAGGGGCCTACATTAACAATGTTAGTATCTCATCAAGCATGGGACCTGGTGTTAAGGTAGAAATTTAATTTAAACTACTTCAAATATTAAAAAAACGATTTCGCTTAGGGGTCTATTTTGTTTTGCTATTAAACAATCTTTGTAAAGAAAAAACCGTCGTAACATTTATTTGAGATGTGTCGACGGTTTTATAAGTTGTGAAATATACTAAAAGTGATATTTTATACATTCAGAAGTTTCAAACTAGACTCTTCTGGAGTAATAAATCTAACTTCTCTATCGTCATCAGAAATCCACAATGCAACTTTTTTGCCACCGTGCAAATAGCAATGATTATAGCCACATCCTTCTTTCTTACAAGCTGCCACTCCTTCAATAGTGACTTTAATCCTGCTACTATGCGCATAATCAGTAGTTAATATAATTATATCGTCACGCTTTACAACTGGAAAGCCGTTTTTAACACACAATTTCCTTATGGTTTCATCAGAGATGTTTAACGTTATCTTTCCTCCACATGATTCAACGACTAACGTTTTATCACTTTTTTCTTTCTTCGTAGATGTACTTCCCATTTTTGATTCCTCCTCATTTTTTGGTTTTATTATAAAATAGAAAAGTTTAGTTTATATATTTTTGTTAGTTTTTATTTTAAAGATTGATAAAAAAATATACCATTTAATTTCTTTATTGTCAAGTGGCTAAAATAGTAACTAAAATAATTGTATACGTTTATACACCAACCACCCGAAGCCTTCTTAAAGGCTTCAGGTGGTTTTTAGGTTTTTATATTCGTACGTACGAGCGTACGTACGTTGAATATATTGATAACCTAACTCCCTCAACCCTTCCTTACCAAGGAGGGTAATTATAATATCCCTCCCCTTTTCATTATATCTTTTTAAGGGGAGGCTAGGAGGGGTTAGTTTTTTTATTTGCTCATATGTTTTACTTCTGATAAAATATATATACAAAAACATTTTATCCACAAGGAGGTTTTATTTAATAAACCTTATTTTTGTCTCTAGGCAAGGAGTAGAGACCTAAAACATATGGAAAACAACTACTGTCGCCCATCATGGGATGAATATTTTATGAAAATCGCAGAAGTTATAGGACTTCGAGGCACTTGTGACCGAGGAAGAACTGGTTGCATAATCGTGAAAAATAAGAGAATTGTTTCGACTGGCTATGTTGGATCTCCTGTTGGACTTCCTCATTGTGATGAAGTTGGTCATGAAATGCATACTGTCAGTCACGGAGATGGCAAACAAACAAGACATTGTATTCGAACTTCTCATGCAGAACAAAATGCAATAGCTCAAGCTGCAAAATTTGGTACATCATTGGATGGTGCTACTATTTATCTCAAAATGACTCCTTGCTATACTTGCGCCAAGATGATAATAAATGCTGGAATTAAACGTGTGGTTTGTCAAAACGACTATCATGCAGGAGGTAGGAGTAAAGAAATATTTGCAGCCGCAGGAATACAATACAATTTACTATCAAACAATATGGTAACTTATGATGATATGAAGCCAGATGAAGATTCTTCAATACCTCAACCTATAGCAAGTGAAGAAGAAAAAGAAGAAAAAGTGGAAATTCAAAGTAAAATTAACGAAATTAGAGCCGATGACACAACTGTTACAGGCGATAAAATACAAGCCGACATGCCTATTTAATAATAACAACCCACTCCTCTAAAAACTTAAAGCAATTTAAAAAAATATTATAACAATATAACAATTTTAAAGTTATGAAACAATATTTAGATTTACTTCGAGACATCAAAGATAATGGCGCAGAAAAGGGTGATCGTACCGGTACTGGCACGAAAAGTGTTTTTGGTAGGCAAATCAGGATGAATTTAGCTGATGGTTTTCCATTACTTACTACTAAGAAAGTATTTTTAAAAGGAATAATACATGAATTACTTTGGTTTCTAACTGGAAATACAAATATCAAGCCTTTGGTAGATGTTGGAGTTAATATTTGGAATGAATGGCCTTTTGAAGGATATAAAGATAGTAATGAATATAACGGTGAAACACTTGCGGAATTCATAGAAAAAATCAAACAAAACGATGAATTTGCTAAAAGATGGGGAGAGCTTGGTCCTGTGTATGGCAAACAATGGGTAGCTTGGCCAGGTTACGACGGAAAACCAATTAATCAGATTGAACAAGTAATTGAAATGCTGAAAACCAATCCAAATTCAAGACGAATTATAGTTGGTGCCTGGAATGTAGCTGATATTCAGGAATTAATCACAGCAAAAAATTTAGCCCCTCCACTTTGTCATACTTTGTTTCAATTTTATGTAGCTAATAATAAATTATCTTGCCAACTCTATCAAAGGAGTGCGGATGTGTTTCTTGGTGTTCCATTTAATATTGCTTCGTATTCTCTACTAACAATGATGATAGCTCAAGTTTGCGAATTGGAACTTGGTGATTTTGTTCATACTTTTGGTGATCTTCATATTTATAATAATCATTTCGATCAAGTTAAACTACAACTTAGCCGTGAAACCAAAGCGCTACCAAAAATGAATATAAATATTGATGTAAAAGATATTTTTAAATTTAAATATGAAGACTTTGAGGTTGAAGGCTACAATCCACATCCACCTATTAAGGCCAAAATTGCAGTATAAATATGATTTCAATGATTGCCGTTATCGGCACCAAAAATGAATTGGGGTGTAAAAATAAGTTACTATGGAATCTTCCAGAAGACTTGAAGCACTTCAAGAAAATTACATCAGGCCATACTGTAATTATGGGGAGAAAAACATTTGAATCGATTGGATTTCCACTACCAAATAGAAAAAATATTATTATTACCAGAGATAAAAAATATAATACACCAAATTGCGAGATAGTTCATAACATAGAAAATCTAGCAAAAAAATATCAGAACTCAGGTGAAGAAGTATTTATAATCGGAGGTGGTAAAATATATCAAGAATTTTTAAAACACTCAGATAAATTATACTTGACACTCGTAGATGACTCCCCCACCGCTGATACATTTTTTCCAGAACATAAAGAATTCCAAAACAAAATATCAGAAAGCGAAATAAAAGAAGAAAATGGATTTAAATACAAATTTGTAGAATTAATTAAATAATTATTTTATGCCGAACAAAAAAATCATTTTAGGTCTTTGTGGAAAAATATCATCAGGAAAAGGGACAATAGCTGAATATACTCAAGAAAAATATAATGCAAAAACATTTCGTTTTTCGACTATACTTCGTGATGTGTTGACACGTCTTTATCTTGAGATTAATCGAAGTAATATGCAAAATCTCTCAACAATACTTAGATCAAATTTCACTGAAGATATTATGGCGAAAGTGATGGCAGAAGATGTAAAAAACGATTCTAGTGAAATTATCGTTGTCGATGGAGTCAGAAGAATAGCTGATATTAAATATTTAAAGAAGATAGAAGGTTTTTATTTGGTTAGCGTAGACGCTGATGCCAAAATAAGGTACGATAGATTATCTAAGAGGTCTGAAAACACCGATGACTTCGGTAAGTCTTATGAAGATTTTCTTGAAGACGAAAAACAAGAAGCAGAGCAAGAAATACCAGTCGCCATGGCTGAAGCACAAGTTAAAATCAATAATGACGGAAGTTTTGATGGTTTATATAAACAAATTGATGAAATAATCAAAAAATAATTAAATTTTAAAATAATTATATAATCAGGGAGGAGCGCTTTTTGCGCTCCTTTATTATCTCAAATATGCTGCAATCAAAAGGAAAATTTATAATTTTTTACGGTATAAACAATCTTGGTAAATCAACTCAAGCTAAGCTTTTGGTTGAGAGATTAAATAGAGATGGTCAGGCAGCGGAGTACATTAAATATCCGATCTACGATCTAGAACCATCAGGGCCGATGCTAAATAATTATTTACGAAAAAACAATCCTTACAATCTCGCACCAAGAGAAGCTCAAACATTGTATACAATAAATAGAACGCAATATGAAAAAGAAATCGTAAAAAAATTGAATCAAGGAATCCATATAGTATCAGAAGATTATAAGGGTACGGGTATTTCCTGGGGTATGGGAGCTGGTGTCTCTGAATCATATTTAAAAAAAATCAACTCCCATCTTTTAGAAGAAGATATTGTATTTTTATTTGACGGAGAAAGATTTATGGAAGCAACTGAAGAAAATCATAAACACGAAACTAATGATGAATTATTGCATAAAGTAAGACTAGCGCATCTTAAATTAGCAGAGGAAGAAAATTGGATCAAAATAAATGCCAACGATACCATCGATAATATCCATAATAACATTTGGCAATACATTGTCAGCGTTATTAATCCTAATTTTATACAGAAGCAAAATTATCTAATTCAAAAACTTCCTCAAACTCTAGAAGTTGAACGATTATCCTCTACTGCCAAGTTACCTAGTAGAGCCTATAAACATGATGCTGGATATGATATATATTCTAATGATTATTATTCACTTCTTCCGGGCGACATAGTAAATGTAAAAACTGGACTCAAAATTACGGTCCCAAAAGGACACGTTGGTCTTATTCGTGATAAGAGTGGAGTCGCTAATGATGGTGTTCATTGTATGGCTGGCATTATTGATCCTGGTTATTGTGGAGAATGGTTGGTAAATATGATTAATTTAGGTCAAGATATTTATAATATTTCTCCTGGCCAAAAAGTAGCACAAATTTTGATACAAAAAGTTGAACATCCAACAATAGTTGAAACAAAAATAAAAGAAGAAACTGATCGAGGCGATGGTGGGTTTGGTTCATCTGGGCTTTTCTAGTCATCAACATTTTTGTCATTCTGGAGGGAGAGAAGCGACCGATAGAATCTGTTATCACCGAGATGCTATCGCTTCGTTCCAGCATGACACTAGTTTATATTTTATTTTTTCATAAAATTAATTTTAAAAATATGGATAACAATCAACAAAGAATTTATGCTTTGAAAAATTTGTCACCAAAAATGATAGCTACTACTTTTGCTAAATGTTCTCGCTCTCCCCTGCCATTTGATCAAATTGCTAGTGAGTTAACCGAAGAAAATTCTGCTGATTTTAATGAGAAGTGGGTAGTTAATTACGAACATGGCTCTGTAGCTGAACATGCTTTTTTTAATATTGCTATAGAAAATGTATCTCTCATTGCCGTAGAATTAATCCAATTTAATCGTTTAGCTTCTTTCACGGAGAAATCATCACGTTATCAAGTTTATGATGAAAATAGAATATATATTCCAAAAATATTTTATGCGAATCCACATATCAAAAATACTTATCTAGATGCTGTTCAAGAATTATTCAGAGTATATAAAAAATCAATAAATCCTATTCAAGACGCTATATTCAAGCTCTATCCAAAGAATGACAGTGAAACAGAGGATGCATGGAAAGCTAAAATCAAATCGAAATGGATTAACGTCTGTAGATTTTTACTGCCAAATTGTGTATTAGCTAATCTCGGTGCCAGTATGAATGCTAGGTCATGGGAATATGCAATTACCAAATTACTCTCTCACCCGCTTCACGAAGTACGTGAAATTGGAAATAGAATCAAAGACGTATCTCTAGGCATCACCCCTGCTCTAGTAAAATACGCAAATCCAAATCAATATTATATAGATAATGAAACTTATTTACTTGATAGAGCCGACGATCTAGCCCTAACCATAGCTAGTCCAGAGTTTACTCATGAAAATAAACTAGAAGTAGACTTGATTGATTATGACAAAGATGGTGAAAATAAGGTTTTGGCAGGTTTGATTTATAAATATGAAGCTATCTCGTATAGAGAGGCGATGAATAAAGTTAAGTCACTTTCGCAAACTGAAAAAAATAAAATATTCCAAAAAATATTAGACAATGCCAAAGATATCTATGAAAAGCCACCTAGAGAATTTGAATATCCATATTACACCTTTGATTGCCTGGTTGACCAAGGCACCTATTATGACCTCAAAAGAAATCGAATGATGACCCAAACACCTCAATTATTACATGGACAATACGGATACTATACTCCAAAATTATTTGATGAAGTGGGCCTTGGTGACGATTATAGAAAGGCTATGGACAAAGCACATGACACTGCCCTATCGATTGCCAAAGATTATCCCTATGAAGCACAATACATCACCACAAAAGCAACAGCCCGTCGTTTTATAATGAAAATGAATCTACGTGAGGCTTTTCACTTTATAAATACCAAAAATAATAAAAATAAAAATATAATGTGTAGAAAAATCGCACAAATGATCTTTGAACAAATTAATAAAGTTCATCCAAATATCGCCAAATATATAGTGGTTCACAAAAATTAATTTCATTTTAAGGAGGGAAAGATGAAAAAACTTAATTTATACAGAAAACTACAAATTCTTACTATCTTTTTTCTTTTTTTAAGTATTTCTTTTATCGTTATCGCTGGAAATAATTTCAAAACTGATCAACCATTCTTAACGCAATTAATAAATATGCATTTTTTCCATTTAGCTCTTTTCTCTATTGCCCAATCATGGATACTGCGCTATCTTAACGAAACAATTGTAATTTTTGATGTCTGGAGAAATGAAGATACCACCTTTAACACTAAGCAATATGAAAACTCTTTAAAAGCTGGGTATAAACACAGAAAATCAATTAAAAGGTATAAAATTTATATTTTAATTGCTTTTTTAACCCAAATAGTTATGTTGTGTTTTGTAACATATGGAATAATAACAACAAAACATTATATTACTTTTCATTCCACTTTAGTTTTCATATGCACCCTAATAATGAAGTATTTTCTTAGAAAAAATCTTAGCAACTTAAAAGAAAACTATAAACTTTCCGGATATCCTGAACCACCAAAAATACCCTAATATCAAATACGAATAAAAAAACGTTTTAATTTTACCCCCGTGGACCTATTAGGCTCCACGGGATTTTTCTTGCATTTAAGCCTAACATAAGTTAATATTATATTAATTAACTATTTATAAATTCTATGAAATATGACGTAATAATCGGCCTTGAAATACACGCAGAACTAAAAACCAAGTCAAAAATGTTCTGCTCATGTGACAATGATGCTGAAGGAAAAAAACCAAATACCACTGTCTGCCCTATTTGCATGGGACATCCAGGCACTCTGCCTGTACCCAATAAACAAGCCATCGAGTGGACTATTCTGCTTGGCTTGGCAATGGGAGGAAAAATCAATGAATTATCAAAATTCGATAGAAAGAACTATTTTTACCCTGACCTACCAAAAGGATATCAAATATCTCAATTTGATCTACCTTTTGTTTATGATGCCCACCTTGATATAAATGGAAATGCCATAAAGATTACTAGGATTCACCTTGAAGAAGATACTGGTAAAAATACTCATCCAAAAGGAAAAAATTATTCGTTAATCGATTTTAATCGTTCTAGCACCCCTCTTATGGAGATGGTGACAGAGCCAGTTCTCAAAACAGCCGAGGAAGCAAAGAAATTTTGCCAAAGATACCAGCAAATTTTAAGATATCTTGAAATAAGTAATGCTGACATGGAAAAAGGTGAAATGAGATGTGAAGCCAATATCAGTGTTCAAGAACAAGGTAAATGGTCTTATGAGGGAAATTGTGAGATTAAACCAATTGGTGACTACAAATTAAGTCCAAAAGTTGAAGTTAAAAACATTAATTCTTTCAAAGCTATCGAAAAAGCGATCGAATATGAGATAAAAAGACAAATTCAAGCTATTGAGAATAACGAAAAATTAATCCAAGAAACCAGGGGTTGGAATGAAAATACCAATAAAACTGTCAGCCAAAGGATAAAGGAGTCCTCAGCTGACTATAGATACTTCCCTGAGCCAGACATCCCTCCAATAAAAATAGATGCAAAATGGATCAAAAAAATTAAATCTCAATTAATCGAACTTCCTCATGACAAGAAAACAAGATTTACTCATGAATACTTCTTGGATGAAGACACCATTGAGATACTTATTAGCGATAAGCATCTAGCAGATTATACAGAAAGTGTAATATCTGAGCTCAGAGCTTGGATTGACTCAAGTGGAGATACTTGGGAGAGACAAGGTAAAAAGATTTCAAAGACAGCTGCTAATTGGATTACTTCAGAATTATTTAAACACCTCAAAGAAGATAATGTTAATATACAAGATATAAAAATAACTCCAGAGAATTTTGCTGAGTTAGTAGCGCTAGTTTATCAAGATAAAATAAATTCATCGGCAGGACAAACTATACTTGAAGAAATGTATAAAAAAGGAGGGGATCCTACCGATATTATGAAAAATTTAGGACTAGAGCAAATGGATGATTCTAGCGAGCTCAAAAAAATAGTTGAAAATATTTTGAAAAAAAATTCCAAACAAGTAGAAGAGTACAAAAACGGCAAGGAAACAGTTCTCCAGTTTTTTATCGGGCAAACCATGGCCGCTACCAAAGGCAAAGCAAACCCAAAAAAAGTTCAAAAATTATTAAAAAAATTATTAAATAACTAAATTATAAAAATATGTTTAAGATGTTTTCTTCTTTTGAAAGTAAAAAAAAGGCAACTGCTCCACAATCAAAAATATCTAAAATTAATAAAGTTGCCGAAATAAATAAAAAAGAAGTTGGATATAATAAGTATGGATCTATTGAAGAAATAAAAAATGAATGGGTACCTGAATTTATTGATTCTTTTATAATTGAAAGGGATTTAAGCTCACATTCCGAAGTTGGAATGATAAAAAAATGGGGTGAATCATTTGTAGAAAAGGAAATAAATAATGACATTAATATAACAGCTAAAAATAAAAGTGATATTAAAAAATTAGTTTATGATACGCTTGATAATTATTGTAAAACTAATAAAATAGAGGCTCAAAAAGCGGCTTAACTTAAATTAACTTGACACTGTTTCTAATTTTTGCTATATTTGTTAATAGAGTAAAAAAACTAAATGAAATATATATACAAAAAAATTTTGCATAAGAAAAGAACAGAAAGCGGTATGCCGCTTTTATATTGATTGATATATCGCCCGTCCCATGGACGGGTATTTTTTTAAGCAAAAGCAGGAGTGTAGAAAACCCAAAAAAATTTTGTCCAAAAAATAATTAATTTACATAAAAAACGAAGAAAAATAAACATAAAAATAAGAAAAATAACCACAGGAGGGTACCACATGAAAGATAAAGAATTATTTTTTATTGGTAAATGTAAATATTGTTCTAAAGACAATATACTGGTCCTTAAAATTAATGATAGTTTTACTGCTTGCCAGGGCTGTTTCATAAGTCTTGTGCAACCACGTCAAGAGCAGACGGGAAGCGCTTTGGAGTTTCCGACTTGTGAACTTTGTCCTGAAATCGCCGAAGTAGTTATTAACGACCTCGGATACTGTATTTCATGCGGAGGATTTGTTGACAATAGGCAACAATTAATGACAGGTTCAGCACATGTATGTGCATAATTCACGCAATGAATTGAAAAAATTTAACTTTGCAAAGGAAGGAGGGTGCTAAAAATGAAAAATAATAATTTCAAAAACATGTTGCCGTGGCAAGTCTATTGTAATCTTGCAAATATTTTTAGCACCATGTCAGATATTGAGCATGATTTCTTGTTACTTATCAAAAAATCTCCATGCCTGTTTTGGGCGGTATGTTCAGGATACATTTCAAAAGCATGTTACTATCAAAACGGAATTGATTGTGAGAAACCTTTAACAAACATCATAAAACAGACTGAGATAAATATTCATAATCATGGAATAAATTAAAAAAGGAAAACAAAATCATGCCAGCGAAATCTCACTCTAATGGTGCAGGTAATCTTTTATCAGGATATTGTTCAAAATTTTTACACAAAGCAGATTGCAATTCTGATTGTACAGCTTGTCCTTTTAATCCGAATCAAGGCATTATGTCCAAAAAACCCTGGTTTATGTACAACATTCCACCAGGGACAGGACATCATATCGCTCCAAAAGTGTGAGCATAAGAGGTCACATTACTAGATATTTTTAAATTATCTACACACTTTTCAAATGGTTAATCAAATTAAAATTGATTAGCCATTTTTTCTTTTGTAGTAAATTAGCGCATCTTTGCCATTTTTAAACCATTTGATATCTCTCCCCTGTTTTTCCCAACGCCTAAACCAGTTCATTTGACGTTTGGCAAATTGTCGAGTGGCTATATGAAGCTTTTCTATCATTTCTTCGTAGCTTAATTTGTCTTGAAGATAATATGCTAAAAATCTATATTCTAATCCAAAATAATTTAATCTTTTCCAGGATACTTTGTAGTCTGTGTGAAGTCTCTCTACCTCCCCTACCATATCTTCATTATCTAATCTTGTAATAATTCTTTTATAAATCCTATCTTGCAATATTTCCTTGCCAGGATTCAGACCAATAATTTCGTAATTAATATTGCTTAATATTTTACTATTTACTATTTTCTTTTTTACTGAATTTATTTCAATATATCGAATTAGTCTTCTTTTATTGTTTTTATCACTGTTATTTAACCTCTCTGCAAATTTTTTATTAATTTTTTCTAATTTTGCATATAATTTTTCGACGCTAAGCTTTTCAAGCTTCGCCCTGAGCTGTTTATCTGGTTCCACGTCAGTAAGCTCATAACAGTCCACTATGGCTTGGATATAGAGTCCTGTGCCTCCACAAAGAATTGGCAATTTACCCCTGTTTAAAATGTCTTTTATAGCTTTTTCAGTATCTTTTACATATTTACCTAGATTATATTCAGTATTTGGATGTACTACGTCTATTAAGTGATACGGGGCACTAACTGTCTTGTTCTTGATTTTTATTTGAAACTCATCGAGATCTTTTCCTGTACCAACATCCATATACTTAAAAACCTGTCTACTATCAGCACCGATTACTTCACCATTATATTTATGTGCAATTTGTACAGCAATACCTGTTTTTCCACTAGACGTTGGTCCAAGTATTACTAATACTTTATTTTTTTGAACCAATTCACCATCCATGCCAAAACTATTGGCTTTTATTATCTTCACATCTACAAAATCTCCAATATTAACTTCTAGTTTATTATTTTTTATTTTCACCACTTTATATCCTTCTGTTTTCCCGTAATACTCTCCGCTCTTGCTTTTCCCTTCGATCAAGACCGTGATTATTTCGTTGGTATATTTTTTATTATTTTCTAGACTAGTTTTTTTTAGTATGGTATTCAATTTTTCTTCTCTATGCTTTTTCTCAGCTTTACTTACATTATCTTCCATTTTAAAAGCTGCTGTTCCTGGTCTTGGGCTGTATTGAGCAATATAGGCTAAATCGTATTTTATTTTTTTGAATATTTGTTTGGTATTGTTGAATTGAGTTTTTGTTTCTCCAGGGAAACCGACTATAATATCTGTAGAAATAGCGCAATCAGGAATATATTTTCTGATCTTTTTTATTAACTTTTCATAATGAGCTACTGTATATTTTCGGTTCATAGTTTTTAAAATATCATTATCACCAGCCTGCATTGGCAAATGAATGTGCTTGCACAGCTTTTCTCCACTAGCTATAGTTTTTATTAACTTTTCACTTATATCTTTGGGATGGCTAGTGGTGAATCTCACCCAGAAATTACCTTCTAGGTCATTAACTTTTTGGAGTAAATCAGCAAAATCTATTTTTCCTGATTTATAACTATTCACATTTTGAGCTATTAGATTAATTTCTTTATAGCCTTTTTCAATTAAACTTTTTACTTCACCAATTATATCGCTTGCTTTTCGATACTTTTCTCTACCTCTAGCATACGGAACAACACAGTATGAACAAAAATTATCACAACCATTTCCAATTGGGACAAATGCACTTATTTTTGATTTATAATCTGCAGTTATTTTTAGATAATCACTATTAATTGACTGCTTTTTAATTCCGAGTTTTAGACCCAATTTAGATAATTGTTTAATTGGCAACCAAATATCTACTCTATCTTTTAGTCTTCTGATTACATCTTTTCTTTCACTAAGGCATCCAGTTATTATTATTTTTGCTTTTTTGTTAGCACTTTTGATTACAGGAATAAGCATATAAATCCTATCTTCGGGTGATTGACGTACTCCACAAGTATTTATAAACACAAAATCAGCCAGATTTCTCTTACTTGTTTCGTCGTAGCCTAATTCAATCATTTTCCCTGCAATTCTTTCTGAATCAGACTTATTCATAGCGCAACCTATAGTTAAAATGTAAAACTTTTTCTTTTTCATATTAATTTATATTATTATATCAGATTAATTGAGTCAAATCACCTCCACTTTGTCATTCCGAAGCTTTAGCGAGGAATCCCTTAAATATTACTATTCTGATGTCGATTAATTATTGCATTCAAGAAATTTCTCTGTTTCTCTACGAAATGATAAAAAAAGAAGGTTCTATTAAATAAAAAAAACCGAATATTTTATTCAGTTTTTTTGTATATTAGTCCCTAGTTTTCGTAATTAAGCATAGCATTCAATACCTTGGAATCACTTTTGAGCGGTTCTAGATATAATATTTGAGCTCTAATTATACTCATTGTTCCAGTCGGGCCATGTGTTTCTTGTCCACGCTTCACTAACCTTAAATTTTTATCTTCCTCGAGGGATATATCTCCCTTTTTTTGATCATAATTATAATAAACATTTCTTAAATTAATAGGATCAGAATTTAGATCACCAACTTGACCAAAATATATTTCACCATTTACTAATTTTACAGAATACCAATTACCTGCCGAATCAGAGCTATTATCTTGTTTATTTATAAAGAAAAAATAAATGCCAAAAATCAAAGCAATTATAATTAGTGCAAATATAATTCTATACAACGGATTCGAATTATTAGTCTTTATGGCTGGTTTTTTTATTTTATCGAATTCTTTTTTGTTACCCGAATAAACTTTATCCAGCATTTCATATTTATCATTTTTCAAATTTAATGTAGACATTATATTATTATTATTTTTATTAAAATTATTTAATAATAATTTCAGGTACTTCAATTATCTCATCCATGCCAAGAATTTCTTCAACAGGAATTTCTTCTTCTAATAGCTCTAAGTCAACATCCTTTTCTAATGTTTTTTCAATTTCATCAATCACCTCATCTTCGTTAATCACTTCATCGGTTAAAACTTCATCACTTGGATCTTCATTAATATCAGTAATTTCGATGATTTCAACTTCTTCATCTCCTTCTAAAATATTATCCTCTATATCTATATTATCAATATCGCAAGCGTCACCAAGGTCATCACTATCACTGTCTAACTGACTTGGGTTGAATACTGTAGGGCAATTATCATCTTCGTAAAAAATATTATCTTCATCAGGATCTGTTTCTTCTATAAACTCATCATAAACATCAGCAAGATCTTCTATGGGGCTTTGTTTAAGTATTTCTTCGTTAGTTCTCAGTAATAGTTTATTAATAGGAGCTAACAATTCAGTCTTTTTTACTGACTCATATCCAGGAAAAACTTTTGAAGTTATATCAAGAGTCTTACCAATAAGGCCTGAATATTCTACAACTTCTACTCTTGTTATTTCACCATCAGTAAAAGCCTTGATTTGATCTTTTTTTAATTCTGCTATTCTTTGATTGTATTCTTCTGTTAATTCTTGAGCCAAAAACTCACCTAAATCCACTTTAGCTGTTTTTGATATCTTTCTTTCTTTTTCTCGGAGCAGATACTGCCAACTATTGTTTATCGGTGTCAGATCTATAAAAGTATAGATCACATAATAAAATTCTGGAGACTCCTCTAGCCTCTCGATACGAAAGTCCATATCTAGATTATCAAGATTAGCTTCTAGTAATAAGGTATTATCAACGCCCTCTATTCTGGTTTGCTTCTCACCTATAACATCTTGACCAGTTTCAGTCGCAAATACGCTTCCACCGAAAATAAAAATAACTAACAATATCAAAATTGCAGCATTATTATACTTAATAAAACTTAAAAATTGTCTAAACATTAACACTATTATTAATATTATTTATTAAGTTTATTATAACAAAAATTTATAAATAAATAAAATATTTAAATTCATTGCGAAGATGAGAGAAACGTATGAATTAGCCTCCTGAGAAGGCCACGCCACCGCGAACAAACACCCCCGCAATGATATTTAGCTTAAGTAAACTTCCTAATTACACCCTTTACCACCCCCTGGATAAGTGGATCTTTGGCATAAATTGGTTTCATATTTGAATTAGCCGGTTGTAAACGTATTCTATTGGTTTCACGGTAAAATTTCTTGAGGGTTGCATAAGCATTATTAAGCAAGGCCACCACCACATCACCATTCTTTGGTGAAGGATTTCTTTCAACTATCACATAATCACCGCTAAGTATCCCTTCTTCAATCATTGATTCACCCTTCACTTGCAGTACATAGCTATTTACCTTATCTCTCACGAAATCAGCTGGCACTGCTATAGTTTCTAGTTGCTCTACGGCCTCAATCGGTGCACCAGCTGTAATGAGCCCTGCTAATGGCAATTCTATGGCTTGAGCAAAATTATTTTTAATATGTAATAATTCGATTGATCTAGCTTCGTTAAAACCAGTTTTTAAAAATCCTTTTTTCTTAAGATTCTCAATATGCACATGAACTGTGGCTGGAGATGATAATTTGAAATGATCTCCAATCTCTCTGATACTGGGTGCAAAACCATTAGACTCCATAAAATCATTTATAAAATCTAATATTTCTCTTTGTCTTTTTGTTAAATTTTTCCCCATATATTTAACTTATCAAAATTAGTTATCCACATCTATAATATATTATATACGAACAAAAAACGAAAGTCAAGTAAAAAAATAAGGTATTGTCAATTTTTTACAAAAAACAATACCTTGATATAAGATCGGACACCTTAATGACTCAGTGGACGTTGCCTTCTATGGGGGAGTCAGCATGGTCATGCAGGAATCAAAAAGGTGTCCGAAATGTGTTATTTAAAAAGAACGATATAAAGCCAAGGACTTTACCTAAGGAGGGGGTCTTACCGAAAAAGCGTAAAGCCCTCGACTTCATTTTTAAAACTTAGGAACAATATAGTAAAGGCCAGGGACTAGGCTTCTAAGAGATATCACATCGTTCGGATATCGTATAAAAAAACAACAAAGTCCCTAACCATATTTTGCGGTACCCATTTTTATGCTGGACTGACATCATTTAGAAAATCATATTTCATAAAAAGAGAGGTTAAATCAGGGTTTTTCAGTTGATTTGTATGTCGTAATGGCACCATTGCCAAAATTTCACTACCGCCGAATCGGATCAATGTTAACTTAATTCCATTTTAAAGCAAATGGAATTAAGGAGGGCACCATGAGTTAACAAGTCCATGAAAGAAAACATTCGGTAAATAAATATAAATGAATTATGTTCATTTACCGAATGTTTTTCATAAAAAAGAGCAACATATTAATAATACTACATAATAAGAACTTGTCAATACCTCTGAAGCTCATTATAAAATAATTATCTAATATTACCTTCTTTTTCCTCTGTATCCCCCTCTGTTACCAGCAAATTTTCTGTTTGGTCTATTATTTCGTTTTACTGGGTAGCTTACAGCTTCATTGCTTACAACGATACTAAGCTTCTCTCCCCTATAATTAGCTCCATCTAGATTTTTGATAACATCATTGGCACGTCTATTCTCGGCTGAGAAGATAGTAAAGTTTTGCATTAGCTTGATACTGCCGATATCTATGCCTTTCAACTTGTTATTTGAATTAATCAAGCCAAATAAACCTTTTACATCGAATCTATGTTTTTTGCCTAAATTAATTTTCAAATTAGTAAAATTAGCATCTGGTTTTCTCTCACGAGTTACCATAGCAGTAGCATTCAAATCACGCACGTTCTTGTAGTCAGCCATAAGATGATTGAATTTGTGTGACACAAAATGCTTTATCAAATCTTCTTTTTTTATTTTCTTTAATCTGTCAGAGATATCTAAAAAATATTTTTGGTTTTCAGTTTCGCTAATATCCGTATTTTCAATTTCATCGATGAAATTATCAATCTGTTTTTTACAGACATCTTCACCGTTCGGAATTTTTTTGCTTTCAAACTTTTTACCAATTATATCTTCGATTCTCTTGATAGTACCCACTTCTCTCGGTGTAACAATAGAAATAGAAATTCCTTTATTTTGAGCTCTACCAGTACGTCCACTTCTATGAGTATAGCTATCATTCTGATCAGGCAAGTTGTAATTAATCACATGGGATAGATTATTCACGTCAATTCCTCTAGCCGCTACATCAGTCGCTACAAGCAAGCGAATCTGTTGTTTTTTGAATCTGTCCATGATTTTAGTTCGCATATTTTGCGAAATATCACCATGAAGAGCGTCAGTATCGTAATTAGCTTGTTTCAGCTTATCAGCTACGATTTGGGTTTCATTCCTAGTTCTACAGAATAATATTCCATATACACCAGGTAATGAGTCTAGTATACGCTTCAAAGCGTCGAAGCGATCTCTTGGTTGAACAATATAATATTCATGAGACACATTTTCTGCTCCGACGTTTTTTCCACCTACACTAATTTCCTCGGTATCTGTCATATAGTTCTTGGCTATATTATGCACACTACGTGACATAGTAGCTGAGAACAATAAAGTTTGACGAGTTTTTGGGGTTTCGGTCAATATCGCATCCAAATCATCTTTGAATCCCATATCAAGCATCTCGTCAGCCTCATCGAGGACTAACCATTTGATAGTTTGTAATTTCAGAACATTTCTTCTAATAAGATCATGGACACGGCCAGGGGTGCCGACCACGATATTAGTTCCTCTTTTCAGAGATCTTATTTGTATATCAATTCTTTCTCCTCCATACACTGGAGTAATGTCTATTCTTTTTGAATGTTTAGCGTAAACTCTAATGTCCTGAGAAATTTGTAAACAAAGTTCTCTAGTTGGACATAAGATAATAGCCTGCAAGTCCCTAGCTCCAACCTTGATTTGATTCAAGATAGGTAAAGCAAAAGCAGCCGTTTTACCGGTTCCAGTCTGCGCCAAAGCAGTTAGATCTTTTTTTGATTTTAATAAGAAAGGGATGACCTTCGCTTGAATAGGTGAAGGTTCGACGAACCCTAAGTCGTCCAGGCCTGCCATTAATTCTGGCTTAAGACCCATTTCTTTAAATGTTGTCATAAATTACACTAGCTCTAGTACTATGTCAGAGCCGTTCATCTAGTCTTTTTTACTAAAGATTTACCAATTAATGCAATAAAACATTATAATTAATGATGACAACCCCCTAAGAGTACAAATAGTTATATTTAATTTTTTAACGTGTAAA
>CAZTIC010000003.1:0-40419 GCA_964613625.1 uncultured Gammaproteobacteria bacterium | reverse complement strand
CAGTTGAAAATGTCTGAGATTTGGATGTTGGGATAGTTGTATTTCTATCAATCAAAGGACTAGAAACACCACCTAATGTCTCGATACCAAGAGTTAATGGTGTTACATCTAAAAGCAAAACATCCTTCACATCTCCTTGCAAAACACCAGCTTGCACAGCAGCTCCCATCGCTACTACTTCATCAGGATTCACACCAAGATTTGGCTCCTTTTCAAAAAATTCTTTGATTTTACTTTGTACCAAGGGCATTCGAGTCATACCACCAACCATCACTACCTCCTCGATATCCTTCACATCAAATCCGGCGTCTTTCAAAGCTGCCCTACATGGCTCAATTGTTTTCTCTACTAATTCACCTACTAATTCCTCCAATTTTGAACGAGTCATTTTCATTACAAGATGCTTCGGACCGTCTTCACCAGTAGTTATAAATGGTTGGTTAATTTCAGTTTCCATGGTTGTAGATAATTCAATCTTGGCTTTTTCAGCTGCCTCTTTGATACGTTGAAGAGCTAGAGTATCTTTACCTAGATCAATTCCTTGATCTTTTTTAAACTCATCAATTATCCAACCAATGATTATTTGATCAAAATCTTCTCCACCCAAATGAGTATTTCCATTGGTTGATTTCACTTCTACTGTATCCTCAGATACGTCTAATATAGAGATATCAAAAGTACCACCACCAAGATCATACACTGCGATCTGTTGACCTTTTTTCTTGTCAAAACCATAGGCCAAGGCCGCCGCAGTCGGTTCGTTAATAATACGTTTCACTTCAAGTCCGGCAATCTTACCAGCGTCTTTTGTGGCTTGCCTTTGAGAGTCATTAAAATAAGCCGGCACAGTAATAACAGCTTCAGTTATTTTTTCTCCGATTTTAGCTTCGGCATCTGCTTTTAATTTTGACAAAATCATAGCTGATACCTCTTGAGGAGAATATTCTTTTCCGTTCATAGCTACTTTTACTCCCTCTCCTGCTTGAACAATTTTAAATGGTGAATTCTTTAAATCTTTTTGAACCTCTTCATCGTTAAATTTACGGCCAATAAGACGTTTTACAGCATAAACTGTATTTTCTGGATTTGTAACTGCCTGCCTTTTTGCAGTTTGACCTACTAATCTCTCACCATTTTTTGAAATAGCTACAACTGAAGGTGTGGTTCTATTTCCCTCCGCATTCTCTAATATCTTTGGTTGACCCCCCTCTATGATTGCCATGGCTGAATTTGTGGTTCCAAGATCAATTCCTAAAATTTTACTCATATCTTTTATATCGCATAACTCGCAACGCATAACCTGCCTACCGGCAGGCAGACGTATAACGATTTATGATTATATTATTAATTTAAAAATATTAACTATTTACTTTTTTACTATTCCACTATTTCACTATCTATCACTGGCTCATTTATAATTATTGAACTCAATATTACTTCAAAATTACTTAATGGTAAAGCCTCTGTATTATTATCCAAGAAAGCCATTCCAGTGAATTCTTCTCCTTCCAAATTTACCAATGCAAGGATTCTATTTCTTTCTTTGTCCACCGAAACTTCAGTGATTACAGATTCATCTGCTATAACCTCATCAAAAGTCAAACCACTATCCTCTTTTACTAAAAAATCCTCTTTATCAATCACTGGAATTTCAGTATTATCTACTTCTAAAATCTTAAATGGCTCAAATTCATATAGATCTGGCCCCTCGCCAATTGACTTGAAATAATATTTCCCGCTTCTCACTCGATATCCTTGAGTATCGATTAATTCTAATTTTCTTATGACGCTATAATCTTCTGTTACTCCTCCAAAAACAAGCTTATCAAAATCTGAGAAACTTCCTATGAAGTTTCTCCCAGCATCCCCGTTTTCATAAGCAACAGTCACATCACCAAAACTAGCAGGATAAGAAAAACTAATCCCTAAATCTTGATTTATATATTCAGTTTTTGCTTTACTCAAAATTTGAGCTAATTTTTCCTTTTTATTTTTTAATTCTTCGTTTTCACTTTCTGTACCTTGAAGTTTATTTTTTAACTCTTCAAGCTTTGACTGAAATTCTGACTTCACGCTTTCTGTTTCATTTTTAGCTTCCATTACGTTTTTGGAGCTAATTAATTTTTGAATAACAGATATTCCTCCACCCACTACAATAGCGGTGATAATTATTGAGATTAACAAACTCGCAAATTGATTACTAGATTTACTAGCACCAATCTTCGGAGGAACATCCTGAGTCAAGCTAACTTGTTTTCTTGAAACTGTTTTTTTCTTTACTGTTTTCTTTTTACGCGCTGCCTTTTCTTTAGGAGCGTCTTTTTTTACAGTCACATTTACACTATTTATTCGTGAAGACATAATATTTTTTTATTAATAATTATATTTAATTTATTTTTTCTTAGTTTTTCAGCCCAAGGCTGATCCGCCTTGGGCGGATATTTTTACTTTTACTTCTTAGTTTTTATTTCAATTTTCTTTGGCTGTTTAGCTGATGCCTTTGGAATAGATATCTTCAAGACTCCATCATTAGCTTCAGCAACAGCTTTGTTACCCAAAACATGAGCTGGCAATGGAATACTTCTATAAAAACCTCCTCTTCTTATTTCTTTTCTATAATAATTTTTATCTTCTACTTCGCTACGCTTCTCACTCTCTCCTTTTATAGAGAGAACATCATTATCAATTGAAATACTTACTTTTTCTGGATCAATTCCAGCTAATTGCGTTTCAACAATAACATTCTCTTTGTCTTCATACATATCTATAGCTGGAGTAAAATCTGCGACTGAATTTTTTGCTACAGGCATAAACTCTGAGAACATTTTATCCATATCCTCAAAATTATCAAATATTGGTCTCCATTTTATTAATGACATATTTTTATTATTAATTTTAAAATTATTCTAAAATAACTTTAGCGGGCATTATCACTTTTTCCTTGAGTATATACCCTGGCATTACTTCTTTTTTTACCTTCTTGCCTTTACCTTCCAATGCTTCCATAATACTTGGATCAAACTTTTTTCCTTTAGTTTCAATTTCCTTTACTCCCAGATTATTTAAAATATCTTTGAACTGCTTAGTTACAAACTTTACTCCTTCGAGCCAACCATTTTTTTCAACTGTCTTATCTACGTGTTCTAGCGAAATTTTTAGATTATTATAAACTGGAATTATTTCTAATATTAACTGCTCATTAGCATATTTTACAAATTCTTCTCTTTCTTTAGCAGATTGCTTCAGTAAATTTTGATAATCAGCCAATGCACGTTTATACTGACCTTCAAAACCTTCTTTTTTTTCTATTAAATATTTTTTAATTGATTTTTCTGTAGGCCGACCCAAATTACCGCGTTTAATCCATTCTTCTGGTTTTAACCATTTATAATCAGCAGCTTCTTCATTTAAAATAATTTTATTATTTTTCTTAACAACTGCCCTGTAATCAAAAAATATTAAATGACTTTCTTTTTTAGTATAAACATCATTGCCAAGATTAACATCTTCGTCTACTCCCAAAAATTCTATATCTTTAATATCTATATTTGTTTCTTCTTTTATTTCTCGAATAACAGCATCTTCCAGGGATTCTCCTAAATCCACTCCTCCACCCGGACAAACATATTTATCGTGCCGCTTGGGTGATTTCATTAAAAACAATTCCTCTTTTTCATTAAAAATAAAAGCACCTACAATTGGTCTTATATTTTCTTGTTTCTCACTCATAATTTTTTAAATTATCCGTACAGACGCATTGCTATGCGTCTCTATGTTAATTTCCCTTTTATATAATTTACTAATGCTAAATTATTTTCATAATCCATTCTCATCGGACCAAGTATTCCAAATAAGCCAATATTATCATCTTTTTTATACTTTACTATAATGGTACTACAGAAATTTCCAAAAGGATTTGTGGAGCCAACTAATATTTCCGGCTCCTCTTTTATGTCTTCGAATATTTCACTAATAATCTCATCCACTCTATCGATAACAGCAGATATATCTAAAATTAAATTAGTCTGAATAAATTCTGGTTGAGTTAATAAATTTGATATCCCTGTATAATATAAATTATTTTTATGTATTGCCCAAAATACTGCATTGCCTGATAATCTTGCTAATTCTTTAGCGGTTTTTTTAAAACTATCTTCATCTGCCTTACTGAGATTCTGATCCAAGATTTTAGCATTTTGATCATTCACTTTTTTTTCTTTCAAATTATCTAGATACAGCCTATACGCTTTTTCAGTCGGTACTCTTCCAGCTGAAGTATGTGGCTGAATAATATAATCATCATTTTCCAAACTAGACATTTCATTTCTGATAGTAGCTGAAGATATATCTGATTTGTACCTATCTACAACAATAGAAGACCCGACTGGCGCACCTGTTTTAATATGTTCTTTTATTATTATATTAAGTATTTCCTGCTTTCTATCGTCCATTTATTCAAAATTTTAACTTAATAGTAATTATAACAAAATTAGCACTCGTGTCAAGAGAGTGCTAATTTGTTTTTTCCAGACATTATTTTAATCTATAGAATAATTCGGTGCCTCCTTCGTGATAATCACATCATGAGGATGACTTTCTTTTAGTCCGGCTGAGCTAATTTTTACAAACTTTGCTTTTTTATGAAGATCTTTTATAGTTTTAGCTCCGACGTAACCCATACCACTTCTTAGTCCTCCAATTAATTGATAAATAATTTTATCAACCGGTCCTCTGTACTGAGTCCTGCCCTCAATACCTTCTGGTACAAATTTATCAGCATCATTTATGTCAGCTTGACCATATCTATCTTTTGATCCTTTACTCATAGCCCCAAGTGAACCCATACCTCTATATGTTTTATACATTTTTCCACTTATAAACTCAGTTTCTCCGGGGGACTCTTCGGCACCCGCCAAAAGACTGCCAATCATTACCGAATCAGCTCCAGCAGCCAAGGCCTTCACTACGTCTCCAGAATATTTGATTCCACCATCTGCGATAATTGCTACATCTTTATTTCCCTTGCCTTTCACACAATCCATAATCGCAGTCAATTGAGGTACGCCAATTCCGGCCACAATACGAGTTGTGCAAATCGAACCAGGACCTATTCCAATCTTTACACCATCAGCGCCAGCTAAAATCAAAGCACCTACTGCATCTTTGGTAGCAACATTTCCAGCTACTACATCTACGTCCTTTATTTGCTTATCTTCTTTAAGAGCCTTAACCATGCCAATAACTCCTTTGGAATGACCGTGAGCGGTGTCCACTACTAAAACATCAACTCCAGCTTTTACTAATACTTTAGCTCTAGCAATCATCTCATCGCCTACTCCAATAGCAGCGCCAACATATAATCTTTTATGTGAATCTTTATTGGCACGAGGAAAATCTTTATTTTTTTCCAAATCTTTTCTAGTAACTATAGAAACCAATTTGCCTTGCCTATCCACAACACAAAGTATAGAAAGTTTTTCTTTGATGATAATATTATTTGCTTTTAATAACGTTGTGCTTGATGGAGCTGTAATTAATTTCTTAATCTTCGTCATCACGTTTTTGGCTAATAAATCTTTATCTTGAGGCCAAAAATAATTAAACTCGGTAATGAGACCTAATAATTTACCGCTATCATCAACTACTGGAATTTTTTTATAGCCCTTATCAGCGAAAATTGAATGAATAAAATCAACAGTATCATCTGGTGATACTGTAATTGGATCATTAATAAATCCATTTTCAAAACGTTTTACAAGTCTCACCTCCTCAGCTTGCTCTTTAAGGGATAGATTTTTATGAATTATGCCAATACCGCCCTCTAAGGCCATAGCTATTGCCATACCATGTTCAGTAACAGTATCCATAGGAGAACTAATTATAGGAGATTTTAATGGGATATTTTTTGAAAATCGACTCTCAGTATTTGTATCTTTTGGTAAAATATCTGAATACTGCGGAACCAATAACGCATCATCAAAAGTTAAAGCTTCTTGCATAAAAGTAATTTTAATAATAATATTGTAATATATACTATAATAACTTATTTTATACAGAAAGCAAAGGCTTTGTATAGCTTCAACGATTCTATGAAACATATAGCAATTTTGGATTTTGGTTCCCAATACACCCATTTAATAGCCAGGCGAATAAGAGAAATGAATGTACTTGCAAAGATTTATTCAAGCGATATTTCCCCAAAAGAATTAAAAAACGATGTCGTTGGAATTATTATTTCTGGAGGTCCTCAATCTGTTAACGATAACAACTCTATCGAAGCTGATTTAAAAATCTTTAATCTTGGCGTGCCTATTCTAGGTCTCTGTTATGGACACCAATTTATAGCCCATAATTTAGGCGGGGCTGTAAAGCCAAGTAAGTCTCGAGAATATGGCAAGTCAGAACTAAAACTACAAAACAAATCTCTACTTCTCAAAAACATAAAAGATAACTCCACTGTCTGGATGAGTCACGGTGATTCAGTTGAAAATTTACCAAACAATTTTGATTGCATTGCTTCAACTGAGGATTGCGGTATCACGGCTATGTCCAATGAAGACAAAAAAATATACGGACTTCAATTTCATCCCGAAGTTAACCACTCCGAAGAAGGCATGAAGATTTTGAAAAACTTTATATTTAAAATTTGTAAAGCTGAAAAAAACTGGAGAGTAGAAGACATAATTAACGATCTATTACAAAAAATAAAGAAACAAGTTAATAATAAAAAAGTTTTTATATTAGTAAGCGGCGGGGTTGATTCAAGTGTGGCCTTCGCCCTGCTTACAAAAGCCCTTGGAGAAAATCGCGTAAAAGGACTTTATATCAATAATGGCTTTATGCGAAAAAATGAATCCGAGGAAATAACTACAAATTTTGACAAAGCTGGTTTTCATAATCTAGAAACAATTGACGCTAGTAAACTTTTTTTTAATAGATTGGAGAATATTTTTGATCCTGAAGAAAAAAGAAAAATCATCGGACAATCATTCCTAGATGCCAAAGATATGGCAGCAAAAAATCTAAAACTAGAATCAGGAAACTGGATTCTTGGTCAAGGCACAATTTATCCTGACATTATTGAAACAGGAGGCTCAAAAAATGCTGACACCATAAAAACACATCACAATAGAATAGACTCTATTCAAAAATTAATTAAAAAAGGACTAATAATAGAACCCTTAGTTGATTTCTACAAAGACGAAGTAAGGCAAATTGGCAGTCTGCTTGGTCTTTCCAATGGACTTGTAAATCGCCACCCTTTCCCTGGTCCAGGTCTTGCCATTAGATGTTTGTGCCACAATAACTCTAATCAAAACAATATACCCAAAAACGAAAAAATTGCTGATGTTTTAAATAATAATTCTAATAAAATTAACCATGAAATAATACCTATTAAATCTGTCGGGGTGCAGGGCGACAACAGAACTTATGCGCATCCTCTAGCTATATGGGGTACAAAAAACTGGAACGAATTAGATACGTTGTCTTCAAAAATCACAAACAATATAAAAGATATTAATCGTGTACTACTTCTGCTGAATCCAAAAGAAAAAAAATCTTTTTCACTTTCTTCTGAGAATCTATCATTAAGCAAAAAAAAAATCAAATTACTCCAAGAAATTGATGATATAGTTATGAAATCTATAAAAGAAAATAAATTATATAAAGAAATTTGGCAATTTCCTGTAGTTCTTGTGCCTATTACAAACAATAACAACAAAGAATCTATTGTACTACGCCCAATAGTTTCACGAGATGCTATGACAGCTGATTTTTACAAAATGGACAATAAAATACTTGATTTAATAACAAAAAAAATATTAGATACAAAAAAAATATCTTATGTTTTTTATGACATAACCCACAAACCACCCGGTACTATTGAATGGGAATAAATAAATAATTTCCGTCCAAGGCGAATCCGCCTTGGACGGAAATAACAACTAAAATATGAGCAATACTTTATTTAAAAAATTAAAACCCACCAAAATTAAGACCAAAGAAAACAAAGAACACAGCCGTTATATTATCAACAAGGAAAAATACAAGAAAATACTTGTTCACAATATACCTTTTATTTTTACTTGTGATGAACAAGACAAAATAAAAACGCTAAAAAATTATTCCATCGAAATAAAAGATGAAATAATTACAGCCGTAATCCCATCTAAAAAATTCAATCAATCCAAATATGATTTAGTCTATGACGCTGGAAAACGAGGTGGAACAGTTGTTATGCCAGGACTTATAAACACTCATGCTCACATTCATATGTACTTACTGCGTAGTGCAATGATGCTAGACGAGGGGCAAGAAGTTGATAGCACTATTAACGAAATGGCAAAATGGCAAAAAAATGAAACTGATAGCTCTCTTGCTATTGCATCAATTGGTGATCTGACGGAACAACAAAAAAATGGAATCACCACTACGCTCACTCATGGACCAAGTTTTCAAGCACACGAAATAGCATCAAAGGCTAGCCATCATAATTTATTTAACGCTGTTAGTGCTGTAAGCAACTCTCGACCAAGCAATAATCCAAAAATGGTTGAAAAAATTCTAAAACAACAAAATTCATATCACTCTACTCCTGCTATCTCTCTACATTATCTATACAAAACCCCAATTAATATTTTAGAAAAAATAAGAGATCTATCTGAAAAATATGACGCGCTTGTAACTTTTCATATGGCTGAAAGTCCTTTTGTGGCAAAAGAAACTATAAAAAAACACGGATTAAACGAAACCATGCTCATGAAAAAAGTTGGACTACTAAACAATAGATCGATCGCCTCTCATGTATTACATGTCGATAAAAAAGATATAAACTTAATGTCAAAAAATAACGTCGGCATAGCTCATCTACCCACATCAAATGCAATTCACAAAAGTGGCGTTTTTCCTATTTGGGACTTTATCGAGGCTAAAGGATTCAAAAATATTTCGCTTGGCACTGACAGTGTGGTGAGTAAAAATAGATTAGATATTTTAACCGAAGCATACCAGGCTCGTTTAACGCATTTGTATAAAAAAACCTTAAAATTTAGTTATCTTTTTAGGATGATGACAATAAATGGAGCTCGAGTTCTAAATATGTCTGATAGAGGCAAAATACAACCTGGTATGAAAGCTGATTTAATATTTTGGAAACTAAAAGATAGAGGGTTCATACCATATGACGAAAATAATCCAATTACATTACTAGGAAATATTATCACCCATAATGGTCGCACTGTCAGAGACCTTATGATAAATGGAGAATTTATAATAAAAAATAGAATCCACCAATTAATAGACGAAAGTAGACTTCAGGATAATATTCAGGATGAACATATGAGAATGAGGAAGAGATTAAAATAATATTTTCTTAAAAACTATTCACCTACGTAAATATCTACGCAGGTGATAATCAAATAAAGCGGTCCGACCTCTATATAGAGGTCGGACCGCTTTATTTTTTACTATAAAAATTATTCATTTTTATACTCTCCAAAATACCAAATCAAAAACTCTCTTGCGATTGGAACGGCAACAACATCACCACCTCCACCCTCTTCAACCAATATGGTTATAACCAATTCTGGATTTTCGTACGGTGCAAAACCAGTAAACCAAGCATGATAATCATACTTACTTGACCACTGCGCAGTTCCTGTCTTTCCAGCTACGGCCACCGGAACAGATTGCATACTTCGAGCTGATCCATCTGTAATTGTTTGTCTCATTCCCTCTCTGACTATCTCAATATTTTGATCAGAAATAAAACCATCACGAATAGGCGCAGTATCAATATCGCTAACTAAATGATCATTGCTATTTAGTAATTGCTTAACAATATGAGGTCTATACAAACTGCCTCCATTGGCAAATACACTGGTAAACAACGCAACCTGAAGAGGAGTGACCAAAACATCTCCCTGACCTATAGCCATATGATAAGTATCACCTATATACCACATTTCTCCCTTAGTCTTCTCTTTCCATTCTTTGGTTGGCAGGAAGCCAGACGCTTCCCCAACCAAATCTATACCGGTCTGTTCTCCCATGCCAAATAAACGTCCATATTTAACAATTTTATCCACTCCGAGTCCAACAAAATTATCATAACCTTCACCAATAAAATAAAAAAATGTATTTACAGATTGAGCAATGGCTTTTCTCACGTTTGTTATTCCGTGACCACCAGCTTTCCAATCCGGAAAAAACCACTGACCTATTCGGATGCCTCCAACACTATTAAAGGACGTATTTTCATTAATTATACCCTCTTCTAAAGCTGCCGCCGAAATTACTGGCTTGATAGTAGACCCAGAAGGAAATTCTCCACTAATTGCACGATTAAACAATGGGTTATCAGTCCGATTTATCAACTCATCATAATCATTCTGACTTATGCCTTGCGCAAATAAATTATTATTATACCCTGGATAACTTACCAAGGCGATTATTTCACCATTATTAGGATTCATAACCACGCCAGAAGCTTTTTCTTTATTAATTTTTTCTAAATATGAAACAAGTATTTCTTCCAATTTTTTCTGTACTAAGGCATCAATAGATAAAACCAGATTATGCCCATCTTCTGCCTCCTCAGAGCCAAGTATTTTACTCTTTTTACCCAATGCGTTGACTTCGACGTGTCTTTTGCCACTATTACCTTTCAATTCATTTTCCCAAAAATACTCAACACCAGTTTTTCCAATATAATCAATCATCAAATACTCATCTCCATACTGAGAAAGTTCTTTTTCATTAATTTTTCCCGTATAACCCAAAACATGCGAAAGAGTATCAGCGTACAAATTGTATTCACGTCTACTTTTATTCGACAAAACAACGCCCGGCATATTTTGAGATTGCAAGTATAGTTTCATAGCTGCTTCATAAGCTATGTCATCAACTATAAATAAAGGTTGCATAGATTCCAAGGTGCCGATTTCCAACTTGCTTAATTTTTCGTTGATTTCTTTTTCATCGATACCGTCAATTAAATTGCTTATATTTTTTATTAGCTCTTCTTTTTCTATCGGATCTCTAGGTAAATCAGATGGAACAAAATATAATAAAAAATTAGCAACATTTCTAACTAATGGGATCATATTTCTGTCATAAATTACGCCCCTTTTTGCTTCTATTCTTTCGATTCTGATACGGTTTCCCTCAGCCATGCCGTAATAATAATCGCCTTTTGCAACTTGAAGCTGAACTAAGCGAAAAAATATAAAAGAAATAAAAAATAATACAAAAAAGACAATAAAACGAATTTTACCAACATCAAAACTATTACCAACAATCTCTCCTGTGCCCGCTTCATCAACGTAGGAATCTTCGATCCAGCTAGTTCGGAAAGAATAACCCTCAATTTTCTTATACCTGCCTTCTTGTACTACAAAAGGGTTGTCAGAATTTTCTTTTTTTATTTTAAATCTATTTTTCATTACTTTTTTATTAAAAAAACAGGTTTTAATTTTTCTGACAATAAGCTAAAAATATAAAACAAAATTGACATTGCTAATAAATTTATTATTAATTCAGAAAAAAGATTAAACCAAAAAATCT
Source organism: uncultured Gammaproteobacteria bacterium (assembly GCA_964613625.1). GTDB lineage: Bacteria > Patescibacteriota > Patescibacteriia > Patescibacteriales > CAZTIC01 > CAZTIC01. The sequence continues at coordinate 28,854 of CAZTIC010000003.1, read as the reverse complement.
CACTAACTAGAAAAAAAACCTCTTTACTATTTATTAAAAATAACAAATAATAAAAAGTTTTAATAATAAATTCATAAAAAATTATAGAAATAACTATAAGTATAGAAAAGGAATAAAGAGAACGATCAGTAAAATAATTTTTGTATAAATAATTTATGAGTAATATAGTCAAAAAATAAGAAACTAAATAAACACCGAAAAAATAAAAAGAAAAAATATCTAATATCAGCCCTATACCTATAGACCACCAAGCTATATATTCAAAATTGGTCAAACTCAAAATAAATATCAAAATAAGAAGAAATATATTTATTTGATTAAAATATAGGGGTAAATTATTCACAAAAGAAATCTGAAAAATAGCTACTAATAATATTAATATTATATTGAAGAAAATTTTATAATACATATCTAAAAAATTATTTGAAAAATTTCTAGGGTGTAATAACGGTAACAATATCCAGTTCTCGAAAATCAACCAAAGGTTCTATCACCACACTTTGCCAGATATCATTCTTGTTGTTAGTTATTTGAGTTACTTCTCCGATGACAAGCCCTTTCGGTATTTCTTTTTCCAATCCAGAAGTAACAACTATATCTTTTATTTTTATTTCTTCTTTCTGTGGAATAAAATTCATTTTTAATGTTAAGCCCAGCTCCCCCTCAGTCACACCAATTGTATTAGATTCTCCCTGAATAGAGGCTGCTATTTTACAATTTCCGCTAGTTAACAAGCTTATCTTGGAAACATCTTTTTCAACTTTTGTTATTTTACCGATCATTATGCCTTGAGCATTCAAAACTGGTAAGCCTAGAACAACACCATCATTGCTTCCCTTATCAATAATTAAACTATTTTCATTTATACTAACATCGTCCACTAATCCCTCGGCAATAATATTTGACATTAAATAATTATATTCTTTTAAGTCAAAGAAGTCTAAATATTTTCTTAACTCATCATTTTCCTCTTGGACTGATTTTAATTTAGAATTTTCTGCTATTAATCGATTATTATCTTCCTCTAAAAGATTTATTGCATTCAGCAAATCCCTTTTATCCCCCTGATCATTGTAGGAAACTCTAATATCAGAACTCACAGAATACACTCCTCCAGAAAAAGGCTTAATAATATTAATAATAATTCTCTCAAGCGGACTCAAGATTTTTGTATAATGAAAAAAAATAAGCAGCACTATCACTGCTACTATTTGAAATATTCTTTTGTAGCTTACTTTTATCATATCAATTTTGGTAATTACTAGATAAATTTAACTTTGACAATTACATACCATCATTTCCTGGAAGCAATATTTTATCTAACAACTCAGGATCAGAAAGAAGCATACCAGCACCGCGCACCACGCAAGTCAAAGGATCATCGGCAATCCGTACTGGAATTTTGGTAGCTTGAGCGATCTCTTTGTCTAAACCTCGAAGTAAAGCACCGCCTCCAGTCAAAAATATCCCTTTTTCATAAATATCAGCCACCAATTCTGGAGGAGTGGTTTCTAAAGTTATTTTTATATTTTCAATTATTAGATTTATTGTTCGACTTAATGCCTCTCGAACTTGAGAATCACTAATCTGAACTGCTCTAGGAAGACCATTGATTAAATCCCTACCTCTAATTTCCATTTCCATTGGTTCTTTCAAGGGCGTTGCTGAACCAATTCTAATTTTTGTTTTCTCAGCTACCTGTTCTCCAATCAAAATATTAAACTCCTCTCGAGCAAAATCAACAATATTACTATCAAATTCATTCCCAGCTGTGCGAAGAGATTTCCAAGTAACTACTCCGCCTAGAGATATCACTGAAATCTCAGTTGTACCTCCACCAACATCGACGACCATTGTAGCCGTCGCCTCTGCTACTGGTAAACGAGCGCCAATTGCAGACGCCATTGATTCTTCAATTAAATAAACCTGACGAGCACCAGCTGACTTAGCCGCGTCTTCCACGGCTTTTTTCTCTACTTCAGTAATATCAAGCGGGATGCCAATCACAACTCTTGGTCTAGGCATAAGAGTAAAATTTTCACTATGCACTTTGTCGATAAAATACTTAATCATTTTTTCAGTTACTTCAAAATCAGAAATAACACCATCCACCAATGGTTTGATAGCTTGGATATGAGCAGGAGTTTTACCAACCATTTTCCTAGCTTCTTCTCCCACGGCTAAGATTTCATCAGTTCGCATATTTACAGCCACTACTGATGGCTCGTTTATTACAATCCCTTTGTCTGCAGTATAAACAAGGGTATTTTTGGTACCCAAGTCTATCCCCAAATCTTGACTAAATTTTCCTAAAAGTTTGTTTAACACTTTATCATATAACTCGTAACGCGTAACGCGTAACGAAATTTAATTATAAGCTATTCTGCTCATTCAAATTTTCCCAATCCCACTCTCTATCTTTATTTGATTCTATTTTTTTTATTATCTCCTTCTCTATATCTATATCAAAAATACCAGCTAAGTGTAAGGTTCTCACTATAACATCGGCTAATTCTTCTCCGAAATTATCAGCACCCTCGAATCTTTTCTTCCGATACGCATCTAGTGCCTCGCTAAGTTCGCTATGTATCAAGGCAATTTTTTCACCTACATTTATCTCATCTGGCTTTAAACCAAATCCTTTTTCTCTAACTAAATCTAAAATTTTTTTTGATAGATCTTTTATATCCATATAGCAACTTAAAAATACGATTATTTCAAAAACTTAACCACATCACTTATCTTAACTAATTCAACCTTTTCTTCACTTCTTTTTTTAACTTCAACTGAATCTTCTTTTAAAGTCTTGGCGCTAACCACCAATCTAATAGGACAACCCATCAAGTCAGCGTCGGCTAATTTTCCCCCAGTACTTGCATCTCTATCATCATATAACACTTCTACGTTATTTTTCTGTAATTCTTTATATATCTTCTCTGCTTCTTCATTTTGATTCAGTGAAACCAAGTGTACTTTAAACGGTGCTACTGCTTCAGGCCACATAATACCTTTATCATCACTATTTAACTCCACTACAGAACCCATGAGCCTACTTGGACTCATACCATAAGAACCCATATACACTAATTCGTCTTTCCCTTGTTCATTTTTATAATTCAGATCAAAAGCTTCTGAATATTTATATCCCAGTGAATATATATCACCCACTTCAATAGATTTTTCTTTAATTAATTCTTCTTTTGGTGTTTTAATATTAAAATCTTTCAAAACTTCATCATTATAATCATCTTCATTGATAGCAATGTTATTTTTCTCGTCTATATATATCATATCTTCGCCTGCTTCTGATAATGTCTGGAATTCAAATGAATATTTTGAAAAAGATCCACCATTAGAAATTGTTAAATATGTTTTATCACCCATTTCCAGTCTAGTGAATACCTTCATGTAAACTTCTTTCATCTTTTCATAGAATTCATCGTGTTCTTCTTTGTTACGTGAAAAAGAATAAAGATCTTTCATTTTGAATTCTCGTCCTCGAAGTAATCCTGCTTTAGCTCTTTCTTCATTTCGAAATTTAGTTTGAATCTGATAAACACAAAATGGAAGATCCTTATAAGAAGAGACGTAATTCTTCATAATCTTAGCTATCGGTTCTTCATGAGTAAAACCCAAACCAAGTTCGGTGCCATTTTTTAATTTTGTCTTAAACCAATTGTCTACTTCTTTGTCGCTCCATCTACCTGTTTTTTCCCATATCTCTTTTTCTTGGAGAGATGTCATAAAGATCTCTTGTCCTCCAGCCTCATTCATCTCTTCACGAATAATATTTTCGATATTATTAAGCACTCTGAAACCCAAAGGAAGATATGAGTATACACCTGCCATTTCCTTGTTAATAAAACCTGCCCGAATTAACAATTGGGCATTCTTCGATATCTCGTCTTTTGGGGCTTCTTTACGAGTTTTTGTAAATAATTGTGATTGAAGCATAATGTTACTGTTATAAAAGCTGTGTAAAAATTGTATACAGCCTTTTTATTAATTAATACTATTTTAACTTAATTAAATACTCATGTCAAAAGAGATTTTTGCTGTCTTATTAAATATAATAAGACAGCAAAATGATGTAAAATCAGTAATATACAAAGAATGATATCCGACATTTTGTGCAAAGGCATTCATCCTCGCCATAACATCGATATTTTTCATGACACACTGGACATATTGCTTTGTTATTAATTATTTGTGCTTGCACAGTCACAAATAAACCACCAATATACTTTCTTACTTCTTTTAAATGACCTCCTATTCGAGCTATGTCTATTTTTTTCTGCATATTGCCCTCCTTTTTTTTCCAATTAAAAAACGACCCGCTTGGGTCGTCTCATAAAAATTTTTTATTTATTTACATAACAAAACTCCCAAACTGATAAATTGAGTTTGGTGCTGGTGGAGTTTGTTGCGCAAAAATTTTCTTCATATGTTAATAATATATTATTATTTACACATAGTCAAGCAGTCATCCCCCTCTCCCTCTTTCGAGAAAGGGTTGGGGTGAGGGGTAACGAAGATTATAATGAAAGAAAAAAATTGTTTTAATTCACAACCTTTTCCACCTCACCCTAGCCCTCTCCTGTCCAGGAGAGGGGACGATAATTAATAATTTCTTCTAAAAAAATTTGTCTTCCAATTGGAAGACAAATTTCAATATATAATCTAAAATATATCAACTAACCCCTATTTTTAAGCTTCTCCCAAAGAACCAAAGTAGGACTAGCTAAGAAGATAGAACTATAAGTACCGATAAACACACCGATTGATAAAGCTAATACAAAATCTCTAATAGTTGATCCTCCAAAAAAGAAGATTGAAAGAAGCACTAATAAAGTAGTAACAGAAGTATTAATTGAACGAGTAATTGTTTGATTCACACTTGTGTTGATCGTATTTTCAAAGTCCTCTTCACTCTTTGGTAGGTTTTCTCTAACTCTATCAAACACAACAATTGTATCATTTACTGAGTACCCTAATACTGTCAAAATAGCAGCTACAAAAGCTGAATTAATTTCTATGCCGTAGAATTGCCCCAAGAATGCAAATACTCCTAATACAATTAATACATCATGAAACAAAGCAATAATTGCAGACATACCATACTTCCATGAAGCAATTGGCTTGGATACTTTTCGAAAAGCCCAAGCAATATAAATAATAATAGCAATCAAAACAACAAGCATGGCATAAACTGATTTTTGTTTTAATTCTTTTCCGATAGATGGACCGATCGAATCATATCGGAGCTCTTCAAATTGAACTAATTCTTCACTTGATGTTTTAATCTCACCTATCTTAGCTAAAGCTTCTTGATGTTTTTCTTCAGTAATATCCTGAAATCTCAATACTAGTTCCTCTTCTCCAACTGGCTGGACAATTAAACTACCCAAGTCTAAATCACTTAATACATTTTGAACTTGATCAACACCCGGTCTTTCATTCAAAAATTTAACTTCCAGCAAACTACCTCCAGTAAAATCGATACCGAAATTTAACCCCCAAATAACTAGAAACAATACAGAGATCGCTACTAATAGACTAGAGAAACTAAGCCAAATTTTTCTTTTTTGTATTATTCTAAACATATTTTTATTCTTCGTTATTATTATTTTTCTTTTTTACTCCGAGTAACCAAGTGTGTTTTTCAGCCCATCTCCCGAGTATCAATGAAAGTAAGTTCTTGGTGATAACAATTGCTGAGAACATAGATACGAGTACTCCAAGTCCAAGTGTAATAGCGAACCCCTTCACAATACTAGTTGAGAAAGTAAACAATATAACACACGTGATTAATGTAGAGATGTTTCCATCACGAATTGACGGCCAAGCTCTTTTGAATCCTTCGTCAATTGCATTTAGTAGTGGCTTACCCATTTTGAGTTCTTCTTTAAATCTTTCAAATATAAGAACATTAGCGTCCACCGCCATACCAACTGATAATATAAATCCAGCAAGACCAGCGAGCGAAAGCGTTACTGACCAGATTTTGAACACTGCTAACACTAATATACCGTAAATAGTCAAAGAAATAACAGCTAGAATACCAGGCAATCTATAAAACAAAATCATAAATATCGCCACCAAAAGAAGTCCGATCAAGCATGCGTTTAAACTATCTAATACTGATTGATGACCAAGGCTAGCACCAACCGTCTTTTGACTAATAAGTTCAATCGGCACTGGCAAAGCACCAGCATTAAGTCTCTGTACGAGAAGTTTAGCTTCTTCGAGATTAAACCTTCCATTTATAACAGCCCTACCACCAGTTATTTTTTCATTCACGTTTGGAACGCTGATTGGATAACCATCCAAGAAAATAGCTACTGGCTTACCGACATTCCTGCCGGTAATATCTGCAAACAAGTCTCCACCCTCACTATCAAATTCTAAAGATACTTCAGGAGAACCATCGTTTGGATTAAAAGATACCACTGCTCTATCTAAATATTTTCCAGTTAGCTCAGTATTTTTCCAATCATCCTGGGGACCTAGGATTTCCGCCTCTGTCATTCTATCTATATAGATATGGCTAACTTTATATTCAATGATATTCCTCTCATCTTTTTTGTAAATAATATGATAACCAAATTGAGTTTCAACTACATAAGATACAGTACCTACCTCTTGTGGAAATACAGTATCCTCAAAAGGCTCCACCATCATACCCTTTCCAAACCATCCTAAATAACCACCTGTGCCATTTGCACCTGGCTCTTGTGAATTTTCTTTAGCTAAATCTATAAAATTTTCAGGCGTAGCTTGATCTTTTAGTTCTTTGATTTTGGTATAAGCATCATCTTTACTCAAACCACTCTCACATCCTTCCACCCCTTCATAACAAAGCAAAAGATGATAAGCTTCTATTTCCTTCTCTGCCTCATTTGTAAATGGATCAGTTTTTTCTCTTTTTTCTTCTAGTTTCGCTATTTCGTAACCAGCACTTTTTTGAATAATGTCGCTATTAGTGCTGTCTATTTCTAAATTCTTAACAATACTCACTATTTCGCTATTAACATCTTCTGTTATCCAACCTAAATCACCGCCTGCGTCTTTAGTGCTAGCATCTTCGCTAAACTCTTTTGCCAAAACTCCAAAATCACCGCCAGATAAAACCTTACCAAGCACCTCTTCTCCTTTTTCTTTGGCTTTGTTATTATATTCTTCTATTTGAGCGATCTCTTCTTCAGTTAAATCTCTTTGCTCCATAGCTTGTTCTTTAAATTCCAAAAGAGGAGTTTCTCCAATCATCTTAATAGCCTCATTAACATCATTTATTCCAGCAAGCTCTGCAATGATTCTATAATCTCCAGCCGTAGTTTTGTTTACTTGCACCAAAGGCTCACTAACACCAAATACATTTACCCTTCTTTCGATAACGTCTCTTACACCCTCTACCGCACTATCTTTGTCTTTTGAATCTATTAGACTAACATCAGCCTCATAGACTAAATGAGTACCACCTTGTAAGTCCAAACCTAAACGAAAAGGAACCTCTTTCATATAAGGTAAGGCAATAGTATCTCCAGTTTTTGCTTTTATCACATCTACTCCCTTATTATAATAACTTCCAGCGTCAATTAATCCTCCAATCAAAACTAATAAAATAATAACAATAAACATCTGCCACACTCTTCCACGCGCAGATGGTTTTAGTATCTTTTGAATAATATTTTCTGACATATTTGTAATTTTTTGTAATTAAGTACTTTTTGATAAAATAAAAGGCATTTATAAAAATACCCCCTATATTATTAACATGTAGATACATTTTAAAATATAATATAAATAAATGCAAGCCTTTAATCAATTATCAATTTTCAATTACGAATTACGAATTACGGCTAAATTATTAATAACTTGCTGTTTTTACCCTTATTTTTGACATGACATTAAAACATCTCCTTCAACTTCTCCAAAACCAAAGGAAACCCAAAGGATCTATCTCCATCATTCAAATGACCACCATTATTTATTACAATTAACTCTGCTTCAAGCTTATCTTGAAAAATATCACCACACATCAGTGGGACATGTTGATCATTATCAGAGTGAATAACAACAAACTTCTTAGCTTTATTTTTTACTTTCCCAAAATCCAAAGGAGTCACAAAAAAATTATCCAATGCAGGATACCCAATCACATCCGGAAAACCAGCCACAAGCACGGCCCCACCAACCTTGGTATCAAATGACTGTCGTTCTAAGTAACGCAAAGCTGTAATCACACCCAAGCTATGTCCAACAAAATAAGTATTTTCATTAATCCCTCCAACCACTTCATCCAAATAATTCAACCACTCTGTCATTTGAGGATGATTCGTATTCGACATTTCCGGTACAATCGCTTCACAACCAATCTTTTCTAATTCCGCCTTTAACCAAGGAAACCAGTTACAACTAGGATCCGTCTCCCAACCATGAATTATAATAACTTTTTTCGTATTCATATTATTTTAAAATATTATTTCAAAAAATAGTTTAAAAACCTCCCGGGGTTTGGGGTGAGACACTGAGCGCCCCTGCTAGACGCATATTAATTACAATTGGCGCAATAGCGAATTGTTCACCCCAAAAGTTTTTGTTACTTTTTGCTTTCAAAAAGTAAAATTAATTATTTCTAAACGATTATTAAAAATTCACAAACCTACGGACTACCCCTGGATCCCGGATCTTCGCTATCGCTCATCCGGGATAACAAAGAAGGAAGGAAGTATTTATTTACCGCAACACTTTTTATATTTCTTCCCACTCCCACAAGGACAAGGATCATTTCTGCCCACTTTATTGCCCTCTTCATCTTTCATCTTCGGCTTCACAATATCACTAGACTTAGAGTTATCTGATTGACCACCTTGTTTGAATCCAGAAAAAGAAAAAGAGCCTGAGTCCATCACCTTGGAAGGAGCGCTAAAGCTAGCGGCTCTATCAATGATACTAGGAGAACCGAATTCAGTTACATCTCCTACTTTGAATATTGAGTAAACCACTTGTCTTTGAATTAGATTATTAAGCTCATTATAAAGTCCATAAGCTTCTTTTTTGTATTCTACTAATGGATCACGTTGACCATAACCACGTAGACCTATTCCCTGCCGCATAGCAGTCATAGCTTCAAGGTGTTCTATCCATAAAGTATCTATAGAACGAATCAATACACTCTTTTCAATCTCAGCGAACTTCAGCCCTGCCTCTTTGAATTTGTTATCAATAAAATCATATTTTTCATTTGCTAATTTAAATAAGTACTCAATAATCGCAGTTCGAGCATTAGCCTTGTCTAATTTATTGTCTTCTTTGATAAATTCCCCCATATCAGTTTGTAGTTTTTTCTCCACTGGAAATATAGTAGACGCTACTTGATAGATCTCTTCCAGATTCCATTCTTTGATATTATCATCCACAGTATGGAAGCTAACCACCTGCTCTATCTCACCCTCAACCATATCTAAAATAATCTTAGACAGACCCTTGTTATCTTGGAGCGAAGCAATAGAGTCTTGAGATTCTATCGATCGCTCGTCACTCTCTCCCTCCAGAATGACACCACTACCTAAAACTTCAAGTATTTCTTTCCGACGACTGTAAATTGTTTCTCTGTGTTTATTAATAACATCATCATATTCAACCAAATGTTTTCTAGTGTCGAAGTTATGTCCCTCTACTTTTCTTTGAGCTGATTCGATAGATTTAGAAATAATTTTGTTCTCAATCGGCATGTCTTCTGGTACACGCAATGTTGTCATTATGTTTTTCATCTTGTCGCCACCAAATATTCTCATTAGATCATCATCCATAGATACATAAAATTGAGAAGATCCAGGATCACCTTGACGACCGGCACGACCACGAAGCTGATTATCGATACGTCTAGATTCATGACGTTCAGTTCCGATCACATGAAGCCCGCCTAATTTCTTTACTTTTTCCTGCTCCTCTTTATCCATTTCGCCAGTTTCTTCCGAAGGTCCACCAAGGATAATATCAACTCCACGACCAGCCATATTGGTAGCAATAGTAATAGAACCAGGTTTTCCAGCTTGAGCTATAATTTTGGCTTCTTTTTCGTGATTTTTAGCGTTTAATAATTGAGGATGTAGGCCTTCTCGCTCCATCATATCAGTAAGCAATTCATTTTTTTCAATAGAAATAGTACCAATCAAAATAGGTTGACCTTTTTTGCTTCTTTCTTTCACGTCTTCAATAACAGCCTTGTATTTACCCTCTTCTGTTCTATAGATGAGATCATTCATGTCGTTTCTCACATTTGGTTTATTAGTAGGTATTACAATAGTTTCTAATTCGTAAATCTTTGAAAATTCCTCAGCCTCGGTAATAGCAGTACCAGTCATACCTCCAAGTTTGGTAAACATTCTGAAATAATTTTGAAAAGTAATAGTAGCCAGAGTTTGTGACTCTCTTTGAATCTTTACTCCTTCTTTAGCCTCGATCGCTTGATGAAGACCTTCACTATATCGTCTTCCATGCATCATGCGTCCAGTAAATTCATCCACGATGATAACCTCACCGTCCTTTATCACATAGTCCTTCTCTCGCTTGAACATTACTTGAGCCTTGAGAGCTTGTTCGATATGATGGACCTCTTTTATTCCTCCACTCACATATATATTATCCATCCCAAGCCATTTTTCCATCTTTGATATACCACTTTCTGATAACGTAACTGATCGCATTTTTTCATCTACATTATAGTCACCATCCTCTTCTTCTTCACTCTGCTCTTCATCTTTTTGCTTGGTTGTATTTTCCTTGAGCCTCTTCACAAGTTCAGCAAATTTGAAATATTTATCAGTTGACTCCTCAGCTGGCGCTGAAATAATAAGCGGAGTTCTAGCTTCATCGATCAAAATAGAATCAACCTCATCAACAATCGCATAATACAAACTTCTCTGTACCATCCGATCAAGGGTTGGCACCATATTATCTCGCAAATAATCAAAACCAAATTCATTATTGGTCCCATATGTAATATCAACCTGATATGCTTCACCACGAGTAACCAGACAAAAGTGCTTAAGACGTGGATCATACTGAGTGTCGTCTGTAAAACTCTTGTCGTATACCAAAGCTGAGTCATGGATTATAACACCAACAGACATTCCAAGAGCATCATACACTGGAGCCATCCAACCAGCACCAACTCGAGACAAGTAGTCATTCACAGTCACGAGATGCACACCTTTACCAACTAGTGCATTCAAGTACAGAGCAGCCGTCGCAACCAAGGTCTTACCTTCACCAGTTTTCATTTCACCAATCTGCCCTCGATGTAGAATGATTCCTCCGATAAGTTGCACATCATAATGTCTCATACCGAGAACCCTCTTGGACGCTTCTCGCACTACAGCAAAAGCCTCTGGCAGTATCGCATCCACTCTCTTATCAATCTCTTCTTGAGATATTTCTCCGCCAGCTGGCGGATTGATATCAAGTCTTTTTCGAAATTCCGCAGTCATCCCCCGAAGCTCTTCATCACTAAGTTTTTCAAATTTTGATTCAAGATTATTAATGCTATCAACTATAGGTTGTAACGATTTTATGATCTTTTCATTAGGATCACCAAATATTTTTGTCATTATACTCATAATATTATGAAAAAACACGCAAAAGCGTGATTAATTTGTTATAAACTCATTATATATATAATACGCTGAAAAATCAATGCTTCTTTATAATTAATGCTTAATTTATTTTATTTTCTAATGTTAGTGATTAGTACTTATAATCTAAATAAAAATCAGTTGTTTTTTTCATAAACAAATAAAAAACCCGATATGCATATAAACAACATAACGGGTTTGCTTTTGAAAATTTAATTTTTTTTTCACCCTTATACAACTTCAAGAGTGCAAGGGCCAAATACAGTTTTGCCCTTCATGGTTTCTCCATCGAAGTTTATACGCTCACCATTTACAGTTACAGTAACAGTGCCGTAATCAATTTCGAAAACATTACCCTCGGGACTTCTTGTCCCAGTCTTGTCATCAATAATAGCAATACGATTACCATGTTTTACTTTAATGTCCAATTTGCCCTCCTTTAGCTTGTTTTTGTATGTGAAAATTCATCTAATTGATTATTCTTTTTACCAAATAATTCAATAATTGTCAACCTATTGGGGGTTTTAAAATACTTTCTTATTTAATTCAAATCAATGTTTATTAATTTGTCAATATTAGATTAATTGATATAATAGTAATATATAAATATGTTTTCTTTTTTAACTAAAATTAAAGAAAGAAAAAATTATCTATGAAATGGAAAAAGATAAAAGAAGAACCATTTGGCGCAGGATTTAGAAAACTCTTAAAAAAGACCTTTCGATTACCTGACGGTAAAATACATGATTTTGATATAAAACACGAAGGACCTGCGGTTTGTGTTTTGGCCTTAACTGAAAATAACAATGTAGTTCTCGTTAAACAATATCGACCTGGAATGGAAAAAGTATTACTCGAAATGCCAGGTGGAGCTATCAACAAATATGAAGAGCCAATTAATGCTATCAAAAGAGAACTACTTGAAGAGACTGGCTACACTGGGGATGTAGAGCTCGTTGGAACTAGCCACGACTGTGCCTACTCCACTATGTTTCGCTACAATTTCGTAGCCACAAATTGCCGAAAGGTTGGAGATCAAAAATTAAATGACACTGAGTTTGCCGAAGTAATAAAAATGTCCATTGAAGATTTCAGAAACCATTTACGTAGCGGTGAATTAACTGATGTTGAAAATGGATACCTAGGACTTGATTATTTAAAATTATTATAAAAAATATGGAAAAATATATACCAAATGAAAAAGATAAAACTTCGGGTCTAGACATGAAAAAGACCCTTGATTGGTATGGGGGTTCTAAAATAGAAATGCCACAAGTGCCAGAAATTGATTTGCCATGTCCAATTGAAAATAAAGATTTAATTGAATTATCAGAAAAAGAATTAGGTGGACTTTTTTCTATGTTCCCAGAGAACGCCAGGAATAGGTCAATCATGAAAAAAGTCATAGGAAAACCCTCTGCCTGGTTTCATAAAAACTCAACCAATAAACAACCTCAAGAAACACACAACCAAATAGAAGCCTTATCACCCACTGCAATTGTTCCTTCGTATATTGACTACAATAAAGAAGACGAAACAAAGGAATTAACTGCTAATGTTTATTTATACAAAATCCCAAAAGATATAGTATCTGAAAAAATTAGAAAAATTGTTTTGGCACAAGGCTTTATTCATGAAATTGGTCATAGTATTGTTCAACCATTACTGTATGAGAAAAATCACACTCTGAAATTTCCAAACGGAAAAAAAATTAACGGCTACGAAGCCATGATGCATTTTGCAAAACTAGCAGAACAGCATCCACCAATATCTGATTATTCATCAACCTACAGAGGCGACAATAATAAATTTGAAAGCAATGACCCAGATTATAATAAAAAAATTCCAATTAGCGAAGAAATGAGCGAAGCGCTCACAGCTGATGTTCTAGGCTTCACTTATTGCAATGATGAATCAAGAAGAAAAAATCCTTTTGCAGACAGACCTGAAATTAAAAAATTTATTCAGGACTTTTTAAATGCAGAGCTATTAAAAAAATAAAAATAATACTATGAGCTTATTACAAACAATTACATTCGCGGGCGCTATCGGCTTCCTGACACTAGCAATTGGTATCCTAGTTAAAGTAATTGGTCTACCAGATCAAATCAAAAAGAATTATAATCGTAAATCAACCGACGGTCTCTCAACTCCGTTTATGGTACTGTCCCTTGTCGCCTATTCACTCTGGACCATACATGGGATATTACAAAAAGACATGGTTTTAGTCCTTGGACAAGGATTAGGCATAATAACTGTCGGAATAATACTTTATCAAATTTTTATTTATAGAAAAAATAATTAAATAAATGAAAGAACAATTCAAAATCTATATAGCAGCATATCTAGTTCTCGAAAAAGATGGAGAAATATTATTTCTCAAAAGAGCCAATTCTGGCTTTCAGGATGGTAAATATAGTATGGTTTCTGGACATTTCGATGGCAACGAAACAGCGGAAGAATGCATTATTAGAGAGGCCAAAGAAGAGGCAAATATAACATTGGAATTAAAAAACTTAACCGTAGTACATATCATGCATCGATTCTCTTTTGATAGAGAATATATTGATATCTATATCACTTGCAGTGAATGGGACGGGGAAATAAAAAACATGGAACCCAAAAAATGTACTGATCTAAGCTGGTTCCCTATTGATAATTTACCTAAGAGCACTATACCAGAAATTATATTTGCCTTGGACAATATTAAAAAGAAAAAACATTATAGTAATTTTGGTGAGAAAAATAAATAATTATATAATTTTTTAACAAAAAACATATGACAAATAATTATATCTCATGACAAACTATAACAAAATAATAGCCGGATTAAAAAAAATATCTAATAAAGAAAGGGCTGAAATTCAGCAAAGGTTTTTTAAGACTGGTCCTGGCGAATATGGAGAAGGAGATGTTTTTATCGGTGTAAAAATGCCTCAACAAAGACTCATAACGAAGAAATTTATAAACACACCTGTTTCTGACTTAGAGAGATTATTGGATAGCAAAGTCCATGAACATAGAATGATAGCCCTACTTATCGGAGTGCTTCAATTCGAAAAAGGAAATGAAAAACAACAAAAACAAATCTATACTTTTTTTATTAAAAATTCAAAAAAAATAAATAATTGGGACCTAGTTGATGTCACAGTTCCTAGGGTTATAGGTAAGTATTTACTAAATAATAAATCAGAAAAAGAAATTTTGTATAAATTTTCTAAATCAAAAAATCTCTGGCAAAAAAGAATTGCGATTATTTCAACATTCGCTTTTATTAGAAATCTTGACTTCCAAGATACTTTAAAAATATCTAAAATACTACTAAACGACAAACACGATCTCATTCATAAGGCGGTCGGCTGGATGCTCCGAGAAATCGGAAACAGAAATAGAGACGTAGAAGAAAAATTCTTAAAAATACACTACAAAACAATGCCACGAACAACGCTTCGCTACGCCATAGAAAAATTCCCCGAAAAATTAAGAAAAAATTATCTTCATGGAAAAATATAATTGCAAATTCACCCACCTCCCCTAACCCCTCCTTAATAAGGAGGGAGATTGTTCTAACTCCTCCCCTTTTCATTATATCTTTTTAAGGGGAGGTTTGGGAGGAGTATGTGACTTATTGTTAAATTTTCTAACTCTTTTCTGCAAAAAACAAAAAAAGGCTCAGCCTCCAATTTGGAGGCTGAGCCTTTTATATTCTAAGTTCTAATATCTTAGTAAACCTTTCTCTCAATCTTACCTTTATAACCAGTTCCAGCTGGAATTAATCTACCAATAATAACATTTTCCTTTAATCCCTCTAGATAATCAATCTTACCGCTAACAGCCGCATCAATTAATACTCTAGCAGTTTCTTGAAATGAAGCAGCTGACAAGAAGCTATCAGTTGTTAACGAAGCCTTGGTGATACCCATTAACAATCTTTCAGTCTTGGCTGGCTTCTTAGCGCCTTTATTTCCTCTTTGGAGTACTGACTCCTCTGCGATTTCACCAGGTAATAAATCGGTATCGCCCGAGTCTGTAATCAAATATCTTGAGAACATCTGTTTAGTTATGATCTCAATATGCTTGTCATTTAAAGGTTGACCTTGTGAAGAATAAACATGTTGAATTTCTTTGATAATATATTTTTGAGCTTCCAGCATGTTTCTTAATTTATACAACTGTCGCAAATCAAGACTTCCTTCAGTTAACTGCGTTCCTTTGGTAACACTTTCTCCGTCTTCAACTAATATTCCAGTGCCCTTTGAAATAATATATTCTCTGGTTTTGTTTTTATTAACTTCAATCTTTACAATCTCGCTATCTACATTTACGATTCCTGATTTTTTAGCAACTTCCGCTTGATCACCCACAAAAAATAGCTCAGCTCCTTTACTTACCTTATCTCCGTCTTTAACTAAAATTTTAGATTTAAGCTCTCTTTTCTCTTTTGCTTTTAGCTTGAGAGAGTTAGTAAATTCTTTGATAGAATATTTATCAACATCAGTGCCTTTATACTCGATCTTTAGAACCTTTACTTGAGGATTGCTCACAACTACTGTTTTTCCACTTTCATCCTCTATGGTTCTTTCTCCAACTTCTATGGTTACTTTACCATCAACATCAGAAATAAGAGCTTTTTTCTTTGGTGGACGTGTTTCAAAAATTTCTTCAACACGAGGCAAGCCTTGAGTAATATCTTCACTTCCAGCTACACCACCGGTATGAAAGGTTCTCATAGTCAACTGAGTTCCAGGTTCACCGATTGATTGAGCCGCAATAATACCCACAGCTGTACCAAGTTTAACAGGCGCATTGTGTCCCAAATCATATCCGTAGCATTTTACACAAACTCCTCTGCTCAATTTACAAGTCAAAGTTGATCTAATGTAGGCTTCGTTAATTTTCTTGTCTTTTATCTTATCAATCACATCTTCAGTAATTAACTCACCTGCTTTTACTAATAATTTTTTATTTTCATCTTTTAAATCTTTCGCTAAATATCTTCCAGCCATTCTCTTTATAATTGTCTCCCCCATGTCTTCGCTTTCTTCCTTTGTGATAAGCACGCCATCTTTTTCTTTACAATCATCTTCAGTGATAATAATATCTTGAGCCACATCAACCAAACGTCTAGTTAAGTAACCAGCGTTAGCAGTACGAAGAGCGGTATCTGATAAACCTTTACGAACACCGTGAGTAGAAATAAAGTACTCTAATACTTCAAATCCTCTTTTGAAATTACCTTTTACAGGCAGCTCAATAATATCACCAGAAGGAGATGTAACCAAACCTTTCATTCCCAAAATCTGAGTTAACTGAGCCCAAGATCCACGAGCACCAGATTCAACCATACTATGAACAGGATTATATATTGTTAAGCTATCCTTACAAATGTCAGTAACTTTTTCTTTGGTATTGGTCCATAACTCAATCACTTTACTATATCTTTCACTCTCAGTTAACAAACCTTCCTCGTATTGATCTTGAATAATCTCCACCTCTGAAGCAGTTTCCTGAATCTTTACATCCTTTTCTTCTAGACTTGGCAAATCATCCATGCCAAATGACAAGCCACTCTTTGTGATATACTCAAAACTTTTATTTTTTAACTCATCAACAAATACAGCTGTTTCTTCTTTTCCATAATATCGTAAACTATCCTTAACCAAATCTTTTAGAGTATTCTTTCCAACTAATTCATTTAAGAACTGTAATTTTTCAGGAAGAAAACTATTGAATATTATTCTGCCAACTGTTGTTTGTAACACTTCTTTATTTATTCTAACATTAATCAAATCATGTAATTTGAAGTATCCAAGTTCATAGGCTAATAAAGCCTCGGTTTTATCTGAAAAACTTTTTATTTTTTCCTTATCTTGCTCGTCTGATAATTCTTGCGTGAGGTAAAAAGCACCCCAAACAATATCTTGCCCTGGAGCTACAACCGGATCTCCAGTAGCAGGCTTTAATAAATTCTTAGAAGAAAGCATTATATTCTTAGCTTCATTTACGGCCTCTTTTGTTAGAGGTACATGAACGGCCATTTGATCACCGTCAAAGTCAGCATTAAAAGCCGCACAAACCATTGGATGAATCTGAAGTGCTTTACCTTCAATTAATATTGGTTTAAAAGCCTGAATACCAAGTCTATGAAGAGTAGGAGCACGATTCAATAAAACATAGGCCTCTTTAACTATATCTTCTAATATATCCCAAACATCTTCATGTCCAGCTTCAATATATCTAGAAGCACTTCGAACATTATGAACTGTTTCGTTTTTAATTAACTTGCTAATTATAAATGGCTTGAATAATTCCAAGGCCATAACCTTCGGCAGACCACATTGATCTAGGTTTAATTTAGGATTCACCACAATAACACTTCTGCCTGAATAATCAGTTCTTTTTCCAAGCAAATTCTGTCGAAATCTTCCTTGCTTACCCTTTAGTGAATCAGCTAATGATTTTAATTGTCTTTTTTGACCAGTAGACGCTGTTACAGTTTTTGAATGTCTTGAAGAATTATCAAATAAAGCATCAACTGCTTCTTGAAGCATCCTCTTTTCATTTCTACATATTACTTCTGGAGCGTTTAATTCTACAAGTTGTTTGAGACGATTGTTTCTATTAATAACTCTTCTGTATAAATCATTTAAATCTGAAGCCGCAAATCTACCTCCATCAAGAGCCACCATCGGTCGAAGATCCGGTGGAATAACAGGTATCATATAAAGTATCATCCACTCAGGTCTAATATTATTTCCTCGAAGACTTTTTAATAACTTTAATCTTTTGATTAGTTTTTCTTTTTTTGAATCAATACATGTTTCTAATTCTTCTTCCAATTCACTCACTGATTGATCTAGGTCGATTCTTTCTAATAATTTCCTAATAGCTTCAGCCCCAATACCAGCTTCAAAAATATGACCGTATTTCAAACTCAAATTTTGATATATTGCTTCTGAAATAATCATATTAACTTTCAAATCTTTGAGTTCTTTTTGAGCTTGATCAAAAGCATCATTTAATTTATCCAATTTTTCTTCTTTTGCAATATCTAGAGCATCAACTTCAGAAGATATAATTTTTTCTATTTCTTTTTCTTCTTTTCCGTCTTGTAACAACTTTCCTTTCTTGTTTTTAATCTCATTTGCCTGATTAGCAAAATCATTGCTTATTTGCTTCTTCTTTGATTTAAATTCTTGTTTGATTTGATCTATAGTTGAGTTCTTCAAATCTTCATCTATATCAGTAATAATAAAGCTAGCAAAATATACAACCTTTTCTAATATTTGCATTGACAAACCAAGCATTAAGCCAATCTTGCTAGAAATACCGCGAAGGAACCAAATATGCGTACAAGGAGTTTGTAGTGCAATATGACCCATTCTTTCTCGCCTAACAGCGCTTCTTGTCACCTCAACTCCACATTTGTCACACACAATTCCTTTATACCTTATTTTTTTATACTTTCCACAATAACACTCCCAATCTTTCGACGGACCAAATATTTTTTCACAAAACAAACCGTCCTTTTCCGGTTTTTGAGTACGATAATTAATAGTCTCAGGTCTAACTATTTCTCCATGAGACCAAGATAATATTTCTTCAGGTGAGGCTAATTTTAATTTAATAGCATCAAAATCTGTTGTTTTTATTGGATTTAACATATATTTAAGATAATTTTATAATTTAAATTATTTTATTTTTCCTCTTTCAACTCTTCTTCTTTTTTCTCCTCTACTGTTTCCTTTTTTTCAGCTTGATTATCTTTGTCTTCCTCACTAACTTTTTCTTTTTGTCCCAACAATTTTACATCCAAACAAAGTCCCTTTAACTCTCGAACCAAAACATTAAATGATTCTGGGACATTAAGCTTGGTAATTTCTTCACCTTTAATGATCGATTCATAAGCCTTGCTTCTTCCAGGAACATCATCTGATTTGATGGTTAATATTTCCTGCAAAATATGAGCGGCTCCATATCCTTCTAGGGCCCACACTTCCATTTCTCCGAAACGCTGTCCACCAAATTGAGCCTTTCCTCCCAAAGGCTGTTGTGTAATTAATGAGTAAGGTCCAATTGATCTTTGGTGAACCTTATCATCAACCATGTGATTCAATTTCAACATGTATTTATATCCAACCGCTACTTTATTATCAAATTTTCTACCAGTTTTTCCATCATACAAAACTGACTTACCATCGAGAGGTAATCCAGCTTTTTTAAGCTCATCTTTTATTTGTTGTTCTGTTAGACCATTTAAAGGAGGAGTAGCTATGTTGTAGCCCAATTTCTTGGCAGCAAAACCTAAATGAGTCTCAAATAATTGACCCAAGTTCATTCTAGATATAATCCCTAAAGGAGATAAAATAATATCAACAGGAGTTCCATCTTCTAGGTAGGGTAGGTCCTCGGCAGATACTATCTTTGAGATAACACCTTTGTTCCCGTGACGCCCTGCCATTTTATCTCCAACTTGAATCTTTCTCAAATTCGCGACTGAAACATGAATTGATTTTAGAACTCCAGCAGCCAATCTATCACCATCTTCTCTTGAAAATATTTTTATATCAACCACTTTTCCATGTTCGCCATGCTCTAGATATAGAGATGAATCACGTACGTCCTTGGCTTTTTCACCAAAAATAGCTCGAAGTAGTTTTTCTTCAGCTGATAGCTCTGTTTCTCCTTTTGGAGTAATCTTTCCGACCAATATACCTCCGGACAATACTTCAGCACCAACTCTTACAATGCCTTCTTCATCCAAATTCTTTAATTTTTCTTCAGAAATATTTGAAATATCATTTGTTATGAGTTCTGGTCCAAGTTTTGTATCGCGAACATCGACAATGTAGTCTTCAATATGTATAGAAGAGTAAACATCATCACTAACCAAACGTTCAGAAATAATAATAGCATCTTCATAGTTATAACCTTCCCAAGTCATAAAAGCGACTAAAACATTCTTTCCTAAAGCTAATTCACCATTATCAATAGAAGGCCCATCAGATAATACGTCTCCTTTTTCTATTTTTTGATCTACTTCAACTATCGGACGTTGATTTATACAAGTAGATGAATTTGATCGTAAAAATTTAGTTACATCATATTGTGTAATTTCACCTTTTTTATTTTTTACTTCAATCTTTGAGGCATCAACCTTACTTATTACTCCACCCTCTTCAGCAATAATAGCGTGACCAGAATCTATAGCCGCTCTTCTCTCAACTCCTGTACCAACCACTGGAGCTTCACTAACAAGTAATGGTACTGCTTGACGTTGCATGTTTGTTCCCATCAAAGAACGTTGTCCATCATTGTGTTCCATAAACGGGATCAGAGAAGTTGCGACTGAAATAATCTGATTCGCAGCTACGCCAACATAATCTACGGTAGTTACCAATACTGTAGTAGGCTGCCCATATCTTCTACCTTCACATTTATCAACCAAAAATGAACCGTTGTCATCAACAGAAGTTGTAAAAGCAGTTGAAATATATCTCTCCTCAGTAAACGCATCCAAATAATGAATCTCATCAGTGATAACTGGTTTTATTGGAATCAAAACTTTATTATTTATTTTTTCTTTAATAAATTTAGCTACTCGTAAATCAATTTTTTCACCAGCCCTAATAATTACCTTTCCTTTTTGATCACTTGAAATATTTGAGTACAATAATTGTTTTTTACCTTCTTGATTTTCAGCTAATTTTTTGATTTCACAAATATCTTCACGTACAATTTTTCCAATTAACTCTTTTGAATCTACTTCTAAATCATGCAATACCAATCTATAAGGCGCTTCCAAAAAACCATATGTATTTAATTTTGTATAACTAGCCAAATGACCAACCAATCCAATGTTTGGTCCCTCTGGGGTAGCAATAGGACAAATTCTTCCATAATGAGTTGTATGTACATCACGAACATCAAAGCCGGCCCTTTCCCTAGTTAAACCACCTGGTCCCATAGCTGATAATCTTCTTTTGTGCTCAAGCTCTGCCAAAGGATTTGTCTGGTCCATAAACTGAGACAATTGAGAAGACATAAAAAATTCCTTCACAACACTTATAACCGGTCTAGCATTCACAAGCTTGTTTGGGTTTAATGTTATAGTATCCGCTGTACTCATTCTGTCCTTTACTATTCTTTCCATTCTAGCCAAGCCCACTCTAAATCTATTTTGAATAAGCTCTCCAATCGCTCTTACTCTTCTATTACCCAAATGATCTATGTCGTCTTCTTTCTCTTGAGTTATATTCAATCGAATAACTTCTGATATAACAGCAATTAAATCTTCTTTTCTAAGTATTCTATTTTCTTTATTATTTTTAATATCAAAACCAAATCTTCTGTTAAACTTGTATCTACCAACTCTACCAAAATCATATCTATCAAATCTAAAAAACATAGAGTGAATTAATTGACGAGCATTTTCAGTGGCAGCTAAATCACCTGGACGTATTCTTTTGTATACTTCTTTTAAACCTTCGGCTTCGTTCTTGGCAATATCTTTTCCGATAGTAGCATCAATATAACTAACTTCTTCATCATTTTTAATCAAATCAACATCTTTGAATAAGGCCTTTATTTCTTCATCAGTTTCAAATCCAAAAGCACGAAGCAATGATGTAATGGCTACTTTTCTTTTTCTATCAATTCTAACCCAGATAACTTTATTAGCATCGGTTTCTACTTCAAGCCAAGCTCCTCTATTTGGAATAATTTTTGCTCCGTAAGTTTTCTTTCCTTTTACAAAATCAGAAGTAAATATCACACCAGCGCTTCTTATCAACTGAGACACAACAACTCTTTCATTTCCATTTACAATAAACGTTCCGCTCTTAGTCATTAATGGAAAATCTCCCAAAAATACTTCTTGAGTTGCAGTCTCTTTGGTTCTTTTATTAACCAATCTAGCTTTTACGCGCAAAGGAGATTCATAGGTTGTATTCTTAGCCCTACTTTGTATTTCATCAAACTTTGGTTCATCCAAATAATGGTCTTCAAAATACAATTCTAAGTCTCTGCCAATAAAATCAGTAATAGGTGAGATCTCTTCGAATAATTCCTTCAAACCTTCCTCCAGAAACCAATTATAAGAATCCTTCTGAACTTCTATCAAATCAGGCATATCCATGGCCTGCACTTTATCTATAAAGAATTTTCTTTCAATATTCTTATTCATAATTTTTAGAGGGCTGTTGCTAAATGTTCTTTTAGTCATAAATTTTCATAATTTCAAGTAAATTTAGGGCAAACATAACATTTGGTAACAGTCCTTTTCAGACAACAAAAAAAGCTCAATGCCATATTTGGCTTGAGTTTTTGGTAATATTTAATTTATTAAACTAGATTGAATCACTTTTTAAAAAGTTAAACAATTTATAAAAACTTCTCTAATTTTAGGGTAAAAATAAAAAAACGGTCCTTTGCGCATCCAAATTACGCGTCATTTTCCGTTTTTTCTGAGTTGCTCCACACTATATTTAATAAAGTTAATTTTCAAAACTTGTTCTTATATTAACAACTTACAAAAAATATGTCAAGTTTAATGCAAATTTTTTTATTTTTGGCAAGTTTCTTTGTTTTTTGGCTAATTTTAAATAATTTATAGCAATTTTAATAATAATCTATATTTAAAATTAAAATAGTTATCCACAATATATTACAAATCACTTATTTATTCAATAAACCTCGAACAACTGCTCGATCATCCCAAGATATTTTTTCACCATTTGCAATACAAATTGCTTGTTCACTGCCTTTTCCGGTTATTAACACAATATCGCCCTTATTTGCTAAACTAAGAGCTTTTTTTATTGCCTCTCGCCTGTCTATTATTTTAAATAAATTTTTATCTATTTTTTTGCCCACATTTTCAGCACCAGCTGTTACAGAATCAATGATTATACCTGGATCATCATCATATGGATCTTCATTGGTAATAATTACATAATCAGCGTTTTCACCTGCTAATTTACCCATTTTTGGTCTACGAGCTACATCTCGTCCACCACCACATGATCCCAAAACATGAATAATTTTCTTATGAGGAATTAATTTTAGCGTTTTATAAAGATTTATAACTGCATTTGGTTCATAAGCATAATCTACGATAACAATAAAATCCTGATCTTCATTAATACATTCAAACCTACCTGGCACACCAACTACATCTTCAAGACTTTTCTTAATAATATCTATATTCATTTTTTGTGACATACCAACACAAACCGCGTTCATGGCATTAGTGGCGTTAAAACTACCCAAAAGTTTTAGATTAATAGTCTTATTATTTATCTTCATACTTGTTCCCTCTCCACTCACTTCGATATCTCCATATTCTACCAACTCATCAATTTTTTTATTCTCTTCTTTTTTACCACCACTCAATCGATAGCCATACTTTTGGCCAGACCAAAATCCCAAGAAATAATCGACATGCTCATCGTCCAAATTAACAATTGTAGTTTTCTTAATTCGACTGAAGTCTAATTTTTTAATTCCTGACTTACTAATAACAATATTTCTATTTTCATCCACATATTTAACTTTACAACTTTTTAAATATTTAAATAATTCTCCCTTAGCTTTTTTATAATTTTCAAATCCACCGTGTGAATCAACATGCTCTGGATAAAGTCCGGTAAAAACCAATATGTCATAATTAATAAATTTGTGACGAAACTGAACTATTCCTTCTGAGGTAGTTTCTACGATTACATATTTACAACCATTACTCACCATCTCTCGCAACATTCTCTGAGTAAAAAACCGACCAAGCATGGTCATCTTTTTATCATTCAACCATTCTTTCTTTCCATCATTAAACATAGCTGTAGATGTATAGCCGGTTTTATAGCCAGCCGCTTCCAACATTTTAGCGATCATATAAACACTGGTTGTTTTTCCAGTTGTACCCGTAACACCAATTACTATTAACTTCTCCGATGGAAATCTATAAATAAATGCTGAAAACCAAGCTAGCAAATAGTGGTAACAAGGTTGCAAAGCTTTAAATATTTTTGTTGGTATTATTTTTTTTATTTTATTTAAAATTTTCATAATTATTTCTACCTCACCCTAACCCTCTCCTGCAAAGGAGAGGGAATATATTTTACCCCTTCTCCCAATCGGGAGAAGGCTGGGGTGAGGGATATATTCATTAATATTCTTCTATAAAAAAGAAAAAGTTTAAGCTTATTTTTTCCTTAAATATCCTATCCAAAAATTTCTTTTATAGCTTCTATCATTAAATTTAGAATACCCTATTTCTTTTATTAATTTAATAATATCATATTTTTCTGAGTATAGCTTCATAAAATCTTCTCTTGAAAATACTCGCTCTATTATTTTTACTTCTGGCAAAATATAAGTATTTTCTTCCTTGCCAGAAAACATCTTTAATAATTGCTTTGCATTTTTATCACTTTCCAAGCACAACGATCTCACAAAGAAGTTTCCATCTGGTTTTAAAACCCTATTTACTTCGTTCAAATATATTTCCAATTCTTGTTCATCTAATGAGTTAGAGGAAGTAATATCTAAAACCAAGTCAAAATAGTTATCTTCAAAAGGATATTTTTCTCCTATGGAACATTGATAATACTCAACTGAAATATCTAATTCCTTCGCTCTTTCTCTAGCAACTTTTACTGCTGTAGCTGATATCTCGAGACCAAACACTTGAGCACCTAGCTCAGCTAAATAATTAGCATTTCTACCAGTACCAGATCCCAGATCAAGAATTTTTAAATTTTCAAGCTTAATTTTTTTCTCTCTTCTTAGATACTTCAAAAATCTCAAAAAAAACTTTTGTGGCTTATCATGCTTAGTCACAAACTTTGAGTCCCTATATTCCTTTTCCCAAACTTTAAATTGAGCCATACAATTAAAACATTCGTCTAATTTTTCTAATCAATTTATACAAACCATAAGACTTCATATCAAAAACTAAATCAAATGTACCTGGATAATTTATTTCTTCGCCGTTAAAGCCTAATTTAAATCTAGTAACTCCCGGCCATTTTTGTTCATCAATACCATAGAAATCATAATACTTAATATCTGTTTCTTTCGCTATTTTTATTGTTTCCCACTGAAGTAAATAAGGCGCCATTACATTCCGAAATTTATTAGAAGAAGCACCATGAACATAGGTTGCCATATCACCAAACATAGCTACAATATTTCCTGCGATTATTTCGTCTTTATACTCAGCCAATAATAATTTAATTATTATATTAGCCCCCTCTCCTTTATAAAGAGAGGGTTGGGGTGAGGTTAACATTTCACGATAATATTTTTTAGAATGCAATCTAAATCCATCTCGGTCTTTTGTCTCTTCCATCACCTTCCACCAATTTTCAAAATCATTATCATCTTTCATTTCTCGCACCACAACACCCTTCTTCTCTGCCAAGCGAATATTGTATCTAGTCTTTTGTTTGAAATTTTTTAGTAGCTCCTCTTCAGATTTAGAGATATCGAGAATTAAAGTCTTACTAGGTTGAACGTCAAGCGTTTTGACAATTGACTTTTGACAATTGACTTTTGACAGCTCACTTCTAGGTTCGAAGCGCAAAAACAAAACATCTTCTTGTTTTGCAATTTTTCTAATTTCTTCAAAAAGAAAATTTAATTGTATTTCATTTAAATTTTTTACCCCAATTCTTGGCACATAATAATAACTTTTACCAAAACCCAAATTTTTCCTTAACAAAGTTAAACCCATTATTAATTCTCCATTTTTTTCCAATCCCAACACCTTTGTTCTAAGACCTATATTCTGATTAAATTCTCCCCACTCCCAAGACTGCAAAAACTGACTATGTTTTTGCCCAGAAACAAAATTGTTATATATATTTTTATCTTTTATTTCTATTAACTTCATTTTTTATAATTTATTCTACTAACTAAATAGGACTCTCAATCCCTTCCAATTTATTTGTAGCTACTTTGGTATAAATTTGTGTTGTTTCGAGTCGAGCGTGACCCAATAGCTCCTGTATATACCTTATATCAGTACCGTTTTCTAGTAAAGACGTAGCGAAACTATGCCGTAAACTATGCGCACTAACATCTTTTAATATTTTAGCTTTTTTCGCTGATTCAAAAATAATTTTTTGTACTGTCCTTGTAGTAATCTTACTACCAGCTATATGACTTTCAAATAAAAAAACGAGAGGTTGACATTCTCGTAAATATTTTTCAATATTATTTAAAGTAGTTTCTGATATTATACTAATCCTATCTTTTTTCCCTTTAGCATTTTTTATATGAATAATTTTTCGACTAAAGTCTATATTATTGATTTGGAAATTAACTACTTCGCTCACTCTGAGACCAGATCCATACATAATCTGTATCATTAGCTTATGTTTGATATTATCTAATACATTAATCATTTGCACTACTTCTTCTTTTGATAATACAACTGGCAATTTCTTAGACTTTTTTGGACGAATAATTCCAATTTTTGGAACAAAGAAACTTCTTTGTAAAACATTTTCGTAATAAAATTTCAAAGAATTAATCAATAGGTTTATTGTAGATTCTGACCTACCTAATCCAATCAAACAATCAATATAGTCTTTTATATCTTGCTTTGTTATTTCTTTTGGTGATTTATTTGCAAATTTTAACAATTCTTTGTTATAATAAAGATAAGCTTTGATTGTTTGTTTAGAAAATCCTCTAATTCTTAGCTCTTGACCAAGTTTAATCATAGGGTCCTTACTAGGATATTGATAATTTCCATTCATAAAGCTTTCTGATTAGAAATAATTATCTTTATTTTAACTAATTTTAAATAAAAAAACAACAAGTTCGCATATAACTTGTTATGCAAAATGCACTCGCACTCCTTCCGCTATCGCTACAGGAGCACTCACTAACATTTTGCATAATGTGTGTGCTTACCAGCCGTGCCATGCGTTGCACGCGAGCCTCGCTATCGCTCGAACTCGCGCACATCGCATAACACAGCTTATCCAAAATTGTCAGCTCAAAAACTCCGCTCCGCTCCGTTTTCGATCTGCCAACTTCGGATCAAGCACACACATTATGTGAAATAACGAAAAACTCTTTTGCTCTATCGAGCAAATTTAATTGAAATATTTTATTAATTAAAAATATACATATGACACATTCATGGCAAGCACCATATTACATATCATCAGTACCAAAAATCATCATGATTATCTTGGTGATATCAATGTTTTCTTTTTTGTTAACATTTGCGGGAGTTAATCCTGGCGGTTCATTTTTTATTTTTATTACTTTATCACTTAGCTTTTTTCTTAAATTGTTTTTAAGAAAGAAAGATCCTCATGCACGATATATTCAACTGATATTTAAAAAAAAATATGCAAAACATACTATTGAAAATAATAATTTAAACTTATGCTATGATAAAAAAAATGATAAAATACTACTTGATAAAAATATATTAACATCAAATATTGTCCCGGAGCTTCATAAATTTTACTCTTCTCCAAAATTTAATATTATTTATTTAATTAAAAAGGGGCTACTGTTTACGAAATATATTCCAATTTTTATTCCAGTTAATCGATTTGATGAAATTACACAAATATTTAAAGATAAAACAACTTATATTTCCAATGAAAAAGCTAAAGAGAGTGGAGAATTGAAAGTATTAAAATATTTTGGTTATACTCTTGTATTTTTAATATTATTTATAACGATATTTTTAATAGTATACAAATTTAAATGTGATTTTTTCAATCTAGGCTTACCAAGAAATACTGACAATCTTTTTGATGCTTGAAAAACTTGTTCGCTTATTTAAATTCTTTAATTACTAAAATATTTCAATTAATTTTCGCTTATCAGCGAAAAAGAATTTTTCATTACATCACATAACAACGTGTATGAGACTACGACTTTTTACAAAAGTCTTCGTCCAAATTTGCTTCACAAACTTCTCATACACGCACATGTTATACGAAATCGAAAAAAAGGCTTTAATGATTCAAAAAAGACAAAAGTTTTATATACTTATAAAAATTTATTATTTTATTATGAAAATTCCAAAACATATTCAAAATATTATTAATAATCAAGAAGTACACATTTTGTCAACATCAACAAAAGAAGGTGTTCCAAACATAATATATTTAAAATTTCTTAAAGTTTATGATGATAATCAAATATTAATAGCAAACAATAAATTTTCTAAAACAGAAAAAAATCT
>CAZTIC010000002.1:0-45044 GCA_964613625.1 uncultured Gammaproteobacteria bacterium | reverse complement strand
GTATATGTTTCATGTGTTACCATAACGATAGTATTACCATCATTATTTAATCTTTGTAATATTTGCATAATCTGCACTCCGGAACGCGAATCCAGATTACCAGTTGGCTCATCAGCAAATATTATAGAAGGCTTATTCACCAAGGCCCGAGCAATAGCTACTCTTTGTTTTTCTCCACCAGATATTTGATTGGTAAAATAATCCAATCTATGACCAAGCTCCACACTTTCAAGTACTTTCTTGGCTCTATCTTCTATATTTGTTTTATCTTTAGAATAAGTTAAAGGTAATTTAACATTATCCAATACATTCGTTCTTTTGAGTAAATTAAAAGCCTGAAAAACAAAACCAATTTTTTCATTTCGAAGTCTAGCCAACTCATCATCATCCAATTTGGTCACATCTTTTCCATCAAGATGGAATTCACCCGTCGTCAATCTATCAAGTAAACCAAGTATATGCATAAGAGTTGATTTACCTGAACCGGATGGACCCATTATGGCCACAAATTCACCATGGTCAATATTAAAAGACAAACCATGTAGCACCTTGGTTACTATCTCTTCACTTTGAAATTCTTTTTTTAAATTTTTAATACTAACTAACATACAAATAAATCCTATCCCAAGTACTCGGGGCAGGATTTCATTAATCTATTTTGACTCTCTAATGTAAGTAACCACTTCATCCCCCTCTTTAATACCACCTAACACTTCAGTTTGACCCTCGTCTCCCTTAATACCAATCTTAACAGATATTTCTTCCAAAATATTATCTTTAAGTATTCTAACAAATTTACCGCTACCATTTTTTTCAATAATTGCACGTCCAGGAATGAGTAAAACGTTCTTTTTTTCATTGGTAATTATTATCACGTTAGCTGTCATGCCTGATTTTATATTTGTTAAATTATTTTCTTTTTCATTAAAAATAATTTTTAATTTATAATATATTACCTCTTGTATTACAGTTTCGGCTGGTTCTATAAAATAAACTTTTCCGAAAAATTCAACATCATCTCCGAAAGCATCAAGAGTAATTTCGACTGGATTATCAATATTAATTTTGGCAATATCTGCCTCGGAAATATCAACCTCTATTTCAAAATTATTTTCTCCCAACATCCTAATAGCTGGCTTAGAATTATTTACTTGCTCACCAATTTCATACTCTATATCAGTTACCGTTCCATCTATTGAAGCCCTTATTACACTATCGTCTATTTGTTTCAATATTAAATTAAAAGAAGCTTCAGCTTGCCTCACCTGCGCTCTATAAAAAGATATATCTTCACTTCTTGGTGGTGATTTTATTTCAATTAACTGAGTGATAGATACGTCCCATCCCTCCTTGGTGGCACTTACTTGTGACTCAGCACTAGTAACCTGCTGATCTCCACTCACTTCAGCAGACGCCAATGCATTACGAGCTGTAATAATAGCATTATCTAAATCTACTTTGGCTTTGTTTAAACTATCTTCTTTACTATAAATATTTGTGTCATACGACAACCTAGCATTTGATAAATTTTGGTCAGCCGTTTGAATTGATGAAACGGCAGTGTTTACATTTATTGTTTGTGTATTTATGGTTGTTTTGTAAGCATCTAGAGATGTCTGAGTAAACTCAGTTGATGTAACACTATTTTCAAGAGCATTGTAGCCATAATTAAGACTTTCTAATGTTTCATTAATACATTCCAAGGCACTCTCAATCATATTTTTTATATTGCTTTCTGTCGCACTATTCCTAGTAATTGCTAAGTTATTTCTAGCTATATTATAAAACCCCTGAGCTTGCTTATAGGCATATTCCATATCATTCTTATAGGCAACATGTTTCACACTCAAGTAATTTTCGGCTGTATCATCAGTAATGATAGTATTAATACTATCTAGTGCGGAATTAGTTACTGACAACTTACTTTCTACGACTGCGATCAAACTATCTTCATAATTATCAATTGATTTTTGATAAGTTGACTTAGCATTATCCAAATTAACTCGAGCAGTAATTACAGCCTGCTCATAAGGAGTTATATTTCCCTCTCCATCTGAAATCAAGTCATCTAGAGTTTTCTGAGATTGAGAAATATTTTCCGCTACAATTTTTTGAGATTTACCTAGCTCTTCTACGGCAGAATTATATGCAACCTCAAACTTTTTTACATTAGCTTCGCTAACCGCAATCTCTGATCTAGTCGCTCCTTGAAGTAATTTTGTTAAATTTGATCTTGCAATCTCGAGACTTGCTTCAGCTTCTTGCTTTCTAATACTCAAAGATTCATAATCAAGCTCAGCTAAAACTTGTCCTTCTTTTACCTGATCTCCAGTATTTATATTTATTTTGTTAATCTTGCCAGTTTGTGAAAAATTTAATTCAATTTCTTTACTAGCCTTAACTGTGCCTGTTTCACTAACAGTTTGGATCAAGTCTCCCATTTCAGCATTAGCTGTCACATATTCGATATCTTCTCCTTTGTTCATATTAAAAACAATTATTAAAATAATAATCAACACAATAATTAAAGGTATTAATATCTTTTTTTTGAGTATAAATTTCATTTATTTTTTTCCTTATTTTTTATAATATTTATAAATTTTTCAATAAATTCATCAATGCCCAACTCACCTTTTACAAAAAAATGATCCACTCCAAGTCGTTCACTTTTTTCTCTAGAATCATTATCACTCAAGCTAGTAAAAACAAACAAAATCTTGTGCTTTAATATCTCATCCTCTTTAATTAATTTAACAATATTAAAACCGTCAATTTTTGGCAACACCAGATCAATTATCAAATAATCTGGATTATACATCCGAATATCTTTAATAATTTCCTCTATTCTTACATTTCCACTGCTAGTTTTACAACTAAAATTAACTAAACTCAATTTAGCCTGCAAACCAGACAACATATTTGCATCGTCCTCTAAAATATATATCTTTTTATTCATAAATTTAATATTTTATTTATAACTATATTATAGCAGAAAATAAATATTTAATACAAAATTTTAATTACAATAAAAATACTAGCTTTTAAACTAGTATTTTAATAAATATTTAATTTCAAAATATGTTTTACTATTTTTTAAATTTAATTTTTTTCCACCACTCTTCGTTATCCTTGTACCATCCCACAGTCTGCACTAATCCATTTTCAATATTAATTTCTGGCTCCCAGCCTAACTCTTTTTTTGCTTTGGAAAAATCAATTGCATAACGCAAATCATGTCCAGGGCGATCATCTACATATGCTATCATCTCTTCACTATTATTCATTATCTTCAAAACCTTTTTTGTTAATTCTAGATTTGTTAATTCGTTATCTCCGCCAAGACAATAAGTTTCTCCAATTTTACCTTTTTTAATTATCATATCAACTCCTCTGTTATGATCATCCACATGAATCCAATCTCTGATATTTTTACCCTCTCCATAGACTGGAACCTTCTCGCCTTCTATCAAATTTGTAATAAATAATGGAATAAGTTTTTCAGGAAATTGATAAGGGCCATAATTATTTGAGCAATTTGAAATTGTGATTGGTAAATTATGAGTGTGACAATAAGCTCTTACCAAATGATCAGATCCAGCCTTGGAGGCACTATACGGACTTCTTGGGTCATACGAAGTAAGTTCATTAAATTTTGAATCATTTAAATCAAGACTCCCAAAAACCTCATCAGTTGAAATATGATGAAATCTAATGCCACCATTATTCTTGGCCGCATCTAGCAACACTCGAGTACCTTCAACATTGGTTCGTATAAAGTCTTCGCTATTTACCACTGATCGATCAACATGAGATTCAGCCGCAAAATGAACAATCAAATCTACATCTTTAACTAAATCATTAACTAGTTTCACATCACAAATATCCCCTTTAACAAATTTATAGTTTTTATTATTTTCAACGTTTTTTAAATTCTCCAAATTACCAGCATAAGTCAAAATATCCAGATTTATAATATAATCATCTGAATATTTCTCTAGCCAATAATGTATAAAATTGGAGCCGATAAACCCAGCCCCACCTGTTACTAATAATCGCATAACTCATAACGCATAACTCATAACTATAAAGATATGAATTTGCAAGTAAATTTACTAATTAATATTTTTTATTATTTTCTTAGAAATATTATCCGCTTCACCCTCCTTGTATTTATCTTGTGGCCACTGAGAAAGATTATCATCTTTTTTCCTTGGAACTACATGAAAATGATTGTGAGGAATAATTTGTCCAGCAACTGGGTCATTGTTTTTGAGAATATTATATCCCTCTACTCCCAAGCCATCCTTAAGGGCTTTGCCAACTTTTTTTACAGTTTTAATCATTTCGCACAATTCCTTTTCTGGAATATCTTCTAGATTGGAATAATGTTTTTTGGAAATCACTAAAGTATGACCGGGACTCACTGGATTAATATCCAAAAAAGCTAAAGTATGATCGTTTTCATATATTTTGTAGCTAGGAATAGCTCCCACTACTATTTTACAAAATACACAATCCATATAATCAATTTTCAATTTTCAATCACGAATTACGAATTGAAAATTGTGGATTATTATTTTAATTTATCTTATATGGTGAATTCTCGTCATCTTCCCACCTTATCTCATCAATTTCTTCTTGTTTATTCTTTCCTTTATAAAGCTTGTTGGGTAAATTAATAGATATTGCATCAATATCAGAAATATTTTTGTAGCCATGAACAACTCCGGGTGGTACTATTACAGCCGCCGGATTATCTTCACCAAATATTTCTTTAAAATACTCTCCATTGGTATCTGAATCCTCTCGCCTATCCCAAAGATGTAGCTCAAAACTCCCAGGACCCAAAAACACAAACATATCCGACTGTTCCTTATGCTCATGCGGTCCGCGCACTACACCCGGCTTGGTTGAACTTATATAAGACATAACCGATTGATAATTTAATTCATCCTCACGATAAATTTCAGTTAACCAACCTCGCTCATCTTCGTATCTATTCAATTTTTTTACTACTACATCTTTTATCATAATTATGCAAAGAATTAATTACCAACATTTCTAAATAAAGGCATTCCAGTACTTGAACTAGTAGGAACATAAATAGTTCCCTCTCTACTCTTCAAATCATTAATATAGAGATAATACAAATAATTTGTAGTTAAACTTTCATTAATAATCTTTTGCGCATCTCTTTGACCTTCGGCCTCAATAATTATTCTTTCTTTTTCCTTTTTTTCTGTCTCAAGTAAAAAATCGTATTTTTGCGCAGTTTGTTCAGCCTGCAATTTTTCCTGAATACTATTAGCAAGGTTCGCTGGCAAGGCTACATTTCTAAGTAAAACCTCCTCTACCGTTATTCCTCTTGGATCTAAATTATTTTTTACTACCTCTAATATTTTATCGGCTGCTTCTTCTCTTTTTTCACTATAAATATCTTTGGCATCGTACTGAGCGATCACATCTCTAATTGCCGTTCTAATTGTTGGTCTGATAATTTTTTCATCATAAGTTAGACCAAGTTCTCTATAAACATCAGAGGCTTTATTTTCATCTAGCTTGTAAAAAACTGTCATATCAAGATCAACACTTAGGCCCTCTTTAGTAAGTGAGGCAATAGCATCATTGCCAATCTTCTTACCTTCTCCTTGAGCTATACTCATAGTATACTCCTCTGTCCGAATACTCATTTTTGTAACTTTTGCGAGAGGAATTACAAGATGAAATCCTGATCTTAGCTCATCATCCTTCACTTTTCCAAAAAGTGAATACACTCCAGTTTCTCCAGCATCAACTATTACAATTGAAGCGAAGAATAACCAAATAACCAAAACGGCTAAAATTATACTAACAAATAAGTTTTTAGCCTTTTTTACATTTTTTAAACTATTTACGTCTATTACATTATCCATATTATTTTTATTATTCAAAAATTGAGACAAAATCCCTTTTTTTGATTTATTAATTACAAAATATATAAAACCAATAATAATAAGTACCAAAACTATTTTTGATTTAAGTAATGGCGCAATAAAAAACAACCCAATTATTATTAGTGGTAGATTTTTTTTAATTTTTTCAAAATTAATGTTCATGGTAAAAAATTCGTTAATTTCGTATTTTTATTCGTTAATTTCATATTTCTGCAACAATATAAATATAGCAACAACCAACCACAAAATCAAGACCCAATTTATATTAATATAAGTCAAAACTACTCTATCCCAAAATAACTCCATCAAGCCAAAAATAACCAGCGCACCAGTCAGAACATAAAACAATTCTTTTAAAAATATTTTCTTCATATTAAAAACCTAATATCTCTTTTAACTTCTCAAATAAACCTCTTCCTTCGAGATTAAATATTATTTTATCTATTTCGACCCAGTCATTGATATCATCTTCAGAATCTAGACCCGGAACAGAAATAATAAATCCGTATTTATAAAATTCTCGATAGGAATCTTTTAAATTAAATTCTTGTGTAACTATCCTCCACTCACCCTCAACGTCTGGGATTTTATAATCAGCCAAGACAAAATTAATATTTTCATTATTAATATCAACATTAGAATCAAACTTTTTAATAACTGGATTAAAATAATTTTCTTCATTAAAACTAAACAATCCATTTCCAGACACTATGATTCCGTCTCGCTCTAAATATATTTTAGATAATTCTGTTGAACTTGCTCGCAAAACATTAACTGCGTATTGACTGTATGTTTCTTCTATTGCTATATCTTTATCATTGACCGTTACTGTTTGTAAACTTTCAGGACTTGCAGTATTAAACTGAAGATGGTTGCTGTTAGTATATAAATCTATATTTTCAATATCATCATCATTATTATATATCCAAAGCTTATTCATAAAAGATAATTTACTTTGCTTGGTTTCAATATTAGTGGTAATAATATCATTATTTGCCTTAATTTCTATTTTATAAACTCCTTCGGGCAAGTTAACTGAATTAAGGTTTAAATTTCGCTCTAGAGACATAACGCTATCATCCTTGTTATTACCGTCATCTTCCAATTCGACACTTTCTATTACTTGATCTTCATAAAAAACTAATACTTCAATACTATCCTTATCTCTATTTTGATTTAAATCTATAATACTAAAATCAAATTTTAAATCTTCGTCTTTTATGTATGTATAAAATTGATAAGAACCACGAAGAGGTATAACTATAGAATTATTTTCTTCACTTGAAACATAATCTTTCAAAATATATTCTTTTTGCAAATCATAATTATACAACAATAACTCATCAATGTTTATTTCACTATCTTCTTTCTCTATTTCGTCTAAAAAATCTTGTATATTATTATATTTCTTATCTCTTTGAAGTAACATGATCTCTTCCTCCTGAATCGCGTCCCACACCAAAGATAATTTATTAATCGCTTCATTTTCAATTGGGCCAAGATCATAACGCCAAACAATATTATCTACCAAATTCCCAATCTCAATCACCCCTGGATAATTTTCTGAAGTTCTATATTTTATTTCCATCGTAGCTTTGTCAAAAGTCCTTGGAGTCCTTAGTGAAAAATAAACCGGATCACCAATTATTTTTTGCACACATCCACTATCACCATCCAATCTTTCGGTTGGAGTCAGTACGCCAATAAATTCACTAGATTTGCAAAAATCAGTTAAATATGAAACACGGCCAATAGGCACCACTGCAAACCAAAACAAAGCAAAAACTATTATTACTAATATAGTCCAAAATATTATTCTTATTTTAATTATATTTTTTTTCATTTTATTGTCTTACCCCCTCTCCCTTCCGGGAGAGGGCTGGGGTGAGGGGTAACAAGGATAGTGTCTTTGACGACCTTTTTTCTACCTCACCCTAACCCTCTCCTGTCTAGGAGAGGAGACGATTTAAAAAAAATAAACCGAACAATTTTATATTTTTATATAACTAAGTTGTAACTAACTAACTAATTTGCTAATATTTAAATACTTAATTATCTTATTATGATTTATTTACTCGATCTCCTCGGCACACTAACCTTCGCAATTGGCGGAGCCTACGAAGAAAAAAACATATTCTATTTCCTAAGTTTTATCAACGAAAACTTGGCTATAGTAATATCTATAATAATCATCCTAATCCTCCGAGAAATAGTCTCAAAATACGGAATTTACGCCAAATTAATCAAAAGTAATACTAAATTAATTTTAGCTTATTAAATATAATTAAACAAATTAATTAAATTTCTATCTTAAACTACAAATTTTTATATGAATAAAATAATAATTAATAAAATCAAAAAAAATAATTGGAAAAAATGGGGTACAAGAAGAGTTACTTTTCGATGGGCAGAAAATATTATGAATTGCACTTTATATTTTTCAAAATACTTTGGACCAAAATTTACTAACCAATTAATAATAATAGAAAACGAAATAGCTCAATGTTATGTTAATAAAAATCAACTTAATAATATACTAAATTATTTATTAAAAAAAATATATAGCAAATCATTTTTTGAATTATATGAAAAACAAGCTTTAAAAATATTTAGTTCTTTTTTAAAATTTTGTAAAAATTTTGATAAAAATAAACTATCAAAAATGAGTAATAATAGTTTATCTCAGTTATTAAATAAATTTGTAATAAAAGAGGATAATTTTAATAATTTTTTATGGATAATTTTTATTCTCGATGAATATATTGTTAATGAATTAAAAAAAGAATTAAAAAAATATTTTAAAGAAACAAAGCAAAAAAACAATTTTGATCATTATTTAAACACTATTTTATTTCCCGAAAAAAAATCAGCGATTTTTAAACAAAAATTAGATATTTTACATTTGGCTGAAAAAATAAAAAATAAAAAAATAAAAAAATCTATATTAAATATAGAATTTAAAAAACTTACAAATAAATACGCTTATTTTAATATATTAAACTTTGATGAACCACCATTGAATATAAAATATTTTCGAAAAGAAGTATCTAAAATATTAAAAGACAAAAAAATCTCTCCAGAACAAAAAATAAAAAAAATAAACAACCAATTTAATACAACAAAAATAAATTTTAAAAAAATTTTAAACGATATAAATAAAAATTCAAAACTATTTAAATTAATCAATACTTGTCATGAAATAGCTTATTACAGAGATCATCGTAATGATGTTAGAAGAGAGGGCTATTATTATGCAAGCAAATTATATATAGAAATTGCTAAACGATTAAAAATATCTTTATCTGATCTATTATTTTTATCTAGAAAAGAAATAAAAAAATCATTAAAAGAAAACAAAATTATAATCAAAAAAATTACTATTAACCAAAGAAAAAAATATTCTGCATTATATTTTGATAATAAAAAAATCCACTTTATATATGATAAAAACGAAATTACAAAATTGTTAAATTGTACAACGCCAAAAATATTATCTAAAAAATTACGTGGAATTCCAGCTAGTCCTGGCAAAATATTGGGAAAAATAAAAATTATAATTTCACCGATGAAAAATGGATCTAAACTAAAAATAGGTGATGTTTTGGCAACATCTATGACAAATATTGATTTTCTTCCTTTAATGTCAAAAGCTTCAGCAATTATAACCGATGAAGGAGGTCTCCTTTGTCATGCCGCGATCATATCTCGCGAAATGAAAAAACCTTGTATTGTCGGAACAAAAAATGCTACTCAAATATTTAAAGATGGAGACTTAGTTGAAGTAGACGCAAATAAAGGAATAGTTAAAAAAATAAATTTACCTATTTAAAACCATCCGGGGTTTGGGGTGAGACACTGAGCGCCCCTGCTAGACGCATATTAATTACAATTGACGTGATAGCGAATTGTTCACCCCAATCCCGAGTACTCGGGATTGTTATTTTTTTCTTACAAAAAGTAAAATATATTAATTCGGATATTAATAATTCACATTCCTACGAACTAATCCTGGATTCCCTCCTCCGCGGAAATGACAAAAAGAAGAGATTTTTTATTTCAGAACCTTGAAAGTTATAATACTATTTTTTTCTATCTAAACTACCTCACCCCAACCCTCTCCTGCAAAGGAGAGGGGACAAAAAACCTAACACCTAAAACCACCCTACTACCCACCCTAAAATACTACCATCCAAATATTAACTAATATTAAAGCAAATATAAACACAAAAATAAAATGTACAGAGATATCTCTGTACATTTAAACCCTATTAAAAATCCCTCTCCTGACTAGGAGAGGGGAAGAGTGAAGCGAAGGGGTGAGGTGTTTAAACCTTCCTACTCTTATCAATTAATTTCTGCTTATATCTTCTAATAGATCTAGCTAAATGATCTTTTACCTTGTCTATGGCTTTGTATAATTCTTTTTCAGTTTTCTCTACACGAAGAATCTCATTTGGCACTTGAAGATTTACTTCGCATCTAAATATTTCGCCACTATTCTGTCCACCAACACTCTTTCCTACTTCAACATCACAATTTATCACTTGAATACTACCAAGATATTTATCTAACATATCCATCTTCTCTTGAATATAACTCTTCAATTCACTTGTTAATTCTATCTTTGTAGCTTTTATTTTAATTTGCATAATATTTTAATTAATTATTAATTTATATTTTTATCCAATAATTTTATCAAATAACATCTTAAAAACATTTCCAAACCTTGCTACGTCCTTGAAAGTAACAACTAGCACCAAAAGCATAAGCAACATAAAGCCGATATTATGAATAGCGTTCTCTACTTCACGCTTTACTGGGGAACCTTTTATTTTTTCTATTATCAAAAATAATATTCTACCACCATCAAGAGCTGGAAATGGTAAAAAATTAATTATAGCTAAATTAATAGAAAGAAGAGCTGTAAACTGTAAGATATAAACAAAACCCATCCTAGCCATTTGGCCAGTAAGAGTTGCTATACCAACAGGACCTGCGATATCAGCACTGAGTCCCTGTCCTGTTATTAATCCCTTTATAAGCTCATAAAAAGCTACCAAAATAATCCAGAGTAAAATAAAAGTTGTTTTAAAACCTTCATAAATTGCCAGATACCAAGGATAACTAACAAGACCGATTTTGGTGATAGAAACACCTATTCCACCTTTTCCCGTATCTTCTCTGAACTCCGGAGTCACTTTTATCTGCATCTCCCCACCTTCTCTTAACACTAAATAATTAATTTCGTTATCAATATTATCGTGAGCATATTTTTGAATGTCTTCTACTTGAACGAATTCGTTTCCATCTATATTTAAAATAACATCTCCTAGTTGAAAATTAGCATTAGCCGCCGGTGATTCTTTTATCACTTGTAATATCTGAACTTGTTCACTCTCGATTCGAGCTTTTGGACTCAAGTCATCAATAGACTGAGGCAGACCAATCATAAGACCAATAGAAATTAAAACCGCTGCTAATAGCACGTTCATCGTAACTCCAGCTGACATCACTATAGCTCTTTGCCAAATCGGCTTACTAAGTAAGCTATCTTTGTCGTCTTCGTCCTCACCATCTTCTCCTTTGATCTTCACAAATCCACCCAAGGGCAACCAATTAATTGAATAAATTGTATTAGGAGGATCTTTTACTTCTTTATTGCCACGCACCTGTATCCATTTACCTTTTTCGTCCCGATACATTCCCCAAACTCTTGGTGGAAATCCAAAACCAAATTCATCAGCCTTTACTCCAAATTTTGTAGCAGTCCAAAAATGTCCAAGCTCATGAACAAAAACCAAAATTGATAAAACTACTATAAAAGTTACTATAGTTAAAAACATTTTTTACATATTATGAACAAAAAATAATTTATAATTTTTAATTCGTAATTCTAAATTTATTAAACTGTCATTATGTCTTTTTCTTTATTGTCAGTAGTTTCTTTTAATGCGTTATTTTTACTACTAACCTCCTCATCTAATTCTTTCAAAAAATTAAACTTTTCATCTTCGGAAATTTGCTTTTCTTTTTCAGCGCTTTCAATCTCGTCTTTTATTTCATCTCGAACCTGCCTAATAGATATACGAGATTTTTCATGTTTTTCATTCAGTTTCTTTACTAACTCTTTTCTGTTTTCTTCAGTCATTTCAGGAACAGTAATTCTAATTTGATCACCCTCGTTTACCGCGCCAACTCCTAGATCCGCACTCGCAATAGCTTTTTCTATATCCTTGATAACACTTTTGTCCCACGGAGTTATAGTAATACTCCTGCCATCATTAACAGCAATACTAGCCATACCATTCAAAGGAGTTTTTGTTCCATAAGCCTCTACTTGCACCCCCTCAAGAATAGCGGGATTAGCTCGTCCAGTTCTTATGTTTACTATTTCTTTTTTGAAAAAATTAATTATTTTTTCAAATTCTCCTTGTTTATTTTGTAAATATTGATTCATATATTTATTTTAATTATTTAATAACAAATTCTTGTCATTCTGGAACGAAGCACTAGCGCAGTGATAGAATCTCTAGCAATTTAACAAATTAGATCCTACCGCTTCGCTCCAGGATGACAAATAGTGAAAAATTAATTTTAATTATTTTTTTAAGGTTCTAACACCCATATAGATAATATTTGGATCTTCATAATCTACCAACAATTTCCATCCAGCTCTAGTGGTTGGCAATTTCTTGGTAGCCCAACTCTCTCCTCCGTCAAGCGATCTATAGAAAGTAGAATTAGTTACATAATAAATCTCATCTGAATTATTTGGATTTACTGCCAAAGAATTTATCACCGTTTTAGTTTCTGGAGTAATTAAATTAATGCTCTTCCAAGTATCACCATAATCCGTTGTTTTCAAAAGACCGTAACCATTTGCCAAAAATACTTCACCAGAATCTGTTACTGGAATAACAATATCTTTAAATCTATTTGCCCTCCTAAATTCTTCCAAATTTTCTTTAAGACTTAACCAATTTTCTCCGCCATCTTTAGTTCGAAAAATTCCTTTATTCAAGGTAGCTGTAAAAATAATTCTACTATCACTTGGATTTATCACAATCTCTTTTACGTCATCGTCAAAGCGACCAATTGTCTGCCAATTACCTCCTCTATCAACACTTTTTATAATCTCTCCTCGACTTGTTCCTATATAGATTATACTTGTATCATAAGCATCAATAGCAATAGTATTAATTAAAACATTTATACTATTATCATTATATACTTGCTCCCATGTTCTATTACAATCAGTTGATTTAAGCAATTTATTTCCAATAGCTGTATATATTATACATTTCGAATCAGGATCAACGGCAACATTAGTAATAGTAATTTGCTTCAAAGGACTCGCGTGTCTCCAGCCAGCACCTTGATCATATGAATAAAAAAGACCATTACTAACACTGCCGAAATAAATGGCTTTATGGTCAGATGGATCAATGGCGATAGAAGACACATCTAACCCAGCAATACTTTTTGGACTTCCGCTAGTAGTTGGTATAAGAACCTTTCTCTGCCAATTATCACCCTTATTGTTTGTAAAATAAACACCTCCATTACTACCACTGCTATCTGATTTTAAACTTATTGAACAACCACTAAGAGCAAATACAGAGATTATTAATAAAAGAATCGAAAATTTAAATTTTTGCATATTTTTATAAATATTAAATAAGTATTAATGTTATTTGTAATTTATATATTAATAACAACACCTTCTATAACAAATTTAGGATTAACGTTGGCATTTAAATACTCTTTGCCTTTCTGAAAAATATTATAGACTCTAAGCACTCTATTTGGATTAAACGTCTCTTTTAATTTATAAATATCTTCTTCTATTATATTATGTTGTATCAAATTTGCCAAATCATAATTAAGAAGCAATAGATCCCTAATCACTCCTTGCCAAATATTTAGCAATAATTTTATTTTTTCAACCAATTCTTGACCTGAGATACTTTTACCAATTGAATTCCCCACTATCTCCAATCTTTCATTAATATCATTACTTTTCACTATATTCAAAAAAAATCTTATCTCATCTAAATATTGATTATAAAAATCCTGATCTTCAAAATATTTCACTGACATTGCCGGCTTGCCCAATGATAATCTGGATAATTTCTTAGCTCGACTTCGAGATGCCTTAAAATTATTTATTAGATGATCATATATAATATTTTTGTTTACTGGTCTAAATCTGATCACTTGACTGCGAGATATTATTGTTTTTGGCAAATACTCTTCATTATCAGTAATCATTATTATCATTACCTTACCTTTTGGCTCTTCTAGTGTTTTGAGTAAAGCATTCGATGCCTCTTTACTCAAGCTCTCAGCATTTTTTATAATTCCAATTTTATACCCTCCAAGAAAAGAACTAAGGTTTATTTTGTTAACAAAATCTCTAACTTGCTCAATAGAGATATTTTTCTTGTCTTTTTCTTTTTTGATAATGTGAAAATCACCATGAGGTATATCCAGGCCATCATCTTCTTTTTTAGTTCTATACAAATCTAATTTTTTGCAAGAATGACAAACCTCGCATGGCATTACGATATTTGACTTCTGATTACTTTGACATAATAATATCTTGGCTAAATGAATAGCTAAAGTAGTTTTTCCCAAATCTTTTGGACCCAAAAACAAATAAAAGCTTGATACGTTATCATTGGCTATACTTCTAGAAAAATATTTTATTATATTGTCGTTTCCTATAAACGGCCAATTTATTTTTATCTTTTCGGATACTTTATTCATGTTAAAATTATAACATTATAGTTATTAGCAATCAATATGCTATAAATAGCTAAAAACTTGATTTTTTGACCAAAAGATGGTAAATTAAACACAAATTTATCAATAATTTACATGAATATAAAAATTAAAAAATTTATTTTACTTAT
Source organism: uncultured Gammaproteobacteria bacterium (assembly GCA_964613625.1). GTDB lineage: Bacteria > Patescibacteriota > Patescibacteriia > Patescibacteriales > CAZTIC01 > CAZTIC01. The sequence continues at coordinate 30,196 of CAZTIC010000002.1, read as the reverse complement.
TGGAGATATTTTGATTTTATACACCTCTTTATATTTAACCCTTTTAATTAGATATCAAGGTATCCCATCTGAAGGATTGTGGAGTAACCATTTTGGTCCATTTTCTTTTATTTTTATTTTTTGGTTGATCATTTTTTATATTACCAATCTATACAATATTAACATCGCTGTTAATAATTCTCGCTTTTATCAGAAGCTCACTAAGACTCTAATTATCTCTGGACTTCTCTCAGCCGCTTACTTCTATTTAAACCCAAGTCTAAATATCGCACCGAAAAGAAACTTAATTATCTTCATCGTTGTCTTTGCTGTTTTATTTTCTATCTGGAGAAATTTATTTAACTACTTGATCAAAACGCACGCTCCAAAAATAAATATTGCATTTATTGGACACAATAAACAAGTAGAAGAGCTCATAACATTTTTAAAAGACAAGCCCCACTTAGGCTACTTTGTCTCTTTTGTGATAAATGAAGAAAATAAAAATATTTCTAGCTTGCCAATTTATGACAATATAAATGATCTAAAAAATTTAATATCTAAAAAAAATATCAATACCGTAGTTCTAGCTCAAGATCCTAGTGAATCAAATAATCTTCGTTCAATTCTGTTCGATTGTCTTTCACTTGGAACAAGCTTTGTTGGCTTGTCAAAATTCTACGAAGACATCACAGGCAAAATACCGGTGAACGTAATAAACAAAATGTGGTTTCTAGAAAACCTTAACGAAGGCAATAAAAAGTTTTTTGATTATCTAAAAAAAACATACGATTTTATTTTAGCTCTGGCGATATTTATAATAACTCTACCATTTTGGATTATAATTGGGCTAGCTTTAAAAATTGAAAATAAAGAATCAATATTTTTCATTCAAAAAAGAGTTGGCAAGAATGGAAAAATTTTTAGATTAATTAAATTTCGTACACAAAAAACTATCAAGAATAATCCTGACCCAGCAGAGCATAATGATTCTCGCACCACCAAGGTTGGTAATTTTATGAGAAAAACTAGAATTGATGAATTTACTCAAATGATAAATATACTAAAAGGTGAAATGAGTTTTGTAGGACCAAGACCAGAACGACCTGAGCTCGCCGAAACCCTAGAAAAACAAATACCATTCTTTAATGAGAGGACATTAGTAAAGCCTGGTATCACCGGCTGGGACCAAATATCTGGCGAGTATCACTCTCCAAACTACGAAGACACTATGAAAAAAATACAATACGATCTCTTTTATATAAAAAACAGATCAATTTATCTTGACCTGTCTATTATACTAAAAACTATAGCTACTATTTTATCTAAGGGAGGAATTTAATATTTTTAATTAATTCCAAAAAAAGGACAAAATATAAAAATTTTTGTCTTTTTTAAATTATTACATTGAAACCTATTGACACTTTTTGACACTTTGTTATAATTCATAATATGAAAAATACAAATGAAGAAATAAAGCAAAATGCCATATATACTACCCACGAAGCACAAGAAATTCTAAAGATTTCTAATAGCACCATCAAGCGCCTGCTTAAAAAAGGCTTAATTAAGGCTAATAAAGTAGGTGGTCAATATCGTATTCTCGGTAAAGAACTACTTCGATTAGTTTCACCTAAAGTAGAAAAAGAAGCCACTAAATCATATCTTAATATAAAAAAGAAGGTTATTAATAAAATAAACAAATGGTAGGCATTAGTCTAAAGTCTATAAAGTCTATAAAGTCTATAAAGTCTAAAGTCTATAAAGTCTAAAGTCTATAAAGTCTATAAAGTCTATAAAGTCCTTAAAGTCTAAAGTCCATAAAGTCTAAAGTTATCTTAATTTTATGAAAATTGAAAAATTTGAAGATATTATCGCCTGGCAAAAAGCCAAAACAATGACAATAGATATTTATAAAGAATTTTATAGATGTAAAGATTTTGGATTCAAAGATCAAATTCAAAGGGCGTCTGTGTCAATAATGAATAATATTGCAGAAGGATTTGAGCGAAAAAGCGATAAAGAATTTAAATATTTTCTTTTTATTGCCAAAGGCTCATGCGGAGAAGTAAGATCAATGCTGTATTTAGCACAAGCCCTAAATTACACAAATAATGAAAATTATAAAAATTTCAATAATTTATCCATTGAAATATCAAAACTAATATCAGGTTTCATAAAAACTCTATAAATCAAAACTTTATAGACTTTATGAACTTTTAACTTTAAAGACTAATTTATGAAAGCTTTAATAACAGGAATCACCGGGCAAGATGGCTCATATCTGGCTGAATTATTACTCAAAAAAGGCTACGAAGTTCATGGATTAAAAAGAAGATCTTCTTCTTTTAATACCGCTCGTATCGACCACATTTATCAAGATCCGCAAATTAATAACAGAAACTTTATTTTACATTATGGAGACTTAACTGATTCAACCAATATTGTTGGCTTACTAAAAAAAATTCAACCAGACGAGGTATACAATCTTGGTGCACAAAGTCATGTAAAAGTTTCCTTTGAAACTCCAGAATATACTGCCAACTCAGATGCTATTGGAGCCTTGCGAATTCTAGAAGCCATTCGTATACTAGGACTCGAAAAGAAAACACGCTTTTACCAAGCTTCAACTAGTGAAATGTTTGGTGCCTCTACCCCACCACAAAACGAAAATACTCCATTCTACCCTAGAAGCCCATATGGAGTAGCCAAGCTTTACTCTCACTGGATTACAATTAACTACCGTGAAGCATATAATATATTTGCGGTAAGTGGAATTCTTTTTAATCATGAATCACCTCGTCGCGGTGAAACCTTTGTTACTAGAAAAGTAACTAGGGCAGTTTGCAGAATCAAGCTTGGACTTCAAGATAAAATCCAACTCGGCAATCTAGATGCAAAACGAGACTGGGGTCATGCTCGTGACTACGTTGAGGCAATGTATCTTATGATGCAACAAGATAGGCCACAAGACTTTGTAATAGCATCTGGAAAACAATACTCTGTTAGAGAATTCTGTGAAGTAGCCTTCAAAGAAATTGACGTCACAATAGAATGGCAAGGAAAAGGAGTTAATGAAAAAGGAATAAACAAAGATACAGAAGAAACTATAATCGAAATAAACCCAGAATACTTCCGCCCAACAGAAGTTGACTCCCTGCTAGGTGATCCAAAAAAAGCAAAAGAAAAGCTCGGCTGGGAAACCAAAATATCCTTTGAAGAACTAGTTAAAGAAATGATAGAAAGCGACATGAAAGAAGCAGAAAAAGAAATGCATTTAAAAAATAACGGCTATTAACTAACCGAAATAACTACACCCTCAACAAAGCAAGCTTTAGATGAGTAAAAATTTTAATTTAACAATATGGAAAATTTCGAGATTCAAAAACGCATTGAACAACAAGAAAAAAAAGAAAAATTTGATGATTTGATTATCTTCACAACAACTTTCTACAAAGAGGATGATACTTCAAAAATAAGAGAAAAACTTGCATTAAAATTTTTTGAAAATGCCGATAAACTTGAAATAAAGACAGTAGTAATAGACGGCGGATCAAATTCTTCTTTTTTAAATAAACTAGAAGAGTATGAAAATATTAAACTAGTACAAAAAACTGATTTAAGCATGGGAGAAAGCCGCAGGCACGCACTCAACGAAGCTATTAAAATTTCCCAAAATAATACTCCAACAAATTACCTATGGGCAGAACCAGAAAAATGGAGTCTACTTTGCGAGAATAATATATCTGACATGATAAATATCCTAAGAAAAGGAAATGCAGACATAGTTGTACCAGAAAGAAAAAACAAAAACTCAATGCCAAAATTTCAATCATGGATAGAATCAAGAGCCAACAAAAAAGCCTCTGATAAGCTAGATAAAATATATGATTTATGGTTTGGCCCTAAAATGTTCAATAAAGCAGGCGCACAATATTTCCTTAACTACAAAAGTGATCTCGACAAATGGGATTCAATTATTAAGCCGGTAATTAACGCCTACTCTGACAATAAAAAAATATCCTCAGTCCCCGTCTCCTTTGACTACGATGAAAGTGAAAAACTTTATGAAGAAAACAACAGAGAACTTAAACAAAAAAGATTAAATCAATATTCTTCAATATTAGCCGAAATTGGAGATTCTTTTTGGAGTAAAAAAATCAAAAACAATAAACAATAAATTATTATCACAAAACAATATGCAAAAAAATTCAAAAATTTTCATAGCCGGACATCGAGGAATGGCTGGCTCCGCCATACTAAGATCATTAAAACAACTTGGCTACACCAATATAATAACCAGAACAAGAGCTGAGCTCGATTTATTAGACTTTAATGCTGTGACAAAATTTTTTAAAAATGAATCGCCAGAATTTATTTTTTTAGCTGCTGCAAAAGTCGGAGGCATTATAGATAACGTAAATTATCCAGCTAATTACATATACGAAAATCTACAAATACAAAATAACGTTATTCATAATGCTTATTTAAATAATATAAAAAAATTATTATTTCTGGGCAGTTCATGTATTTATCCAAAAAATGCCCCCCAACCCATAAAAGAAGAATACTTATTAACTGGTCCACTGGAGCCGACTAACAAATCCTATGCTATCGCCAAAATTGCAGGCTTGACAATGTGCGAATCATACAACAAGCAATACGGAACAAATTTTATTTCAGTAATGCCGACTAACCTATATGGACCAAATGATAATTTTGATTTAAAATCGTCTCATGCCCTGCCAGCTTTAATTAGAAAATTTCATGATGCTAAGATAAATAACGATAGCGAAGTAATGTGTTGGGGTACTGGGAAACCCAAGCGAGAATTCCTTCATGTTAATGATCTAGCTGACGCCTGTATATTTTTGATGAAAAATTACAACGAATCAGAAATAATAAATATCGGCACTGGAATTGATATAACTATTAAAAAATTAGCTGAAATTATTAAAAAAGAAACTAAATTTAAAGGTGAAATTAAATGGGATACATCAAAACCAAATGGCACACCTAGAAAATTATTAAATGTTGATAAAATACATACAGTTGGCTGGAAATATAAAATTGATTTAGAAACCGGAATTAAAAATACTTATAAATGGTATAAGAATAGTTTATAAAGTCAGAAAGTCAAAAGTCTATAAAGTCATAAAGTAACTTTAAGAACTTTACAGACTATACAAACAATATGAAAACAATAGTAATAAAACCTAAAAAAACTTTCAGCTGGAATGATTTCAAAGAAGTCTGGCAATATCGTGAACTAGCATATTTTTTTGCTTGGAGAGATATCAAAGTTAGATACAAACAAACATTTGTTGGTGTTGCTTGGGCAATTTTTCAACCCTTCATGGCTATGGTAGTTTTTAGTGTTTTCTTTGGAGGCTTGGCAAAAATGCCTTCCGACGGAATTCCCTATCCAATCTTCGTTTACTCTGGTCTTTTATTTTGGCAATTTTTCTCAACCGCACTTACCGAAACAAGTAATTCATTGGTTGGAAATGCTGGCATAATAACAAAAGTATATTTCCCAAGACTTATCTTGCCAATTTCAGGAATAGTTACTAAATTTGTTGATTTTGGTATCGCTTCACTGATTCTTGTAGGATTAATGTTTTATTATAATTTCGTTCCTAATTTAATAATTATTTTAATTTTACCATTATTACTTTTAATAACATTTATTGCAGCTGTTGGCGGTGGATTATTTTTAGCATCTGTAAACGTTAAATACCGAGATGTTCGTTATATTCTTCCTTATTTTATCCAGATGATGCTTTTTGTAACCCCTGTAATATACCCGGCAAGTATTGCAGGAAAATACTCCTGGATACTAGCCATGAATCCGATGACAGGAGTAATAAAAGCATCTCGGGCTGCTCTTTTTGGCAATGCCCCTATAAACTGGGAGCTACTCGGAATTTCCCTAATAGCTGTTTTAATATTACTTGTAATAGGTGTAGTATTTTTTAAAAAAACAGAGCGACATTTCGCTGATATCGTTTAAATAATTTTATATATGAAAAACGCAATTGAAATAAAAAATGTAGGAAAAAAATATAACATCACGCATCAACGTGGTGGTTATGTTTCGCTAAGAGATGTAATAACAAATATATTAAAAAATCCTTTCAAACATGCTAAGCACAAAGCAAAAAAAGCATTAGGCAGAATAGAAAAAGAAGAATTCTGGGCACTTAAAGACGTAAACTTAACGATTAAAAAAGGTGAAATAATTGGTATTATAGGATCAAATGGTGCTGGAAAATCTACTCTTCTAAAAATTCTTTCTAGAATCACTCCCCCAACGACTGGAGAAATAAAATTAAATGGTCGTGTTGCCTCATTACTCGAAGTTGGCACCGGTTTTCACCCAGAGCTTTCGGGTCGAGAAAATATTTTTCTTAATGGCGCAATTCTAGGAATGACAAAAAAAGAAATAGTTGAACGTTTTGATGATATCGTAGAATTCTCTGGAATAGAAAAATTTTTAGACACTCCAGTAAAAAGATATTCATCTGGGATGTATGTTCGACTAGCCTTTGCTGTAGCGGCTCACATGGAACCAGATATTCTAGTCGTAGATGAAGTTTTGGCTGTAGGAGATGCAGAATTTCAAAAAAAATCTCTTGGTAAATTAGATGCTACCTCAAAAACCGAAGGTAGAACAATTCTTTTTGTAAGCCACAACATGGCGGCAATTCAGAGACTTTGTAAAAAAACAATTCTTCTTGAAAAAGGTAAGGTTGTTATGTTTGATGAAACAGAAAAAGTAATAAACCGCTATATTGCCGAAATAGGATCTCGAGGAACAGAAACAAAGTGGAAAAAAGAAGAAGCTCCCGGAGATGATGTCGCCATCCTTCATTCTGCTAGAATTATAGATGAAAATTATAATAAGATACCTTTCACTACTGCAGACAAAAAAATAGGAATAGATTTTACATATGAAATATTAAAAAATGAATATACTCCTATCCCAAACATACATATTTTCACGTCAACAGGTGAACGTGCTTTTATGAATCATGAAGAATATAATAAAAAATTAGGAGTGAAAGGAAAACACCGCGCTACTATGTGGATTCCAGAAAATTTATTAAACGAAGGCACTTATACAGCACAAGTTGTTGTATCAACTATGAAGCCGCTTAAAATTCACTTCTCACAACAAGAAGCTGTCGTATTTAATGTTATTGATAATATTATGAACTCCAGAAAAAACGACTTCAACCAAAAAATCCCAGGAGTAGTACGTCCTCGTTTAGAATGGGAAAATATTCTTCTCTAAAAAAACAAAAATTTATGACAAATGAAGTATTTATAGGAATGACAGTGTACAATGGAGAACGCTTTCTTGAAGAGGCAGTTAATTCTTTAATAAATCAATCATATACAAATTGGGAATTATATATTTCAGATGACAACTCCACTGACAACTCCTCTATAATTTGCAGAGAATACGCTGACAAAGATTCACGAATTATTTATTACAAACAAGAAAAAAATATTGGCATGTTTCCAAATTTTGAATTTGTTTTAAATAAGGCCAATTTGCCTTATTTCATGTGGGCCTCGCAAGATGACCTCTGGGAAAAAGACTTCGTTAAAACATGTGTTAAAAATATAGAAGATAAAAAAATTGATATTGCTACCACTGTTGTAGCGGACGTAGATTCCTACGGAAGAAATTTAAGAGAGTTAAATGAGATGGCTAAACTTTCCGGAAAACCAAGCATGAAACAAATTATAAAATATATTCTCCAACCTGAAATATTAGGAAAATGCAATTTGATGTATAGTGTATTCAAAACTAAAGCTATAAAAAAAGTATGGGAAATTTATCCGCAAAGAATGGTATGGGGATCTGATTACCATTTTAGCCTCGCTATCGTTAGTCACTTTGAAATATTTATTGATAAAAACATTCTATTTAAAAAACGACTTGGTGGATTTTCAAGTCCTGAATTAAATAAAAACGATACACCTGATAAAGCAAAAAAAATTATAATTAAAAACCCAAAAAATCATATATTCCCTTTCGGTCGATTTAAACAATATTTGCAAGGACACATAGAGGCCTTGCAAGAAACCCCTTATCGCCCATTAGCAATATTTTTGCTTTTAATTAGACTGCCCAGATCATTTTTTATTTATCTAAAAGAAAGAAATTATAAAAAATTTATTAAAAAATTATTAAAAAAATAAATTAATACAATAATATACAAAAATAAAATGATTCCATTAATGAAACACGCTTTTCTTAACGAACGAGCAACAAAAAAAGCTTTAGCAAATTTTATTTTAAAAAGTGATAAATTAAGCATGGGGAAAAAGTGCGAAGATTTTGAAAATGCTTTTGCAAAAAAACAAAATTGCAAAGAAGCAATTCTTTTTAATAGTGGAGGAAGTGCAAATTTAGCAATGCTCCAAGCATTAAAAAATTTAGGAAAAATAAAAAATGGTGATTCTATAGGATTTTCCTCTCTTACATGGTCGACTAACGTAATGCCTATTATTCAATTAGGAATGAAGCCAATAGCAATAGATTGTAATATTAATACTTTAAATGTAATGTCTACAAATTTATTAGACGTATTATCAAAAGTAAAAATAGACGCCTTCTTTATAACTAATGCTTTAGGATTCACTGGCGATCTTCAAAAAATTAAAAAAATATGTCATAAAAATAATATAATTTTAATTGAAGATAACTGTGAATCTCTAGGAACAAAATTACCAAGTGGTAATTCTGGTAATTTTGGCATTGGTGGAAGCTTTTCTTTTTTTGTAGCTCATCATATGTCAACAATAGAAGGAGGAATGGTTTGCACTGATGATTATAAATTTGCAGAAATGCTTCGTATCACAAGAGCAAACGGATGGGATAGAAACCTTCCAAAACACAGACAAAAATATTGGCGAAAAAATTATAAAATATCTTCTGAATTTAACGCAAAATATACATTCTATGATTTAGGTTTTAATATGCGCCCCACAGAAATTACAGGGTTTCTCGGATTATCACAATTAAAATTATTAGATAAAAATATAAAAAAGAGAGAAGAAAACTTTTTAATAGCAGAGAAGATTATAAAAGAAAACGATGATCTTATTTTAATAGATCATAATCATTTACTTAGAATATCTCCGTTTGCTATGCCCATAATTTGCAAAACACCTCTGTTAAGAAAAAAATATATGGCTCGATTTTTGGATGCGAATATTGAAATAAGACCTATGATTGCTGGAAATATCCAAGAACAACCTTTTTATAAAAAATATGTGAGAAACAAACTTAATCTTCCTGGAACAAACTTTATACATAATAACGGATTTTATTGCGGAAACTATCCGGAACTTTCTAAAAATGATTTAAAAACTATAATTAATTGTTTATACAAAAAATAAAATATGATTATTGTAAAATTAATTGAAGGACTTGGTAATCAAATGTTCCAATATGCCATGGGACGATACATTGCTCATAAAAATAATACGAAATTCAAGTTAGACAAAATTGGTTTTTTAGACTATAAATTACATGAATATGGATTATGCAATTTTAATATAAAGGAAAACTTTGCAACAAAAAAAGAAATTAATTATTTTAAAAAATATAAAAAATCAAATAAAAAAATAATTAGAAAATTTTATAATGCTCTATTTGCTGACGAATCTAAATATATCTTAGAACATCAATTCAACTTTATCCCTAATATCTTTAATGCAAAAAATAATGTTTACCTTGATGGCTTTTGGCAAAGTGAAAAATATTTTATCGACATAAAAGATATTATAAAAAAAGATTTCACAATAAAAAACCCAAGTAATAAATATAAAAATAAAGTAACGCAAATAAAATCAAAAAATTCAATCTCGCTACATATCCGTCGTGGAGATTATGTAAAAAACAAAGAAACGCTCAAGCATCATGGAATATGTTCGTTAGATTATTACAATAAAGCGATCCAAATAGTTAAGAAAAAACTTGATAATCCAACTTTCTTTATCTTTTCAGATGACATAGAGTGGGTCAAAAAAAATCTAAATACTAAGTCTACTAATTTTTTTGTAAGTGGCGGAAAACTACAAAATTACGAAGAATTAATCCTTATGAGCAAATGTAAACATAATATAATAGCTAATAGTTCGTTTAGCTGGTGGGGGGCATGGCTCAATGATAATCCGAAAAAAATAATAATTGCTCCAAAAAAATGGTTTGAAGTAAAAAAAATGAACACTATCGATTTAATTCCAGATTCATGGATAAAAATATAAAATAACATATGTGCGGAATTTTAGGTATCATGGGTAGCAACCTTAAAAACTACTCTAATGAAAAAATCGAATTAATGCTATCTACTTTATCAAAAAGGGGTCCGGATGATAAAGGTATTTTAGGGTTTCCTAATTGTATACTGGGGCAAACAAGACTTTCGATTATTGACCTAAAGAGTGGACATCAACCAATGCAAGATAATCAAAAAAATATAGCTATTACCTATAATGGAGAAATTTATAATTATCGAGAATTAAAAAAAAAGCTTAAAAATAAAGGTCATATATTCTCAACAAATTCTGATACAGAAGTAATTCTAAAAGCATACAACGAATACGGCGTTAAATGTCTAGAATATTTTGAAGGAATGTTTGCTTTTGCTATTTGGAATAATACAAAACAACAACTTTTTCTAGCCCGTGATAGATTTGGAAAAAAACCTTTTTTTTATGCAATTGACGAAAATAATAATTTTATTTTTGCTTCAGAAATAAAGGCTTTATTTTCTCTTGGAACTATTAAGGGTGTGATTGATTTTGAGGCTATAGATAATTTTATGCAATTAAATTTTATTCCTCCATATAAAACAATTTACAAAAACATTCATACATTAAAACCAGCTCATTATTGTATTGTTGATTACAAAAATATAGATAATATTACTACTTATAACTATTGGAAATTGGGAAAAAAAGAAATTAATATCAAATACGATGACGCAAAAGAAAAAATAAAAAGTCTAATAAAAAAATCGGTTCAAAAAAGAATGGTATCAGATGTAGAAGTCGGTTCAATGTTGAGCGGAGGTGTAGACTCAACCTTGGTTTCATACCTGGCACAGAAACATACAAACAAACCTTTAAAAACTTTTTCAGTAGGATTTGAAAACTTTATAAATGAACTACCGTTCGCGAAAAAAGCCGCTAATAAAATTAAATCTGACCACAACGAGCTAATTATGAATGTAAATATTGCTGAGGAGCTAAAAAAGGTTTACGAATATTTAGACGAACCAAATGCCGACGCCGCTATAATCCCGACTTATTTAATATCAAAGTTAGCTCATGACAAAAACACTAAAGTTCTTCTTAGCGGGGATGGAGCAGACGAATTATTCTTAGGCTATGGATGGTATTGGAGTCATTGGAATATAGGGTGGAAACATAAAATAAAAAATTTTAATTTATTTCCTAAGCAATTCCGTGATTATTTAAAAAAAATTACATATATAAACAAAAAAGAACGAAAACGGCTTTGGAAAAACAAAAAAATTGCTGATTCAAAAATTACCACTGATTATGATGATAGTAAAAAACTTTCTGATCTAGATAAAATTAATATTTACGATTTAAATATGTATCTCCCTGGAGATTTACTTTCTAAAATAGATAGAGCTTCAATGATGACTTCCGTTGAAACACGAGCACCTTTTCTTGATAAAGAATTAGTTGAATATGTTTATAATATACCTACCGAATATAAAACAAACAAGAAAAAAGGCAAGATTATACTAAAAGACATTTTAGAAGAAATAATGCCGAAAGAATTCGTGCACAGAGGCAAGCAAGGATTTGGACCACCAATAAATGACTGGCTAGAAAAAAATGAAATGAAAAATCTAATACATAATTCCTTTATTGTTTCAGAGGCTTTTATTTTTTCTTTTCTAAATAAAAAACACATTCAAAAAATAATTAATAAATTTTATCAAAAATGTGATAAAAAGTATGGTATGGAAATATGGATACTTTTATGTTTAGAACTTTGGTTAAAAAATAACAAAAAATATCATGCGTAAATTTTCTTTAATCTATTGGGCATATAGAAACAAAATAACCAACAAGCTTTGGGGGGTTGTTCATGCGCCTTGTAGAGGTAAAAAAAGGGGGTCTATTCTTATTTCATATTTAACAGGCCCCTTCACTCTTGCTCCAAGCGAATATTTTACAGACCCTCACTCAAGTTATTGGGAATGCTCTGAAATTGTTCACCTTTTTTCGAAACGTGGCTATAATGTAGATATAATAAACTGGAATAATAAAACTTTTCTACCGAAAAAAAAATATAAACTCTGTTTAGATATACAAAACAACCTTGAACGCTTATCTAAGTTCTTACCAAAAGAATGTGTAAAAATTATACATATTGTTTCAGCTAACTCAAAATTTCAAAATAACGCTGAGCGGAAACGACTTAATGATCTAAAAAATAGAAGAGGCGTTATTTTAAAAACCCAAAGAACAAATACTCTCTCCGAAAACACAACTTATGCTGATTTTATAGAAGGTTTTGGCAACCGAACCATACATTGCTCATACAAAATTTCTAACAAACCCATCTTTCCTATTCCAATTTCAGTTGTATGTAAATATGATTTTCCTAAAAATAAAAATTTTAAATTAGCTAGAAAGAACTTTTTATGGTTTGGTGGTGGTGGCGCAATTCTTAAAGGACTTGATTTAGTAGTAGAAGCCTTTTCTAGATTGCCAAACTTAAACTTATATATAATCGGACCAGCACCTTTTGAAAAAGAATTTTCGAAAGAATATAAAAAAGAGCTCAACCTGCCTAATATCCACCACTATCCACGACCTAAAATATCAAAAAATGGCTCAATGACGATAGAAGGACAACCTTTTATTAAAATTATGAATCGATGCGTAGCAATTATATACCCATCAGCCTCCGAGGGAACTTCTGGTGCGGTAATTCAGGCAATGCATGCGGGAATTATTCCTATTATAACAAGAGAGGCCGGTTTATCTAAAAATTCCCCATCTATTATAATTGAAAATCCATCAGTTGAGTCAATTATTTCATTAGCACAAAAAGTATCTGAAACAAACCCAGCAACCTTATATAATACAGCTCACGATTCTTGGAAGTATGTAAACCAATATCATACGAAAAAAAAATTTAGCGAATCCTACGCGAACTTTATTGATAATATTATAAAACTATGAAAAATCCTTTAATTTCAGTAATAACACCAGCATATAACTGTGAAAAAACTCTTAAAACAGCGGTTAATTCTGTTATTAATCAAACTTACAAGAATCTAGAAATAATAATAGTCAACGACAACAGCACGGATAACACATCAGGTATTGCGAAAGAATTAAAGACAAAAGATGATAGAATAAAAATTATAAAATCCCCCTTGGATCCCTATCGTTTTGATAAAAAACTTAATAGAAATATAAATGCAGGATATTTAGCAAGAAATACTGGTTTTAAATATGCGAAAGGAGATTATATTACATTTCAAGACGCCGATGACGCCTCCCTGCTTAATAGAATAGAAATTCAATATGAATTATTAAAAAAATACAATTCAACACATCTTACACTTGATTGGATGAAGTTCGATAAAAAATATCTTAATAAAAAACTAGATCCTTCATTGTATACAGAAATGTCAAAACCAGACGAGCTTTATAAAATGTCTCAAAGATCAAAAGGCTTTGTCGCAAAAATATCAAAATCGCTAAATAGATTAATCCCATTCCATTTGAAGAGAAAAAGGGTGATAAATAAATTATTTTTTGGGTCACTTGAAAACTATCCAGGCACAGGCAACTCCCCTCTTTTTAAAAAAGAGGTAATAGAAAAAGTTCAATTTAGAAAATTAAGTGATAGAATATGGCCATCTTTTATGGGACGAGGAGCTGATAAAGATTTTAATTTTCAGGTCGCTGAAACGTTTAAAAATAGTCATGTTTTTTTTATTCCTCTTTACATGTGGAGAGTAGATGCCCAAAATAAAAGATACATAAATAAAAAATTATAAATCTAGTAATACCTATATGCAAAAAATAAAACTATCCTTTGTAATAACAGCAAGAAATGATAATTATGGCGGAAATCTAATTAGCAGAACGATGACATCTATACGTGTGCTAACTTTTTTAGTAAATAAATACAAAATACCATCAGAAATAGTTTTAGTTGAATACAATCCTGTGCTAAATAAAAAATATTTTATTAATGAACTCACTATACCAAAAAACCCTTTTCTATCAATACGAGGGATTATCGTTCCGAGTGAATTTCATAATAAAGTTCGAAAAAACAACATTCCGCTTTTAGAATATATTGCGAAAAATATTGGAATAAGAAGATCGTATGGGAAATATATTATTGCAACAAATCCAGATATTATAATCAGCGAATCTCTAATAAAATTTATATCAGAAAATAAATTAAACCCGCATTGTTTTTACCGAACTAATAGAAGTGATATATCAATAAAAAAATTTGATGAGACAATGCCAGAAGAAATAATATTAGAAAAATGCAAAAAAAATGTAGTTAAAATCTTCTACAATACACGCACAAATTATATTTCATATCTTGAGTGGATAAATCGTGTTATCCACGGTAGAAAAATAAAAGATTTATACTTTTGTCCTTTGTTGAATTATTTTAACTCTCCTTGTAAAAATAAAATCCACGAGAATGCAGCGGGTGATTTTTTGATGGCTTATAAAAATGTATGGGAAGCCGCACACGGATATGAAGAAACTCCAAACAATTTATATCACGACGGGCTTATCCTCTATGTCTTAGAGGCATTAGGACACAAACAACAGGTTCTTTCTCAGCCGATATACCATATAAATCACGATATTGGAAGAGCAGGGCGACCCGGTATAGAATTTAAATATTTTAGAAAAAAAACAACAGAAATGCAGAAAACAAAAATCCCAAACATTACAAATAATACAAATTGGGGGTTCCCAAAAATTAATTTTAATGAAATATTTCTTACTCCAAAGAATTAAGACGTTCAAAAGTTTTTATCCATACACCCATCCCTTCAATATAATCCTTAAAATAAGAACTGTGGTTTGTTTCAATAGCATCAATTTTTAATATTTTTGGAAGAGAACAATATATCTCTAAATAACATTCAGAATATGTCTTTCCTGAAAGATTTACAGCCGACAAAGCTTCTACAAAACGCATAGTAAGATTCATCCCATCAACTTCTTTTTCGAGATCTTTCCAATAATTATGTAAATTTCTTTTTTGCTCAACTAAAGGTAGTCCGAAAGATATTGTATGTCCAAGATGATCAGCAACGCGTTTTACAACATAAGAACCCCAAATATCATCGTATCTACCGACTAACGGACTTAAAAAATAAGCGGGGATGACATCACGAAGAAGTGAGGTATTTTGAGAATTAAAGGGGCTCCAAGTATCTTTGGCAAGAGCAAAATTTGATTTTCTTTTATATCCAGTAGCATTAATTGGTTTGGAAGAATAATATAAGCGCGTCAAAGCATCCACATCGGGATCACCTAACCAAAAACCAGCATTTACAACAACATTAACATTTTGCACATCAACCTGAGGCGATTCATCTTTAAACCACATTTCGGGAGCAAATCCCCTATGATAAAATTCACGCCCAAATTCTTCTTCTAAAAAAGAACAAACGTTTAGCCATTTAGTTCTAGATGATATAACATTCATTTTTTTTGTTTTTCCAACAGTATGAAGCCCAACAAAATCATTATCCATAAAAAAATTATCATCATCAATAGTTATAATTACATCGGCTCCTTTTTGATATGCATAAAGTAATCCAATGTTCCGTCTTTGAATTACATTATATGGGATATGTTTCATAAGCTCAGGAAAATCTTTCAAATATTTTTCTTGATAATCTACATCCATAAACAAAATTTCAACATCATTTTCTCTTGCGAGCTTGTCACAATATTTCTTAGCTCCTACAGGTGTTTTTTTATCACCAACAACAACAAAAAAACAATCTCTTTTATAAAGAAGAGTGTCTTTAACGTATTTTTCAAGTAACACTGGTATATTTATAGTTGTGGTAACAATAGAATATTTCATAATTTATTATTAGCTTATTAATTTATTATCCAAACGTCTGTGCGATCCTTTAAGTACTCTACGCATACCATCTTCCAGAGATATAGAAGGTTTCCATCCTATTTCTTGATTTAAAATAGTTGTATCTGCGTATCTAGACTGAACACCAATTGGTTTATCCAACATACGGTTAATCTCTCCGGAATAATTTTCTAATTTTAATAAAAGATTTATTAAATCATTAAATGAAGTTGGGATACCAGACCCTATATTCACACCCCGCCCATCTTTAATTTTGTCTAAAATAACAAACATTGCTTCAATACAATCATCAATATAAACAAAATCACGAGATTGTTCACCAGTTCCCCAAACATCAATCGGATTATCATGGCGCGCAACGCGAAGAGCAATAGAAGGAACGGGGTAAGAAAGATCTTGATCCTCACCATAACCAGAAAAAGGTCTAACGCAAGCGACATGCAATCCATAATATTTATGCGCAAGATGGGCAAGATATTCCCCTGTTAACTTGGACCATCCGTAGGTCATATCGGGCATACCAAGATTTCCAGAAAAAGTAACCATTTCTTCTTTTAAGGCCACAACACTCTTATCAGTCTGAAGATCTACAGGATACGCGGCCGAAGAAGAAGTAAAAAGAATCCGATCAAACTTGTGAGGAAATCGCGTGGCCCACAAAAAAAATGTTGTATCAATAGAAAGATCTGTTGCAACTAACATAGGATCTCCCTCTATAAGAGATCTTCCTCCAACAATAGAAGCTAGGTGATATACATCAGAGAAATCAGGAATTTCAACATCTAGCGAACCATTAACTAAATCGTTAAAAACACTTATTACATCGCGTTCAAGATATTTTATGGAAATTCCATCTTTCTCAAAGAGAATAATATGCCCAAGTTCAGTTCGGCTCCAACTATTTCCGAGCCAACTATCTGGATGTTGCCCAGTAAACAAGTTATCAATTATAAAGAGAGATTGATCCTTTAAAATTAATTTTTTAACCAGATGTCTTCCAACAAATCCACACCCTCCGGTAATAAGAACTTCTTTTTTTGAATTTTTCATTATATTAAGCTAAATTAAAAATAAAAAACTAATAAACACAAAAGTTAATATGATTTAATATTATCATATACTATGATTAAATACCACCAATAAAATAAAATTATAAATATAATCATCGCCTTTAAAAAAATGTTTTGATTATTTTTTTCATAGCTACAGATGATATCTATGCCTGGATAAATTCTGATGATGTATCTCTACCAGATGCCTTCCAAGGTATAACAAAATCTCTACAAAAATATCCTGAGATAAGCTGGATAAAAGGATCCACTTTATCTCAGGATAAGAATTTAAAAACTATAAATAAATTACCTTGCTGCATTTATAATCAAGAATGGATAAAAAAGGTATCTATGAGCGAAACTCTTACTTTATTCACCAGGAAAGCGTATTTTGGAGAAAAAAAATTATGGAAAAAAATTGGAGAGATAAATGGACCACTAAAATTAGCTGGAGATTATTATCTATGGACTCAATTTACAAAACACTCTCCTCTCTAGTCGATAAATTAACCTATTAGCCGTTTTAGAAAAATATTGGACAACTTAATGAAAACATGAAAGACTATAGAAAAGAACAATTATTAATTAATCAAAATAAAAAAACTGGCTTACTTTGAGAATAAAAATATTCTTTTGGTTAAAAACAAAAATACCTAATAAATTTGAGAAAATATTCCTATACCTATACCCTATTCTATTTTGGAATAATAATAAAAATTATATAGACATAAGTGACTCAAGCCCTACTATTAAAAATGTAAAATCATATACTGTTTAATATGAATAATAAAATAAAAAATAAATTAAAAAAAATTTCTCTACTAAAAATTTTAGTAATCTCTTATCGAGCAATAAAAAATAAATATACTTTTTTGAAAAAAATTAGTTATTTATTTTCATTTTTTAGTGATTACAAAAAATATAAGAAAATAAACAAAAATAGTAAATTTATTTTAAAAACAGAAGACCTATATCCTCGCATATACGACAAAACCTCTACGACTCCTTTAGATCCGATTTATTTTTTACAAAACAACTGGTGTGCAAAAAAAATATTTGATAATAAACCCGGAAAACATTTTGATATTGGATCATGTGTAAAATTTATTGGCTTAATCTCTCAATTCACACCCACCACCATGATTGATATTAGACCTCTACCTATAGAGCAAAAAAATCTATCATTTATTAAAGGTAATATTTTGAATCTGCCATTCAAAGATAACAAAATAAAATCACTTAGCTCTATTTGCGTAATTGAACATATAGGGCTAGGAAGATATGGGGATTCACTTGATTCACTTGGTTCTGAGAAATCAATCAAAGAGATTAAGAGAGTTTTAGCAAAAAACGGTAATTTATATATTTCCTTACCCATCGACAATAAAAACCGTACATATTTTAATGCTCACAGAGCTTTTACAAGAGATTATGTTCTAAAATTATTTAATCCCCTACAACTAATTGAAGAAAAATATATTTATGGTGCAAATATTCATAATAATTACCAACCTGAAAAAGGATTTGGAACTGGGCTTTTTTGGTTTAAAAAATAAAATAATAATAAATAGTGGCAAACTAAACAAAAAAATTTAAACTAAGTAATTTATTTTAATAATATGATTAATTACATAAATCAGTTAAAGACACATTTGATTGAAAAGATGATGCTATTTAAATTCTTTCAAAAAATTTTAGGAAAAAGATGGGTTTCTCGATGGTTAAAAAATTATAAATTGGCAGAACAGGAACTCTCTATCCTTCCTCATATTCTTGAAAAAAATTCTATTATTTTTGATATTGGCGCTAATCGGGGCGAGTTAAGTTTCTTTTTTGCCACTAAGTGCGACTCGTCAAAAGTTTTTTCCTTTGAGCCACAAAATAGAATATTCGGAATACTTACAGGTGTTGCAAAAAAAATAAAAAATATTATTCCAATAAATGTTGCTATGTCTGATTCTACTGAGAAAAAAACTTTAAAAATCCCCATTCGAAGAAAACTAAGATACACACCAGCAGCATCCCTTGAAGATGTCAACGAAGTAAATCTGGAAAAAGAGAAAATAAAAACCGTTATACTTGATAATTTTGTATACGAAAACAATATTAATAAAATAGATTTTATAAAATGTGATACCGAGGGTCACGAACTCGCAATAATGAAAGGGTCTGAAAAAACACTTACGAAATTAAGACCAATACTGTATATAGAAGTAAAAGACTCAAACAAAAAACAATTAATCAACTTTTTAAAAAGCAAAAAATACAATCCTTATCAATGGGATAATAAAAATTCTCAGCTTATTGCAATAACTCTTAAAGAGGAAGCTCTATCAGAAAATTATTATTTTTTTCCTATTGAAAAAGAAAAAACAATAATAGAAATAATTAAACAAAAATAAAGATGAAAAAAATAATTAAAAACTAACTTATTATGAATAAATATCTTCAAAAAGAATATAATCACAAAGCTCGTTGGTGTAGCTACTACCACCAATATAAAAATATTTTCGACTTTAATCCAGCTACTGTTTTAGAAATAGGAACAGGTGGTGGAATTATGGCAAACATATTAAAAGAAAACAACATAAAGGTTACAACAATTGATAATAATCCAGAAACTAATCCAGACATAATAGGAAGTGTTTTAAAAATACCTTTTGAAGATAATTCGTTTGACATAGTAGCCGCTTTTGAAATCCTAGAGCACCTACCTTTCAAGTCTTTCTCCAAGGCATTAAAAGAAATGCGAAGAGTGGCAAAAAATAATTTAGTAATATCACTACCAGATCACGGAAAATCACTCTTAAGACTAACATTCAAAATTCCATTTATCAAAGAAAAAAATATTCAATTAAGAATCCCTGCAATCAATAATAAAAAATACTGGGGTCCCTCTGGGCACCATTGGGAAATGGGAAACATCGATTATCCCTACAATAAAATAGCAAATGAAATAAAAAAAAATAATCTTAAAATAATAAAAAGCTACGTCCCAATTGAAAGTTCTTGGACTAGATACTTTATTTTAAAAAAATTATGAAGAAAAGCAAAAAAAAAATAATTATTTTACAAAACGATGGCGGAGAACTAGCGAATCAACTTTGGACATTTACTAGTGTTTACGCCTATTGCTTGGAAAAAGATTTTGATTGTCAAAATTATTCTTTTTTTGAATACGGACAATACTTTGATATACCAATCAATAACAAGCTGATTAAATTTTTATTTTTTAAACCATTTAAAAATCACCGCGCTAGAAGAAATAATCCAAAAAATAAATTTTGGAGATTTTTTTATAAAATATACGCCAAAACTTTTATTTATTTTTTTAAAAATAGAGTAGCTTCGTCTATAAACTCAGATGGCAAAAAAATCTATCTATCCCCCACTGAAGAAAATGATTTGTTAATTAAAATTGAAAATGATACTTTACCAATTTATTTTTCTGGTTGGCTTTTTAGAAATCCTGAAGGATTGATAAAATATAGAAAAGAAATAATTAATTATTTTAAACCGAAAAAAATATATACTAAAACAGCTGAAATAAAAATTGAAAAGCTAAAAAATAAATACAAAAATGTAATTGGAATTCATGTTCGCCAAGATGATTACAAAATATTCAAAAATGGCCTTTATTTAATCTCTCAAAAAAGAGTAAGTGAAATATTAAATGAATATTTAATAAGTACTGGAAAAAATTCACAAAATACAATGTTTGCTTTCACTTCAGATGGTCCAATTAATAAAAATCTATTTAAAAAATACAATATAACAATAAATAAAGGAAATCCAATAGAGGATTTGTACTTACTATCTCTTTGCGATACTATTATCGGCTCAAATAGTAGTTTTGGTAATTTTGCAGCCTACTACGGCGACAAACCTCACATAATTTTTCAAAAAGAAAAAATGGATTGGGCATATTATAAAAATAAAAATCAATATTTTCTAAATAAATACTGTACTATGGCTAATTAAAAATTTAAATAAAAATAAAAATAGTTCCGAGTACTCGGAACTATTTTTTTATATAAAAAATTTTATTTCTTTTTACCAATCAAATAAAGATGAGCTGAAACTGCTTCTGCTCCAGAAATATTTGCAAATATAAAATCCAAAAATTTGAGTGGCCCCAAAATCAACATAAACATATGAGTTAAAAATGGAGCAATTTTTTTGAAACCAAATGAAAAAATATTACCCAGCCAATAGGCCAAAAACATAAGAAACGCACTCCATGGCCCGGAACGCACTCCTGATTCAACAATCTCGAGATCAGGAAAAAAAGATTTCAATCCACTCATAGACCATCTACCAAAATCATCTGGAGAAGCGTGATAGGGATGAATAAACGGAGCACTGATATATAAATAACCTCCTGATTTTATTACTCTTACCATCTCTCTGGTAACTTTTTGTGGAAACTCTACATGTTCTAACAAGGATTCACTAACTACCCCCTCACAAGAATTACTCTTGAATGGCAAATTCATCACATCAGCAACAACATCAACTTCAGGAAAAGGATAAATATCAACATTAATAAACTCGTCTCCCAATCTTTCTGGCCCAGAACCAACGTCTAATAACACTGGCTCATTTTTTAAATATTTTAGTATTTTTCTTGGTCCATTTTGAAGCATTAATACCGGACAAAAAAGATGCCAAATAAAATAATATAGTCTAGGGAATTGTTTCAAAAAACTTTTTAACCAATTTATTCCAGTTTCATGCTCTTCACTATTTTTGTTAAAAATATTATTTGCTATTAAAAATGGACGAGAACAATTATCTATTTTATACTCTCTATCACAAGAACATCTGAAAATATTATTTACTTTTTTAAGATCACTATTACAAGCAGGGCAACAAAGTAATGACGCAACATCTTTTGCTTTGAAATTATTGTTTTGTTTTTCTGAATGAATATTGATTAATTTATCAAACAAGAGAACATAAATAGATTTAAATCCATCTCGATATCGAATCTTTTTTCCATTTTCTTTATCTCGTGGATTATGAGAAATAGGCGTTTCAGAAATATTTAAACCTCTTCGAAGCACTTTGGTTGTAAAAAGAAGCTCAGCTTCAAAACCACCGCTTACAAAATCATCTTTTACTTTCTTTGGAAATAATTTATAACAAGTCCAAACATCTGTAAGCCTCACCCCATAAAGAACGTTAACGAGCTTAGTTATACTCCAGGCTCCTATTCGAGAAAAAATAAAACCTTCTCTTTTGTGATAATGTAAATTTCGAGAACCATAAATAACATCTCCTTTATTGTTTTCGAGAGCCATTATCATATCTTTAATTTCAGCCGGATTATATTCCAAGTCAGCATCTTGAATAATTATATAGTCACCACTTGACTCAGCTATCCCCCTATTTACTGCTGTACCTTTGCCACCATTTTTATTTTGATAAATTATTTTTATTCGTTCTTCATAGTCTTTTAATATTTCTCGAGTATCATCACGAGAATAATCATCAATAATAATAATTTCCTTTTCCCAATTTAAAAAAGAGACTTCTTCTACTTGCCTAATAATTTCTTTGATTGTGGCTTGCTCATTATAGCAAGGAATAATAATCGATATTTTCTTCATAAACTATTTAATTATTTTATTTTTTTGTTAAATAATAATTTCTTTAAATATAATAACATATAGATAGCAAACATAAAAATAAACAAAGTGACTGGCTGACGAAATCTAGCGTTCACTCCAAGTCCATTAATAGTGGTAGTTCCAGCAAAATAAACCACTAGAAAAATAGATAATAAAATTTTTGAAGAATATTTTTCTTTCCATAAATAAACGAAAACTCCAAGAAATGACATCAAAGTAATAAAACACCATAAAATTCTAGAAATAATAATAGCTACCATGGGAAACGAAATAATAGAATGTAATGTTTTGGTGAATAAAATAGGATTGTCAAAAAACATCATAAAAACTGGCTTGGGAAATCTTCCCGAGACACTTATATTAAGGTGCTTAAAAACAGTTAGCATACCGTCATGAGTAAAGAATGTAAAAACTGATATTGATAAAGACTTAACTATTCCTACCGGATAATCCTTTATCTCATCTAAAGATCGTTTGATAAAAAAATCACTATTAGACAAATTTATCTCCTTACCAACCACTCCATCCCTCTTTTTTAGCTCATCTCGTTCATAACTATATTCAGTCCCCTTCTCAAGAGATAATACAGTTGGTGCAAAATATATATACAAATTAAAAGCGGGTTGAGCTGTCATACCAATTTTTCCAAACGCAGTATAATTTCGATATATCCAAGGGGAAATAATTAATAAAAATGTCATAAGAAAAATTGCAATATGCGAAATATATCTCTTTGACAAATTTTTACGAAAACTCCAAAGTATTACAAAAGGAATAATTATTGGCAAAAATTGAGTAGTGGGCTTAACAAGCGTAGCTAGACCCAGAAATACAGAGGTCCAAATAATTCTTCGCAAACTAGGATTATCTAAATATTTAAATAAAAATAATAAAAAGATAAAAAACAGTAATATAAAAAATACCTCTGTATATAAAATTACAGACAAAAGTATTGAAAAAGGCTCAAGCGCCAACATCAAGCCAACTACTAAAGGTATTTTTTTTTCAGGCAATAGTTGCTTGATAATAAAATATCCCAAAACCGGAAGAAAACTACCTATTAATAAATTAATAATTGCCAGAAACCAATAACTATTAAATAAAAATAATATTCCAGCGAGATAGTATAAATAAAGGGGTGGACGAAGAGGATGAGGACTAAACGGAGCTTCTTTATCAACAGAAAAAACTCCATTATCAACAAGATTTCTGCTTATCTCATAATATCCATCATAACCATGAATAGTATTTATTAAGTCCCCACTATTTGAGATAAAACTTGCGTAAAAAAATATAGACCTTGCTATCAAGGCTACCAAAAAAATAATTATTTCTATTTTATACTTTTTAAAAAAATTGTACATAAATAATATTATTTATTAAAAACTACAAATTATCAAACATTTCTATTATCCTCTTTGCTCTATTTTGCCAAGAATGTTTCTTTACATCTTTTAATGCTTTTTCAGATAGTATGTTTGCTTTTTCTTGATTATCAAAAATCCACATAATTTTTTCAGATAAATCTTTTGGATCATCTGGACTAAACATTATAGCGTTCGTATTATCTACAATTTCAGAAACCGAAGGGATGTTAGAAGCAACAATTGGATTACCACTGGCCATATAATCGAATAATTTCATAGGAGAAGTATAATACTTAGAAATCTTTTCTTTAGCAGTGTTAGGCAAAACTAAAACATCAGCTAATTTTTGCCAATAAGACATATCAGAACGACTAACATAACCTGTAATCATAATATTTTTAATGTGAGAATATTTCTTTTTAAAGTTCTTGGTATCCTCAGATGTTCCTCCAGCAAATACAATCAATATGTCTTTAGGTAAATAACTTACTGCCTCTGCCAAAATATCAGCCCCCTTCCAACCATATAAATGACCGCCATAAACTACCGTGAACCTTTCTAACGGCAGATTAAACTTTTTCCTTGCACTTAGCTTAGAAATATTTTCAAAACCTTCCAAATCAACAGCGTTAGGTTCATATATAATTTTTTCAGAATTTATTTTGAAATCTTTTTCTAACTTTTCTTTCTTCCATCTATTAGTAGCAAGAATCCACCTTTGTTTTTTAAATAACTTTTTGTAAAAAAATAATTTCTTTTCTGGAAAATCATGCATTTCATAAAATGTATTTTGGAAAAAATACGAAGCCAACATTAATGGCAATGTTTCATTTGAGTAAATAATATCTTTTTTATTAGCTTTTAAAAATAGATACACGAAACAAAAAAAAGAAAAACTAATTAAACTCAATCTAAAAGCTAAACTTTTAAAAATACGTAAAAAAAACAAATCTATAGTTGGTAAAAAAATAATTTTGTAATTTTTCTTTGTATTATAAAAATCATAAGCATTTTCAGAAAAACGACCTATACGCCTAGGTACAAGCAAAACAACTTCAAGACCCTCTTCTGCAAAGGCTTCACAGCTTTTTGCTACAAATATAGACGCCGCCTTTTCACTCGGAAATCTCCCATGAAATATTAAAAATAATTTTTTAGTTTTTTTCATATTTAATGCATTTTTGTAAAAAAAATGGTATTATATATACTAATATAACTAGTTATTATTATATATAACTTTAGAAAATGAAGCAATTTATTATAAATATTTAAACATAATGAAGTTTTATTATATAAGCACAAATAATTCATACCCTCAAAATAGACATCTTATCGACGGTTTGAGAAAAAATGGTCACGAAGTATTTGAAGTGGAAGAAAAAGGCCAAGGTATTGGAAAATATATAAAAATTATAAGAAAATTTTGGCCACAAAGACGTTTTTACGATACTGTCATTATAGGTCTTGCATCCCCTCATTTTGTGCCAATTATTAGATTAATTTTCTTCAAAAAAATAGTATATAATGGTGGTTATTCACAATATGAAGCAAATGTTGTATCTAGAGGAATAAACAAAAAAATTACATGGTGGCTAAAAGATTTTATTTCGTTTTGGCTATCTTCAAAAATACTTCTAGAAAGCAACTCTCAAATTGATTATGTTCACAAACTTTTCTTTGTGCCCAAAAAAAAACTTATTCGCGCTTGGGCAGGTGTAAACGAAAAAGTTTTTTTTGTAGATAATAATATAAAAAAAATGGATAAATTTACCGTTCTTTTTAGAGGTAGATTCTTACCAGAATCCGGAATCCTGACAGTAGTAAAAACAGCAAAGCTATTAGAAGACAAGAACATAGATTTTCTTGTTATCGGCGTAGGTTTCCTGCATAAAGAATATAATGAACTAATGAACAAGCTAAAACCAAAAAACTTTACTCTATTAACAAAAAGATTTTCAGAAAAAGAATTGCGTGAAAAAATGCTAGCCTGTCATATCAGCTTGGGACAAATGGCAAATCATCCAAGGCTATCCAGAACTCTTCCTTGCAAACTTTTTGAAAGCCTAGCACTCAAACTCCCCTATCTCACCGCTAGGAACACTGGAGTTCTCGAACTATTAAAAGAGAATGAAACTTGTCTAGCTGTAGAGCCAGCAAATTCAAATAAACTGGCTGAAAAAATTCTTCATTTAAAAAACAATCCAGAAATACTTGAAAAAATAGCCAAACAAGGCCATGAGCTTTATAAAGAAAAACTTACCTCCAAAAAATTAGCCAAAGATTTTATTGATAATTTATGAAAATATTTGTAATAGGAACAATAGACAACAAAGGAGGTGCTGCCCTGGTTTCGTGGGAACTTCGGAAACGACTAAAAGCTGATGGACATACTGTAAACACATTCGTGCGATATAAATATTC
Organism: uncultured Gammaproteobacteria bacterium; assembly: GCA_964613625.1. Classification (GTDB taxonomy): domain Bacteria; phylum Patescibacteriota; class Patescibacteriia; order Patescibacteriales; family CAZTIC01; genus CAZTIC01. The sequence continues at coordinate 3,567 of CAZTIC010000002.1, read as the reverse complement.
AGACGAAATTGATGTTTTCGAAATTCCTAGAAAACGCTATCAAGACTGGCTAGTTAAGCTTTTTGCAAATGATCTTAAATTTGCTTGGACAAATTATCTTTTGAAAACAAAAGAATTTAAAGAAGCTGATATTGTTCATTGCCACAATCTTCATAGTAATTTTTTTGACCTAAAAACTCTAAAAAAAATGTCTCAATTAAAACCAGTAGTTTAGACAATGCATGATATATGGGCAATCACCGGGTTTTCGAACAATAGCGCTACCCTAAAAAATCCTAATAAAAAGAAATTTTTACTATATCTGTGGGATAACACAGCTAATCTTCTAAAATCAAAGAAAAAAATCTATAATAAATCAAAACTACACATTGTCGCCGTATCAGAATGGATAAAAAAAGAAATAAAAAAAAGTATTCTTTGTAATCAAAGTGTAACTCGTATTTATAATGGTATAGATATTGATATTTTTAGGCCACAAAATAAAACACTTATAAGAAAAGAGCTTGGTCTACCACAAAATAAAAAAATCGTTGGCTTTGGAATAAAAGGTTGGGAAAACTCGAATAAAATAATCGAAAAATATAAAAATAATAACAATATTTTCTTTACGGCTGTAGGTCATTCAGTAATCAACACAACAAACAAAAACTGTCTATCATTGCCATCGACACAAAATCGAGCTCTATTTGCAAAATATCTTTCTTGTGCCGATATTTTCCTAAATCCAACAATTGAAGATTCGTTTGGCCTTATCAACGCTGAATCAATGGCATGTGGCACCCCTGTAGTTACACACGAAATAGATGCAATCCCAGAGATTACAAAACACAAAAAAACAGGTTATGTCTCTAAGCATAATGATGTAAACGATTTAAAAAATGGCGTTGATTATATTCTCAATTTGTCAAAAGACGATTATAATAATATGAGCAAAAACGCGAGAAGCAAAATTGTAAACAATTTTTCTAACGAAAAAATGTATAATGAATATTTAGAGTTATATCAAAAATTAATTAATAAATAATATAATTATTTTTTTGCAACCACAAAATACCCAAGCGGTATTCTCTTAGTTACATTTCGATAACGCTTAAAAAACCTATAAAGAAACTTATCAATTAATAGTGAGGTATTTTTAAATATATATTTCAAAAACACAGGGAGCGCACCAGAAGCAGATTGATAAAACAAGGAAAATAAACCAAGTCCTATTTCTTCTATTTTTATATTATTAAAATTATGCTTTCGAAGCATTTTTTCGATCGCTGAACGAGTATATCGAAAATAATCATCAGGACTACCATGAATATGATGCATAAAAGGTACAGCAAAAATAAAAACTCCATCTCTCTTTAAAATACGAAATGTTTCTGATATAGTATTATCAAAACTATAAATATGTTCCAATACGTTCATACTCAAGACTGCATCAAATTTCTCACTTTCAATCGGAAAAGTTTTTTCTATATCAAAAACCATATCACACCCATGCTCTGAATTAATATTAACTGTAGTAATCTTGTGCTTGCCTTTAATCAACTTATGATATTCAGAGTTCAAATTACCTCCGAGATCAAGAATAGTACCATCAATTGATAGACCACTTAATTTCTTGTACTCTTCGTCTCGGATAATAGAGTATATTTTCATTTTTTTAATTTTATTACAAAGGATAATGCGAAAATTGATGGTAATATTTTGGTAAGAAAATTCAGTCCCCAAAAAGTATTCATCTTTGTATCAATTATTTTTAAACCACTATCATTTAACATTTTCATTAAAACTTTTAAATTAAACCAATAAACATGACCCTTATGTGCAGTATTATTTTCTGGAATTCTACCAAAAAACATTTGAATTCTAGCAGGTAAAGAATTAAAATTTGGCACACTTATTATTATATTTCTTTTAGAAACCCTCTTGGCTTCTTTTAATAATTTTTCTGGAAAATAAAGATGTTCTAAAACATCGAGTACTACAACATTGTCAAATTCGTCATTTAAAAATGGCAATTTATCTTTTGAAAAATCACATAAAGAAACTTTTAATCCCTTCTCTCTGCATTTTTCAATCCCTTCTCTTGATATATCAACACCTTCAGAATCAACATCTTTTAACATTGTCAAAAACAAACCATCACCACAACCAACATCTAATACTTTCCCAGATTTAATCATTTTTAAAGCTTCTCTATGCCTAAAACAAATTTCTTGATTATTTTTTCCCCATCTTTCATTTTCAAATTTTTGAACACTCATATATATTTTAACTCTAATATTATTTCAATATATCAACAATCTTTTTAATTAACCCTTTTGTGCTATGATTATTTTTTACTATATCTCTTAATTTTCTTCCCAATTCCACTCTCTCCCCTTTTTCTAATTGAATAATTTGATATATTTTATTACTTAATGTTTTATAATCTTTTTTATTAAACATTAAATACTTTTTGTATTCTCCCAAAACTTCCTTCATCGATTCATTACAAGTAACGACCGGTAAGTCGCAAGCCATGGCTTCAAGCATCACCTTATCTAGACTTCCAGTGTGACTAGTATTTACAAATAAATCTACCTCTTGATAATATTTTAAAATATTTTTGTTTGGAATAGGACCTAAAAACTTAATTACCTGATCCAAATTATTATCATTAACTTGTTTTTTAAGTTTTTTCAAATACTCTTCCTGTTCAGGCAATCCTGCGCCACCAATTATCTGAAGCACAAATTTAACTTCTCTCTTATTCAACTCTTCCATCGCCTTAATCATTGTCTCATAATCCTTAACAGGCGATATTCTTCCGACAGTTAATATATTAAAATTATTATTCTTAATTTCTAAATTATTAGTCCTAAATCTATTAATATTAATTCCCTGTCCCACTACTTTAACTTTTACGCTATCAAGTCTACATCCACTTTTAGTAGATGTAAAAATAATATGAGACAATCTGCTAGCCAATTTTAATTTAAGCGACACCTCGCCATGCGCATACCATAAACTAATTTTCTTTTTCAACATCCTCCATAACAATCCGCCCAATAAAACATATTCGGTATTCATATGAACAAAAACCTTGTCGTAATTATTCCTCTCTTGCCAAATATATTTATAAAATCTAAACAAATATTTTATTTTACATTTACTGCTTTCTTTTCCGAGACTTAGAACTTTCACATTCTCAGGCAAATCATATTCACCTTTAAATAAACAAATAACCGTCACCTGTTCGCACTGTTCTGCAAACTCTGCAATCCAACCATGCATAAAGCCAAGCACGTCATCATTGCTGTCTACTTTTTGAGTTAGAATTAATAATTTCATAACTTTACCTCACCCCAGCCCTCTCCTTGTAAATGAGAGGGGGTTATTATTTGACCCAATCTTTTATAATTAATCTTTTGTTTTTAGAATCCACCTCCACTACCACCCTCTGCTTTTCTTGCCAACCAAACTCTCGAATAGCGTCTATTGGTAAAGTTACACTATAGGTGCTTCCTCCGCCAACTTTAGCCAATTTTCTTATATTTTTGTCTTTTTGTTTATATGCCATATTTTTTTAAA
>CAZTIC010000001.1:27499-47789 GCA_964613625.1 uncultured Gammaproteobacteria bacterium | reverse complement strand
TATCTCCAACTTCTGGAGCTATTTTTAGCCCCAATATTTCAGCTGGTACAGATGGTAGGGCTTCGGTAATGTTTTCTCCTAGATAATTTTTTAGAGCTCTTACTTTTCCATATTGATTGCCATTAAAAACTAGCATATCTCCAACTCTGAGCGTTCCATTTTGAACTAGTATAGTTGCTTTTGGACCAGCGCCTTTATCAATATGAGATTCAATCACTGTTCCCATAGCGTCTGCTTTTGGATTAGCCTTGATACTCTCTTCTTCCATGTCAGTGGTCAGCAATATCATATCAAGCATATCATCAATACCTTCGCCTTTCAGAGCAGAGACTGGCACACAAACAATTTTTCCTCCCCAGTCTTCTGGAGTGATGTTTAGCTTAGTAGAAAGTTCTTGTTTTGTTTTATCTACATCTGCTTCAGGCTTGTCAATTTTATTTATCGCTACTAGGTATGGGATCTTAGAGGCCTGTATAATTCTAAATGCTTCGAGTGTTTGTGGTTTTACTCCATCATCAGCAGCTACAACCAGAATGGCTACGTCTGCAATTTTTGCCCCTCTACTTCTCATAGCTGTAAAAGCTTCGTGTCCTGGTGTATCGATAAATGTGATTAGTTTCTTTTTTCTAGTTACTTGATAAGCACCAATATGTTGAGTGATACCACCAGCTTCTCCTTCAATAATATTGGTTTTTCGGATAGCATCCAGCAATCTAGTTTTCCCATGATCAACATGTCCCATTACAACAATAACAGGTGGGCGAGATTGCATTTCTTTTTTATCTTCATTTTCAAGTGCTTCGCTAAGTTTACTTTTTTCAGTAGTTTGTTTAGTTTCTTTTTCATCTTTGGCTTGTACATCTAGGTCTAGGTCCTCACCAATAACAACGGCTGTGTCAAAATCAATTTTTTCATTCATAGAAGCAAAAATTCCGTTCTTCATAAGCTCTTCCAATATTTTGCTGACTGGAACTTGTGATTCATTGGCAAAGTCTTTGATAATGATGTAGTTAGGAATCTTTACAACCTTTTTTTCTAATTCAACTTCTTCGCCTTGATTTTTGTCTTTTTCAAGCTCGGCTGCTTTTAACCTAGCTTTATGCGCTTTCATTAATCGAGGCCATTCTTTTTTTATTCTCATTGCTGTTCGATTGTCGATTTTTATGGCTTTTTGACCAATATGAAAACCAAACTCAGGTAATAAGTCTCTGAGCTCTTGGGGTGTTACTTTTAATTTTCTCGCAAGTTCTGTTACGTTCATGCTAATATTTTTTAAGAATAAAAAACAAGCTTTATTTTTTGCTTGATATTTACTATACTCTACTCAATTTTTTGTAAAAAGTCAATTAAAATGGCTAGGAGGAGGGTATAATGGATAATAAGATAGAAGTTAAAATTACCGGTAAAAATTTGCGAAATCAAATAGTTAAAGTCTCTGCAAAAACATAAAGATGATTTAGTACTGAGAAAATAACATTGAATTGCATGGCCGTGTTTGTTCTCGCAAACACGGTTATTTTTTTACAAAAAAATTTGGCAAGAAGAGTGAGGGTTTCTTTTTTTCGATGAGATGAATGTTGTTATTTTGTTTAAAATTAGTTAAAATTAAATTAGTAAGAGTTTGGTATCTTAATTATTTTTAGTATATCAATAAAAAGCTAATATTTGCATATAATTTTTATGACCAAAAAGAAAAAGGACAAATTAATGATAATTGATGGGAACGCTTTGATACATCGAAGCTTTTATGCTCTCCCTCCGACAATGACCACAAAGAACGGCGAGATTGTTAATGCTGTTTTTGGTTTTGCTAATTTTTTATTCAAAGCCATAAAGGAGATCGGTCCTGAATATGTGGTTTTGACACTAGATAAAAAAGGTCCAACTTTTCGTCACAAAGAATACAAAGAATATAAAGCAAATAGAGTAAAAGCTCCGGATGAGCTTTATGCTCAATTTGGCCGTGTTCGTGAATTAGCAACTGCTTTTGATATTCCAATTTTTGAAAAGTCAGGTTTCGAGGCTGATGACTTGATCGGAACTATTTCTCGAACAGTAAACAGTGAAGTAGAAAAGATTGTTGTAACCGGTGACATGGATACACTTCAATTGGTAAATGATCACACCAAGGTGTATGCAATGAGCCGAGGAATATCGGATAGTGTGCTCTATGACGAGGGTCAGGTGCGAGAAAAATACGATCTTGCAATTGATCAATTGATAGACTACAAGGCATTGCGTGGTGATCCTAGTGATAATATTCCAGGAGTACGTGGGGTTGGAGAAAAAACTGCTGTGATATTACTAAAAGAATTTATTACTCTAGAGAAACTATACAAAGCAATCGAAAAAGACAAATCAAAAGTAGAAGAATGTGTGAAGCCTAGAATTGTGGGATTATTAGAGGAGTACAAAGAAGATGCAATAATGAGTAAGAGTTTGGCTACTATAAAATGTGATGTGCCGATTAAGTTTGATTTGGAAAAAACTAGATTCGATAATTTTGATCAAGAAGAGGTGGTGAAATTATTTATCGATCTTGAGTTTAAATCAATGTTACCTAGAGTAAAGGATCTGAAGAATGACAAAAAAACTAGCAAAGAAGATGATGAAAAAGCTGCCGTTGATAAATTCGAGAGAAACAAGAAACAATTTAAATATAATTTAATTGATATATCACAAAAAACTGGACAAGTAGATTTTGAGAAATTTCTAGCAGAACTTGAGAAGCAAAAAGAGTTCACTTTTGATACTGAGACATCTTCATTTGATCCGATTACGGCAAATCTCTTGGGAATTAGTTTTTCTTGGAAGTCGGGAGTTGCATATTATTTAAATGTAGAGAATAAAAGTAAAAAAGAAATAAAAAATGATTTATTTAATTATCAAGATAAAAATAAAGAAATAGAAGAAACTAATCCATGGTTAGAAAAGCTGAAACCGATATTTGAAAACGAAAAAGTTAAGAAATATGCACATAATGGAAAGTTTGATATTAGAGTAATGAGAAGTAGTGGAATTGAAGTAGCGAATTTCTCAATTGATTCTATGATCGCTTCTTATCTTTTGAATCCAGGGAGTAGGCAGCATAACTTAGATGCAGTGACTTTTGCTGAATTGGGTTTTGAAAAGATTAGTAAAACAGACTTGTTAGGAAAGGGTAGAGATAAAATCACATTTAGCGAAGTAGAAACCGAGAAGCTATCTTTGTACTCTTGTGAGGACGCTGATTTTACAAATAGACTAATAAAGAAACTGAAGCCAGAACTCAAGAAGCAAGGGTTAGAAAAATTATTTACAGAAATTGAAATGCCACTTGTTCCAATTCTAGCCACGATCGAAGATAACGGGATAGTGATAAATAAAAGCGCATTAGCTAAGATGAGTAAGAGAATGACAGTTGATATTGATGTATTGGTTAAAAAGATTCACAAATTAGCAGGCGAGGAATTTAATATTAGCTCTCCTAAACAACTGAAAGTTGTATTATTTGAAAAATTAGAAATACCAACTAAGGGTATCAAGAAAACTAAAACTGGTCTTTCTACAGCAGCTGATGAATTGGTTAAGTTAAGAGATGAGCATGAAATTATTCCATTGATTCAGAAATATAGAGAATTAACCAAGCTCACTACGACATATATAGATGCTTTACCTGAGTTGATTAATAAAAAAACCAAGAGAGTGCATACGAGCTTTAATCAAACTGTAACAGCCACTGGAAGGCTGTCTTCTACTGAGCCAAATCTACAAAACATTCCAGTCAAAAATGAAATTGGTAGAGAAATCCGAAAAGCGTTTTACGCTCCAAGGGGATATCAGTTAATGGGACTGGATTATTCTCAGATTGAATTACGTCTAGCAGCTCACATGTCTGGAGACAAAAAGATGATTAGGGCTTTTCAAGAGAGTGCTGACATTCATAGCGCTACTGCAGCTGAGATCAATCAAGTGAAACTAAAAGATGTCACCAAGCCAATGCGGAGAGCAGCCAAGGCTACAAACTTTGGCATACTATATGGCCAAGGTCCGCATGGACTGGCTCAAACCGCAGAGATTACTTATTGGGAAGCAAAGGAATTTATAGATAAATATTTTGAATCTTACGTTGGTATTAGAGATTTTATTGAAAGCACTATAGAGAAGACCAAAGAAGATGGTTATGTAACTACATTGTTTGATCGGAGGCGTTATCTTCCAGAGATAAATTCAAGCGTAGCTATGATAAAAAAAGCAGCTGAGAGAATGGCAGTGAATACACCGCTTCAAGGGACGGCTGCAGATATGATTAAAGTAGCAATGATTGAGGTAGATAAGATATTGGATAAGAATGAGATAAAAATGATCTCTCAGGTGCATGATGAATTGCTTTTTGAGGTCAAATCTGACAAAGTAGAAATATACGCTAAAAAAATCAAGAAAATAATGGAAGAGGTTATTGTCCTCAAGGTTCCTATTATAGTTGATGTAAAGGCGGGAGACAATTGGGGAGAGCTTGAACAATTGTCAATTACAAATTAAGAATTATGAATGATAAATTTTTTTGTCATCCTGAGCGCTAGCGAAGGATCTCGGTAATTAGAATGAGTTGATTTTAAAGAGATTCTTCGTCACTCCGTTTCTCAGAATGACAAACTTTTTCGTAATTGCGAACCAAAGGAATAGTGGCGAAATTATGCCTACCGGTAGGTAGGCTTGCAATAACGACAAAAGTAAGAAATAAAAATTTAAAATGAACAAGAATAAATACAAACAATTTATTTTTCAGAAATATGAGCTGAGTAAATTTCGAAATGAGATTCGGCTTTATTATAGTTTGGATAATAAGATAAATTTTGTTGAGAAAATAAAATTAGGTTTTGGTATTTATAATTTCAAAAGTATTGATTTGGAATTGTTAGACAAAATATTATTCAATCTGCACTTAGTAGTTGGTATTGGTTATTACAAAACATATTGTCCTAGAGAAATAGTTATCGAAACTGGTGAGCTCAATAAAGAGCAGGCTAAATTCTGGAACACTCTTTATACAAAAGGCTTGGGAGAATTTTTTTATCAAAATAAAATTGATTTTCGTGGTTTGGTTAAATTTCCATACAGTGATGTGAAATCAAAGGCCGTAAAGACAGAAACAAAGGACAAATCACTGGTTCCAATTGGTGGAGGCAAGGATTCTGTCGTATCAGCTGAGATATTGAAAGAGTTGGGAGTAAATTTTGATTTGTTTAGTTTCAGAGATAGTATAATTCAGAAACAAACATCTAGAGTGGTAGGTAAGAAAAGAGTAGTAATTGATCGTGTGATTGATAAGCATCTTTTTGAGCTAAATAAAAAAGGTTGTTACAACGGTCATGTTCCAATTTCTGCAATTTATTCTTTCTTATCACTGCTTGTAGCCACAATGGGAGGATATAGAAATATTATTTTTTCAAATGAAAGAAGTGCCAATTATGGTAATGTAAAATATTTAGGTCAAACTATAAATCATCAGTATAGTAAAACCCTGGAATTCGAAAATAATTTTAGAAACTATGTTCAAAAAAATATAACCCCTAGTATAAGTTATTTTAGTTTGCTCAGGGGTATGTCAGAGCTGAAGATATCTCAGGTTTTTTCTAGATATAAACAATATTTCTCATCCTTCTCAAGTTGTAATACAAATTTTTCTCTTAATAAAAAAGTAAAGCAAAAATGGTGTGGTGAGTGTCCGAAATGTGCTTTTACATTTAGTCAGTTGTCTGCTTTTTTGTCTAAAGATGTTTTGATAAAAATATTTGGTAAGAATTTGTATGCGGACAAAGCTTTGTTGACCACCTATCAAGAATTATTGGGAATAAAAAATATAAAACCATTTGATTGCGTGGGTACGCCAAGTGAAGTAGTAGCTGCTATGCAACTTGCTCTCAAGAAAGGTGATTTTGAAAATGATTGTATAATGGATTATTTCAAAATCAAGGTAGCGCCTAAGCAAAAGAATTTAGAGGATAAGGTAAAAAATGTTTTAGAAAGCTATGGACCAAATAACATTCCATCAGAGCACAAAAAGAATGTATCTGATATTATAAAAATGAAAATACTTATTCTCGGATATGGTGTGGAAGGAAAAAGTATTTATGAATATTTGAAATGGAAGTTTTCTGATGCTCAATTTACAATTTCTGCTTTGGAAAGTTTCGATGCGCCAAAGAGTGTTCAAAAAATAGTTGGTAAAAAATATTTAGATAAATTAAATAATTTTGATTTGATAATAAAGTCCCCCGGCATTTCTATAGAGACAGTAAAAATTAAGAAAGCAATAAGCGCTGGTGTGGATTTTAGTTCTACTACAAAAATATTTTTTGAAGATTGTGAAGGCTGTATCGTCGGTGTTACTGGCACTAAAGGAAAAAGTACTACAGCCTCACTTATTTATGATGTTTTTAAGCAAGCAGGTAAAAATGTTTATTTGGTAGGAAATATTGGTAAGTATAATTTTGATGAGTTGAAATTAGGTGGTGGTAAAAATAAAATATTTATTTATGAGCTATCTAGCTATCAATTAACCAATCAAAAGATAAGTCCGCATATCTCTGTCTTTATAAATATATTTCCAGATCACATTCCTTATCACAAGAGTTACGCAAATTATAAAAAAGAAAAGAGTAATATCACCTTACGACAGAGAAAGGATGATTTCTTTGTCTATAATTCTGACTATGACTTTTTAAATAATATTTCTAAAGAAACAAAAGCAAGTTCGATTGATTATTTGAAGGATTGTAATATCGATGAAGAATATATTTATTACAAAAACGAAAAAGTCTTAGCAGCTAATGAGGTGAAGTTATTGGGCTATCATAATCTAGAAAATATTTCAGCTGTAATTTGTGTGGCGAAGATATTGAATATAAGTAATTCAAATATTGAGAAAGCAGTTTCCGGTTTTGAGGGACTAGAGCATCGTCTCGAGTACGTAAAGACGGTTGAGAATATTAGTTTTTACAATGATGCTATTTCAACAACGCCTGAATCAACTATTGCGGCTATTAATGTTTTTGAAGATAAGGTTGGAACGATAATATTGGGAGGACAAGATCGTGGTTATCACTTTCGAAAACTCGCTCAGTATGTATACGCTAATAGAGTCGATAATGTAGTGTTGTTTCCAGATAGTGGAGCTAAAATATGGAGAGAAATATTAAAAATCTACAAAAACAAAAAAGCAACACTACCAAACAAGCTAGAAACAAAAAGCATGAAACAGGCTGTGAAGTTTGCGTTTCAAAATACTGCCTCTGGCAAGGTCTGTTTATTATCAAATGCTTCACCAAGTTATAGTGTATTTAAAAACTTCAAAGAAAAAGGAGGATTATTTCAAAAAGAAGTAAAGAAGTTATGATTATATTTTTATACGGAGAGGACACGTTTAGTGGACAGCAAAAAATTAAAGAATTCAAAGAAAAATTCATTCGTGAAATAGATCCGACTGAAAGCAGTTTGGTTTTGCTTGATGGTTCTACAACTAGACTTGATGAGATAAATGAGAAAATAAGTTCTGGGTCGCTACTTACTAGTAAGCGCATGATTGTTATTGATAATCTTTTTTTGAACAAGAGTAAAGATATCTTGAACGAGGTGCTAGATTTGCTCAAGTCAAAGAAAAATGTTCTTGATGATAATATTTTGATATTTTGGGAGCCTAGAATAAAGATTAAGAAAACCGCAGCCAGAGAGACTCCACAATTTGTTGATGCCAGTGGTAGAGAAAAAGCTTTGACCAAAAAACAATCTGCAATATTTAGTTTTCTTAAAAAAGAAAAGTTTGTTCAAGAACTAAAACTATTATCAAACACAGAGGCTGCGAATTGGGTCAAGAAGCGGATTGCTGAGCGAGATGGAGATATTACGCAACGTGCTGCGCAAACTCTAGTTAGTTTGGTCGGAAGCGATCTGTGGCAACTTCATAATGAGATAGAGAAATTAGTTAATTACAAATTAGGTTTAATTCCAAAACTAACAGAAGGAGGAAAGCCAACTACGATTGAAGAAAGAGATGTGGAAAAACTTGTTCGAGGCAGTTTTGATGAGAATATTTTTGCGTTGACAGATGCGCTCAGTAGTCGCAACAAAGGTATGGCTCTAAAGTTGCTAGAAGAACAACTCGAAGCCGGGCTCACTGATAGTTATCTCATAAATATGATAATGAGACAGTTTAAAATATTATTGCAAATTCGTGAAGCTATGGACCAGGGGTGGACTAGTAGAAAAATAATTAGTTATTTGAAGCTTCATCCTTTTGTAGTACAAAAAGGAATGAATCAAGTTAAGAATTTTGAATTAAATACTCTCAAAGGAATTATAAATCAATTGATTAAGATTGATTATTCTATGAAAGTTGGAGTGGGTGATGTGCGAGTAATGCTTGGTTTGTTGATTTCGAAGATATAAGCTTTCTGTCATTTTCGCGGAGGCGGAAATTTATGTTTATCAAATAAAATATTTTTTAATAAAAAGGCTCGGCCTCCAATTTGGAGGCCGAGCCTTTCTTTAACTTGTCATCCCAGACGTAGCGGAGCGAAGATCCGGGAACCAGGGTTGGTCCGTATGAATATGGACTGTTGATTTATTTTTTGGGATCAAAAAGTAACAAAAAATCCTGGGGTTCCAGATTAGCTATGGCGCCAATTGTTATTAAATTGCGTCTAGCAGGGGCGCTAACTTCCACCCCAGATCCCATGTTAGTTTTAGCAACTTATATTAAAAATAAAAAAAGCTCCGATATTATCGGAGCTTTTTTATGTGAAGTGTTTATTTTTTTTCGCTAAGAGTTTTGTTTAGCTTTAGGTTTAATTTTGATTTTTTTCGACTTGCAGTATTTTTTTTGATAATACCTTTTTGAGTAGCTTTGTCATAAGCTTTTAAAGTTTTTTCAACTACTTCTTTTACTTTTTCGTCTTTTGCTTCGATTGCTTTTTTAGATTTTTTGATCAAACTTTTTAGATTATCTGTAACTTTTCTATTACGGATTGTTCTTTTTTCAGTTTTTCTCAATTCTTTTTGAGCTGATTTTGTATTTGCCATTTATTTTAGATTTCAGTTGTTAGGTATTAGTAATCTTCCTAATCAACTATATATTATTTTATTATTTTCCGCCCAAGGCGGATCCGCCTTGGGCGGAAACTTTTTAAGTATTTTTAGTGCGAGAGCTTAATTTAAAGTATCACGTTTCTTTAATTTTGGCAAGAGCAGGATGATTATTGATACGATTATTATTATAATACTGACAACTTGAGGTAGTCGGAGGCCGAGAAGCTCTGGAGTGCGGTCGATGCGGATAAATTCAGTGGAAAGTCTTAAGATAGAGTATAGAATTAAGTAGCTCATTGCTATTAATTTGTAACTATAAGTTTTGAATATCTTTTTTTTGATTATATAGATATGTAGTGCTATCAGGATTGCGAAGATTATTAAGTTACCAATGGATTCATATATGAAGGTTGGGTGAAAGTATTCGGCGGAGATGTATTCTAATGGTCGGTTCATTAGATTGATAGGGATGCCCCAAGGGAGGCTCGTTGGTAGACCGAATAGTTCTTGGTTGAAGTAGTTGCCCCATCGACCAATTGCTTGAGCAAGAGCCAGTCCAGGGACAGTGATGGCAGCATATAACCAAAGATTGATTTTGTATTTGCGAGCGTAGAAGTATAGAAATATTACTCCAGCTATAATTCCTCCATGTATAGCAAGTCCACCTTGCCAAACCTTGAATATATCTAGTGGGTATTGGAGGTAGCAGGGGAGCTCTAGAAAGACATGATAGATGCGAGCACCGATGATGCCGAGGATGATGAGATAAAAAGCTAGATCAATGACTTTGTCTTTTTTGATTTTGTAATAACCTGCTAGTTTGATAGCTACTCCTATGCAGGCCAATATGCCAAGTACCACAAAAAGACCGTACCAATGGATTTTTATAAATCCAAATGATATTAGGATTGGGTTTGGTTCGAAAGAATGTAAGAAGTTCATATGAATTTATTATCTATTTATACTTTCTACTATATATAAACTTTTGTCAAAAAAAACAACCGGTGGTTTCAATCAGATATTGTTTTATCTTAATTGATTCCACCGGCAACGGAAGAGTTTATCGATAAGCTTTGTTTCTCATGTTCTGGATTAAAAGGCTGTTATCGATAAGTCCTCCTTTTTTTTTATTTTTTAAATCGTGTATTTTTCTGGATGCGGACCAGATGACGGCTCCACATACGGCCATTACGATGCACGGGACAAAAAGTAATCCCATGTAGATAGCGTTATAGGTTGTGTTTGGCTGATAAACAGCCGCAAATATTCCAGCGAAACAAGATAAAACCAATAATGCAATAATTCTAATAATTTCATTTTGAATGCGCAACATAATGGTGTCCTCCATTTTTAGTGTTTTGTGCATTATGCAAATTTTTTTTGATATATAAAAAATAAATGATTATTTACTAATTATTACATCATAGCATGTAATCATATATTTGTCAAGTATTTGAGATTTGTGTGCTATTGACAGAATTATGTAAGTATGCTATAGTAATATAATAATTAAGATGTTCTTTGAAATTTACTGGTAATAACTAACCTTGGTTTGTATAACTAGATTATTGTTACTATAACTTTAATTTCAGAAGGAGGATCGTATGACCACTTCAGAATTAAGTGCCCAGGAGATATTCCGGGCAGTTTCAACCCTTGAGAATTCAGATAAAATTTTCGCAGCTCTTAGAAAAGGTTGTAAAAATGTTGATGCTCAGGGTCTTAATGAGAGGTTTGCTGAGCGTTATCGGCAGACTAAAAAGAATTTTTTTAGTGAAATAGGAGAAAAAAAGATGAAAAGATATGTAATGCATTCTCACGTTAGTGATGGGCTTGAGGAGTTGTGGATCAAATGCTTAGAATTGTTCGGCTCCGACTACTCTCGGACATATCGAGAGTTTTTGAATAGAGAAAAAAATGGTGAGAAAATCGAAGGATTTTATCGCCAAGGCGGTAGTCTACGGCATAATTTTATAATTAAAAATATGCCGGAATCAGAACACTCTGGGGTGCAGAATGTACCCAAGGATATTCAAATTCCGAAAAGATTTCTTCCACCAGAAATGGTGGATGGAGAGTATAGAATGAGTAGTTATTACCAATCTCATTCTGAAAATTCACTATTGACCTTATGGTCAATTAGTTCGGGGCATAAAAAAATTGTCCTTGAATTAAACGATCCTTCAACTTGGGATATAGAGGAGGTTGAAAAAGTTTTGCCAGTTAGTTGACAAAAGGTTTAATGGAGAGGTGCCTATTACAAAATCCTCTCCTCCTTAACTTAGATTTTATTAATTAATATGTTGAATTGCAAATGATCGCTGATTATACAAATATCCCAATCTGTTGGCGGTAGAAAATACCGCGAAACAAAAAAACAAACAAAGAAAGGATAAAAAGAAAATGCTTTGAGTTAAATCAAACCGCTGAGGCCCGTCGGTTAACGGGCTTGGGAGAGAAAACTCCTTGAAACAGAATAAATAATTGGGGTGTAGAGTTTTAATGACTTGCACCCCTCTTTTTTTTGGAAAAAATTATTTATTATTTACGAGTTACACACCCCGCCCTTTGGGCACCCCTCTCAAGAGGGGAATTAATGAAAAAGTCCCCTCTTGAGAGGGGTGGATTTTGGTTTACCGGGAAACGGGGTGTGTAATAGGTTTTTTAATATTAAAGTAGAACATTGTCTTAAGCAGTCATGATTTTTCGTAATGAGATTAAAAAAATTAAGACAAATATTGATGTACCCCTCCTAGCCCCCCCCTTAGCAAGGGGAGGGGTAATAAAAAACAACGCTTAATAAGCGTTGTTTTTGTGTTGGTGCCGGAGAGAGGACTTGAACCTCCACGCCTTGCGGCACTTGGTCCTAAACCAAGCGTGTATACCAATTTCACCACTCCGGCTTTATACTAAATTGTATGTTTTGTATTTGTCAATTTCACGTATCTCGCCGTAGCCTCTAGCATGGGCGGAACACTCCAGCATTTGTATATCTTCCTATATAATGTTTTAATTATTGGTTTTTGTCAAATGTAATTCTATAAAATAAAAGTTTGTGTTATAATTAAATCAAAATAATTAATATAAAATTAAAAATTATGCCAACAAAAAAGAAAGAAGAAAAAACTAAAACTTCCAAAGATCTTGATGTGGAAGTAAACAAAGGAATTGCTGTTTTATCGTATGTTTGGATCCTTTGCTTGGTTCCGCTTTTAGGGAAACGTGATTCAGAATTCGCTCAATTTCATGCTAAACAAGGTTTAGTATTGTTTGTTATTGAGATTGTAGCTTCATTATTTATCTGGTTCCCAATTTTTGGCCAGTTATTAATGTTGATACTTTTGGTTGTGGCTGTAATGGGTATCATCAAGACACTAAACGGAGAATGGTGGGAAATTCCAGTTATTCATGACTTGAGTAAGAAAATTAAATTGTAAACCTCCCCTAACCCCTCCTTTGTAAGGAGGGGAAATAAATTTTTTTCCCTTCACGAAGGGAAGATTAAGAGGGGTGTTATATTATGCCTAGAACAAAAATTATTGGAACCATTGGTCCTGCTAGTGATAAAGTAGGAGATATTAAAAAAATGATAAAAGCCGGAATGGATGTGGCTAGATTAAACTTGTCTCACAACACCCATCGGTATCATTATAAATGTATTCAGAATATTAGAGTGGCTGCAAAATATTTTCATGCTCCTATTCCTGTTATCCTTGACTTGCAAGGTCCGAAGATACGGACTGGAAGAGTTTCGAAGCAAGGTGTAGAAGTGAAGAAGGGTAATAGAGTTATTCTTATTCCGGAAGATAAAAAAATTCCTATTACAAAGGCATATTTATACATACCTATTCAGGTTCCAAATTTATACAAACTCGTAAAAGCTAATCAGCAGATATATATTGATGATGCTTTAGTTGAGCTCAAAGTCATAAGCACTAATAAGGGTGCTATTGAGTGTGTAGTAAAAAACGACGGTGTTATCAAAACTCACAAAGGAATAAATGTGCCAGGTGTTGATACGAAGTTACCAGCCTTGTCTAAGAAAGATTTGGATGATCTAGAGTTTGGCATTAAGAATAAAGTAGATTATATTGCACTTTCTTATGTGGGAAGCGCCAAGGATATATTGAGCCTTCGGAAAATGATATTGAAACTAGAAAAGAAATATGGCTACAAACAAATTGACTACAAGAAGCCAAAGTCAAAAGGAAAATGGTCTGGAGTACATACTAGAATTGTAGCCAAGATTGAAAGACCAATAGCCGTAAAGAATTTTGATAAAATACTTGAAGCAACAGATGCTGTCATGATTGCTCGTGGTGATCTCGGGCTAGAGATGCCCCTCGAAGACCTGCCACTTATTCAAAAAGATATTATAAATAAATGTCTCGAAAAAAATAAAGCAGTTATTGTAGCTACGCAGATGCTGAATTCAATGATCGAGAACCCTCATCCAACTCGAGCAGAGGTATCTGATATTGCTAATGCTGTACTTGATGGCACTGATGCTATTATGCTTTCTGGTGAGACTGCTACAGGTAAGTACCCGCTTCGGTCTATTAGGATAATGGATAAGATATCCAAGGAAGTGGAGCCAGAAGAAATTAGGCTAAAAGATAAAATATTAAATAAAAAAAATGGTGTTTCAATAACAGCTTCTACTGCTATTGCTTGTAAGGAGCTTGCTGAAAAAATAAATGCGAAAATTATAGTTTGCACTACAACTTCTGGTCTTACAGCTAGGTCTATAGCGTCTCTCAAGCCTTGGCAAAAAGTTTTGGCATTTTGTCCATCAATACTTTCTGAAAATCAATTAAATCTCAGCTGGGGAGTGCATCCTTACCATCTCAAAAAAATAAAATCATTTGATAAATTGATTGTAGAGCTTAAAGATATAATAAAAAGAAAAAAATTAGCAAAAATTGGTGATAAGATAATAATCTGTTCTAGTCATCCTTTGGGCTATGTTGGTGAAACAAATTTAATTAAAATAGAAATACTTTAAAAAATATGTCAAAATACATAAAATTTTTCAATGAGCTGACTATTAAAAATGTTCCTCAGGTGGGAGGCAAGAATGCTTCTTTGGGTGAGATGTATCGTAAGTTATCTAGTAAAGGTGTGAGGGTGCCAAATGGTTTTGCGACCACTTCTTTCGCTTACGACGATTTCATGGAAAAGACCGGAGTCAAAAAAGAAATTAGGAGAATACTTCGAGGTTTAGATACTGGTGATGTCGTAGACTTAGCTAGACGTGGTGCCTTGGTACGAAAAGCTATTCTTGATGTAGAGTTACCAGAGAAATTTCAAGAAGAAATAAGTGAAGCGTACAAGATGTTGTCAAAACAATACAGAATGAAAAACGTGGATGTGGCAGTTCGATCATCTGCAACAGCCGAAGATCTGCCTGACGCTTCTTTTGCTGGTCAGCAAGACACTTATCTGAATATCCAAGGAGAAAAAGAATTATTGATTGCAGTGAAGAGATGTGTGTCATCACTTTTTACAAACAGAGCTATTTCTTATCGAGTTGATAAAGGATTTAATCATTTCAAGATTGCTTTATCAGTGGGTGTACAAAAAATGGCCAGATCGGACAAGGCAAGTTCTGGTGTGATGTTTACCATCGATACTGAATCTGGTTTTCAAAATGCAGTTTTGATTAATTCTATTTATGGATTAGGTGAAAATATCGTACAGGGGAAAGTTAGTCCTGATGAGTTTTTTGTTTTCAAGCCGACTGAAAAAATTATTTCAAGAAGAATCGGAAAAAAGAAAATAAAAATGATTTATAGTAGTAATCCAAAGAAACCAGTCAAAGATATTCCAGTAAGTCAAAAGGATAGAGACAAACAATCTATTACAGACAAGCAAGTGATAGAATTAGCGAAGTGGGGAATGATTATAGAGAAGCATTACAAGCGACCAATGGATATCGAGTGGGCGTTGGACGGCAGAGATAAAAAGCTCTATATAATCCAAGCTAGACCAGAGACAATTCATAGTGTGAGAAATTATAACATCATCGAAGAGTACAGCATGCCAAAGAAAGGTGCTGTTGTGGCTATCGGAAGAAGTGTAGGAAATAAAATCGGAGCGGGTAAGGCACATAAAATAATGGATGTTAAAGATATTAGTAAATTTAAACCAGGTGAAGTGCTCGTCACAGACATGACTGATCCAGATTGGGAGCCAATAATGAAAATAGCTTCGGCTATTGTGACGGATAAAGGAGGCAGAACTTGCCATGCTGCAATTGTATCTCGTGAACTTGGCATACCTTGTATAGTTGGCTCAGGAGACGTAAGTAAAAAAGTAAAGACAGGACAGGGTATAACTGCGAGTTGTGCTGAAGGAGACGAAGGAATGATCTATGAGGGGGTATTACCATTCAAAATCAAGAAAACAGATATAAAAAATCTAGACAGACCAAAAACAAAAGTAATGATGAATGTTGGTGCTCCAGAAATTGCTTTTGCGTCTTCTTTGATTCCAAATGACGGTGTTGGACTTGCTAGGGAAGAATTTATTATAAATAATTATATAAAAATACATCCAAAGGCTTTGATGAATTTCAAGAAAATTAAAGACCCAAAAGTAAAGAAGAAAATTGAGGAGATCACTGTGGGGTACAAAAATAAAGAACAGTTTTTTATAGATAAACTAGCTGAAGGTGTGAGCACCATAGCAGCTGCATTTTATCCAAAAGATGTAATTATTCGTTTATCAGATTTTAAGACAAATGAATATGCAAACTTGATTGGAGGTAGGGAGTATGAGCCGATAGAACATAATCCAATGATAGGTTGGCGTGGAGCTAGTCGGTATTATAGTGAAGAGTACAAAGATGCTTTTATTTTAGAATGTAAAGCATTAGTTAAAGTAAGAGAAGAAATGGGACTTAATAATCTGAAAGTAATGGTGCCTTTTTGTAGAGACTTGGATGAAGCAAATAAAGTATTAAAAATAATGGCTGATCATGGGCTCAAGAGAGGTAAGGATGGATTCGAAGTATATTGTATGGTGGAGATCCCATCTAACGTGATATTGGCTGAACAATTTGCAAAACTATTTGATGGATTTTCAATCGGATCCAATGATCTCACTCAATTAACTCTTGGAGTGGATCGAGATAATCATCTTGTAAGTCATGTTTATGACGAGAGAAATCAAGCAGTGAAATCTTTGGTTAGTTATGTTGTGGATGTTGCAAAACGCACCAAGACAAAGATTGGTATTTGCGGACAAGCCCCATCTGATTATCCAGAATTTGCAGAATTTTTGGTTGAATGTGGTATAGATAGCATATCTCTTACTCCTGATACTGTTATTAAGATTACTTTGAGAATATTGGATAAAGAAAAAAAGTTAAAACGAAAAAAATAATTTTAAATTGACAAAGTTGTTTTTATATTATAAAGTAAGCTATTAAATTAATTTTAATAAAAACAACAAATAAGGAGGTGCACTATGTGTGGTGGCAATGATACTGGTTATGACGACACAATGGACGCTATGATTAAAAAAGAAGAGGAAATCTCTCCCGAGAAGAAAAAACCTGACTACAAAGATTTAAAAGCAGAAATTCAAGTTCATGGAGCCATTAAAATTGAAACGGGGGAGTAATGATCTATCTTAAAACACGGGGGTTGTTATTATCTAATCATGACAGCCCCCAAAAATTATTTATGTTCAAAAATGAAAAACAAGTTGATAAAATTGAATCAAAAAATATAGATATAAAAGCTGAAATTGAAGAAATGCTTAAGAGTAGTAAAATCCCTTCTCAAAAAGAGAAAGAGGATATTTTGAGTTTTGTAACAGAATTTCAATCGAAAGCAGAAGGAGGTGAGAGATTATTAAAAACTAAAGAGATAATAGAGGAATATATTCGATTAAAGGAAGGTCAGTATATAGATCAAAGGGCAGTGTTCAAAGAAAAAGAAGTTGTAAATAAGTCTTATATAAAAGAAATAATTAAAAATTCTTTTTTTGAAGGCAATAAGAATGTAATGAAAATTTCAATTGACGTAGAAGGGCTCAAAACAGTAAATGATATAATGGGTCATGAAGCTGGAGATATTTACTTAGTTCGTGTTCACGAAGAGATAGAAAAAACTATTGAAGAAATTAAAGAGGCTAATAAAGAAATTTGTGAAGAGTTGGATTTTGTAATATCTACTGAAGGCGGTGATGAATTTGGCATCTTGGTGATTGGAAAAAAAGATGGTCGAGTTGATTTGGCTAATCAGGAATTTAAACAGAGCGCGAAAGATAAAAATGGTCAAATTCTTGATAGAGCATTAAATGGGAGACTAAATGATAATTTGAATGATATTGACACGGAGAAAGAAGGAATATTAGATATAAAAAAAGTTGATGAAAGATTTAAAAAAATTCATGAAATAAGATTTCAAAAAACTTTACAAAAAATAGAAGAAAATTTAAAAGATAAGAAAAAGTATGAAAAAATTGCTCAAAGAAATAAAGAAGAATTATTAAGAAGAATAGATAAAACATCCTTAGAAGAAGTGAGCGCAGAGGAAGGAAAAAGAATGTTATTCAAAATTATTAAAGAAAGTCTTGAGAAAAAACAAAAACAAAAATTATCTGAAATCGATGAAAGATTTGCAGAGTATGAATTTTTTGCTTCAGCTTCTAGTGGTGAATCAATTATGTCAGAGTTGTTAGAAGAAACAGAAAATCAAGAGCTTGTAGAAAAAAAGATTAAAGAATTATTAGCAAATGGTGTTTTAGAAAATGAAGCAAGAGTTTTGTCTGAAATGGATTTATTTTTACGTTCCGCAGACAACAGAATGAATAGTGAAAAAGATTTATTTAAACTTGAGGCTCGTCAAGCAGTTAGGCTTGGCGATAAAAAGAAGAAGGATAATTTATATAAAGAAGGAAGAAAATTGTCTACTCATATGTTAGTTATTTCTCGAAGCGATGAGCAAATGGAATTACTTTTGGAAAATGAAGATATGAATGGTAAGATCGAAGAGTTGAACGAAAAAATAAAAGAGCTCAAAGAAGCTCTTAATAATTGTGAAGCTAAATTAAGATAATAATTTTTATAATTCTAAATTACAATCTGTTTTCAACTCATTGTATGGAGTAAAGTCTTTTTTCTTAGCTCTATAATAACCAGCCACCGCAATTACTGTTGCATTATCTGTAGTATATTTGAGATTAGGTATAAATAATTTGATATTAGGAAGTTGCATAGGTGCATCTTTTTTTATTTGAGCGCGAAGTTCGGTATTAGCAGATACTCCGCCCGTGAGCATAATTGATTTAGCATTATATTTTTTCGAGGCTTTTAAGGTTTTGTTTATTAAAACATCAATAATAGCTTGTTGGAATTCATGGCAGTATTCTGGTATTTTTTTTCCCCAATCTTTATCTTTTTGGATGGAGTAAAGTAAAGCAGTTTTTAGTCCAGAGAAAGAGAAGTCAAAAGATTTGTTAGTGATCATTGGTCTTGGAAGGGTGATTTTTTCTTTTGTATTAGGAAATAGATTGCCGCGTCGCTTCGCTCCTCGCAATGACAAAGAGTATTTTTTTGCATACTTAGCAACGATTGGGCCACCGGGATAATCTAGCCCCATTAATTTAGCTGCTTTGTCGAAGGCTTCGCCGGCAGCGTCGTCTCTAGTCTCTCCAATGGTTTCATATTTACCATGATTTCTCATGAGAATGAGTTTTGTATGTCCTCCACTTACTGTTAGCACGATAGACGGAAAAAGTTTTGGGATTTGTTTTATAAAGTTTGCGTAAATATGCCCTTCGATATGATTAACTCCAATGATTGGGATGTTCCAAGCGTATGACAAGGATTTGGCTGTCTCGACGCCAGTCTGTAATGAAGTAACAAGTCCTGGTCCAATAGTTACTGCTATTGCATCCAGACCTTTTGGTTTATTATTTTTATCGAATTTAATTTTGGCTTTTCCCAAGGCTTCATTTACAATTGGGATGATATTCAAAACATGCTCACGAGCTGCAACCTCAGGAACTATGCCTCCGTATTTTTTATGTATATCAATTTGTGATGAGATGATATTCGACAAGACTTTAACCTTGTTTTCCCTTGTCTCTATTATTGAAGCGGCGGTTTCATCACAACTTGTTTCTATTCCAAGTATTTTCATAATTATTATTTTTTATTTCTATTTTAAAGTTAACACAATATATTTAAAAAATCTATAATTTATGCTAATATGTAGTTAATAAGTAAATTGCTTTTTTAAATTATCCTTCAGATTGGAGGTAATAAAAATGACAAAACGTGTACAAAAATTAGAAAATGGTGTTCTCACTTGTTTGCAGGATGATAGAAGTGGTTATAAAACTGCAGATCTTATTCTGGGTCGAGTTAGTTCAGCAATAACTTTTATTTCTCGATTAAAAAATATTTTTCCATTTAAAAGTTTTTTGTCATCTTTTTTGAAGAAATCATCAATATGATTTTAAATTTTTCTGGCTTGAGCAACCAGGAAAGGTGCTAAAATGCTTTTTTCTCCAAATGGCCTTGATCAGCGTAGTGCACTGATCAAGGCCATAATTTTGTTCAAAAAATTAAATATTAGTTTTAAGATAGAGGCTTAAAGCCTTTTTTTTGCCATCGCTCGCAATGACAGGGCGGTATTTACAAAATGGTGAAAATATATTACTATAATTATAGTAGTATTAGCCTAAGAATTTTTAATGTGTTGTTTATTTATTAAATAAACTATATTAATAAAGGTTCTTTTTAAATAAATATTCGATTTGGTAGCAATATCGTGCCAAAATTTCAATGTCGGCCCGTAGTTACTTTTCTACTAACCTTTAAAAAAATGAAAGGAGGATTTTTAGCAGTACCGTAGTTGATTTATTAAACATTTCTTTTAAAAAAGGAGGTACTAAAAATGAAGCTGTTTAAACTTTTCGTAGTTTTCGCGTTTATGATCGCTTTGTTTATCGCTCCGACGGCTTATGCTGTAGCACTGGACAACACTGCCAGTATGGAAGTAACCTTTAATTTTATCAATGAAAATACGGCCATGAACATAACCCAAGGGGCCGGAAATGAAATCGTTGTGACTCTGAATCAGGACAT
Organism: uncultured Gammaproteobacteria bacterium; assembly: GCA_964613625.1. Classification (GTDB taxonomy): domain Bacteria; phylum Patescibacteriota; class Patescibacteriia; order Patescibacteriales; family CAZTIC01; genus CAZTIC01. Next base: position 27,619 of record CAZTIC010000001.1, on the reverse strand, counting down.
CGTCGTGTCTATGAAAAGAATTGCCGGCCTGACGACCGAACAAGATAATTTCTCCGCGGATAACGCTGCCTTAAATATTTCTGACGCAGTAGAAAATATAGTAATGGCAAATCCGGCTGA
>CAZTIC010000001.1:14194-27399 GCA_964613625.1 uncultured Gammaproteobacteria bacterium | reverse complement strand
CATACGTACGTTTTAGTTTCCGTCATTGCGAGCGAAACAAAGTGAAGCGCGGTAATCCCGAGATTGCCACGTCGTCGCTTGAGCTCCTCCTCGCAATGACATATCAAAAAAGACATCTGACGTTTTTAGAGACGTCGGATGTCTTTTATTTTTTATACTACTACAAACTGCAAGCTAAAACCTATTTCAATATTTTGGTCAAATATTTCCCAGTATGACTATTTTTTGTTTTAGCGATTGTTTGGGGTGTGCCTGTGGCTACAATTTTTCCACCCTTATCCCCGCCTTCGGGTCCTAGGTCTATGATCCAATCTACTGATTTAATCACATCTAGGTTGTGTTCGATAATTAGAACAGTATTACCTTTATCAACTAATTGATTAAGTACATCAAGAAGTTTCTTGATATCTGCAAAGTGAAGACCAGTGGTTGGTTCATCGAGAATGTAGAGGGTTTTTCCAGTAGCACGTCTTGCGAGTTCAGTGGCTAGTTTGACTCGTTGAGCCTCTCCACCTGAGAGGGTAGTAGCAGATTGACCAAGTTTTATATAGCCAAGACCGACTTCGCTTAGAGTTTCTAGTTTTTTATGAATAGCTGGGATATTTTTGAAGAAACTAGTAGTTTCTTCAACGGTCATATTTAATACGTCTGAGATATTTTTATTTTTGTAATAAATATCTAAAGCTTCTTTATTATATCTCTTGCCATGGCAGACTTCACACTCTACATATACATTCGGCAAGAATTGCATCTCAATCTTGACCATACCGTCGCCAGAACAAGCCTCGCATCTTCCGCCCACTACATTAAAAGAAAATCTGCCGGCTTTATATCCTTTTAGTTTAGCTTCGGGCAAGCTGGCAAATAATTCCCTTATAGGAGTGAAGGCTCCGGTGTATGTAGCAGGATTAGATCTAGGAGTTCGGCCGATTGGAGATTGGTTAATATTAATAACTTTATCTAAATGTTCTAAACCTTGAATTTCTTTATGAGTTCCTGGTATAGTTTTAGCGCGGTGGAATTTATGTGATAAAGCTTTGGCTAAAATATCTGTCATCAAGGTAGACTTGCCTGATCCAGATACTCCAGTTATGGCAATGAATAATCCAAGAGGAAATTCTACATCAATATTTTTTAAATTATGTTCGGTGGCTCCAATAATTTTTAATTTTTTTCCGTTTTCTTTTCTATATTGTTTTGGTGGTTGAATTGATTTTTTGCCAGTCAAATATTGACCAGTTATCGATTTGGCTGATTTTTTTATTTGAGCCGGAGTGCCTAGAGCTATTATTTCTCCGCCATGTTCACCGGCTCCAGGTCCGACATCTATAATATAGTCAGCTGCTTTTATAGTGGCTTCGTCGTGTTCAACCACAATTACTGTATTTCCTAAATCGCGCAGTTCTTTAAGAGTGTTGATAAGCTTATCATTATCTTTTTGGTGTAAGCCGATAGACGGCTCGTCTAAAATATATAATACGCCCATTAAAGTCGAGCCGATTTGCGTGGCTAGCCTGATTCTTTGCGCTTCTCCACCAGAAAGAGTATTGGCCGATCTGTCTAGGGAAAGGTAATTAAGACCGACATTGCTTAAAAATGTAAGGCGCGATTTTATTTCTTTTATAATTTGAGCCGCAATTTTTTTATTACGGATAGATAATGATTTTCCTTTTTCCAAATTATCAAAAAATATTTTAGCTTGATTGATTGGTTTGATGGTAACATCATTTATAGAATGATTATCTATTTTTACGCTCAACATTTCTGGTTTTAATCTTTTGCCTTCGCAAGTCGGGCAAACTAAAACTCGCATATATTGTTCAATATCTTTTTTTACCCAATCTGAGTCAGTTTGTTTGTAGCGCCTTTCCATATTTGAAATCACACCTTCAAATTCAGTTGATAGTTCACCAGAAAAGCGATCGCTTTCGTACACTACATCATAATTTTTGTTGCCAGTTCCATACAATACTAGTTGCATTTGTTTATCATCCAAATTTTTTAAAGGAGTATTTAGATCAAAACCATTTTTTTCAGCTACGGTGCCCAAGATTCTCATTAACCAAGTTTGGCCATTAGTATTTCCATGTGACCATGGTTTGATAGCTCCTTGGGCGATTGTAAGATTTGGATTCAATATCGTCTCACTATCTATTTCCATTTTAGTGCCGAGTCCTGAACAGTCCGGGCAAGCGCCATGAGGTGAATTAAAAGAAAAATTTCTAGGTTCAAGTTCTGGTAAACTGATTCCGCAGTCAGCGCAGGCAAAAAGCTGTGAAAAAATAGTTTCATTATTTTTATCGCCATCCTTTGGACTGACAATCACCAAACCATCTGCCAGATCAAGAGCTTTTTCGATCGATTCAGTCAGCCTGGCTAAGTCTTCTTTATTTTTTGATGATTTTAATCTATCAATAACAATTTCAACATTATGTTTCTTTTTATTATCTACCTTCATATCTTCTACCTCTTCCAGTGTATAAATATTACCATCAAATCTAACTCTTCCAAAACCCGCTTTTGAAATTCTTTCCAAGATATTTTTATGCTCACCCTTTTTGTCTCTTATTAAGGGAGCTAAAATAATGACATCTTTATTAGTATATTTTTTGATAATTTGATTTATAATTTCATCTATAGAATATTGTTTTATTTTTTTTCCACATTTTGGACAATGAGGTATGCCGATACGGGCAAATAAAAGTCTCAAATAATCATATATTTCAGTCACTGTTCCTACTGTTGAACGTGGATTGTGAGAAGTTGATTTTTGATCAATTGAGATTGCCGGAGACAGACCTTCGATAAGGTCAACGTCAGGTTTGTCCATGAGGCCTATGAATTGACGAGCATAAGCTGATAGGGACTCTACATATCGTCTTTGTCCTTCAGCATAGATCGTATCAAAGGCAAGCGAAGATTTACCTGAACCGGAAAGTCCGGTTATTACAACGAATTTATCTCTAGGAATATTTACATCTATGTTCTTTAAGTTGTGTACGCGAGCTCCTTTTATTTTGATAAATTTTGACATAGAAAAAAATGCAAAATAATTATTTGTCTAGTATTAGACATATCAAATTATTTGCAAAATATTAAATTTTAATAGAAGTTAGTATACATGAAATTTAGAGTCTTGGCAAGCCGGGTTAGTTGTTAGTTTTTTCGCCCCCTCTCCTAGACAGGAGAGGGTTGGGGGTGAGGTTGATGATAAATGTTTGTTAATTATTGATATTGGTGATAATCGCTGCCGCGGGTTTACTTTTTGGGATCAAAAAGTAACAAAAAATCCTGGGGTTCCAGATTAGCTATATCGCCAATTGTTATTAAATTGCGTCTAGCAGGGGCGCTAACTTCCACCCCAGACCCCATGTTGGTTTTAACTATTTATATTCATAAAATAAATAAGACCCAAAAGAGTCTTATTTTTATCATCAACCTAAAACCTAATATCTATCAATTAATCAAAGTTCCTTTGAATTCTTTGTTGTTTAAGAAGTTTTTTAGGTTTGATAATTTTTTGCCGTTCATAATAACAACCTTTAGACCAAGTTGCTCGGCTTTTTTGCTGGCGATAGGATCGAATGGAGCGTTGAGACCTGGCGTCCATTTATTACCTACAATTTTTCGAAAGTCTTTCCAATTTATGTTTTTTATTTTTTTTGCAGATTTGTATTTTTTTGGATCTTTGTCGTAGGCGTAATTTATGTTTGATAGATTTATTACGGTTTTAACATCATATTCTTCGGCAATTTTTGTAGCTACGTAATCAGTCGACCAGCCTGGTTTCCAGCCTCCGCCAATGATAAGATTTTTTTTGGTGGATATATGAATAGTGGGATTTTTGATTATTTTTGGATGAGCTGATTTTCTAAATATTGTGCGAAGTAGGTGAGCGTTTAGCCTAGAGGAATGAATGCCCAACCAATCAAGATCTTCAGGGTCTATTTTTATAACCTTATTAGCTGCTTCATTATAATTTCGACAAGTGACTCCTCCGCCAGAAATTAAAAATATTTTTTTCCTTTTATTAATTTCTGATAAAATTAATTTTCTAAATTCTTTTAAAAATTTCCAATCTATTCCTGATGGTGGGACAATAAGAGAGCCACCTAGGGAGATGATGTATGTATTTTTATTTTCCATTTAAAATTTGTAAATAGTTATTGCTAGATATGATAACAAGTATAAAAGATATGGACAAGCGATTTTAAAAATTCAAAAGGGCTTGCTGTAATAAAATTAGCGAAGCCCCTTTATGTGTCTTGTTTGTCGCCCTAGCTCATCGGTGTAGTATATATTTTATTTATAATACTAAGCCGCCTAGCACTAGGGGGAAATTTAACCTTTTTAAATTTTTTGTTCCGCCTCTCCTCTTTTGATCGAGGGAGGTCTTACCATAATTGGAATTTTAAGTCGGATACTTTAATCTAATTTTGTGTCCTCCTTTCCGGATGTGAAACATTATACTTGTTAATACCCGGTTTGTTGCTTTACCTCCTTAAAAATTTATGGAACAATTTGATGTTGTGAAACTGGCACAATGGTTCGTGCCCCTCCTAGTCAACAAAATAACGTTCACAAAAGTCAAAAAGACCTTATAAGATAAATATTATGATAAATGATATTTTTTGTCAATGTTAGTAAATAAAAACTGCCCCGATGAAGATTGTCGTGGCAGTGTGATGATTTAAAATCAGTTGTAATTTTTTGTTTACCCCTGTTTCACAAACTTCTTTAAGCCAATTTTGGTTGTGGAGCCAGAGCTCCAATAAATCAAAATTTCCTCTTCAATCATTTCTTGAATGATCTTTTTTGCCTCTCGGGACTTAAATTTGGGCAAAAGTTTTATTAAGTCTCTGACCTCAAAAAGAGTTTTATTTCGCTGAGCTTTTTTGGTTAATTCTTTCTCGATTTGATCTTTAGCAGTTTGTCGTTCCATTATTTTATCCTCCTTTTTCTTGCGTTAATTACTTTTAAGATTATATTATTTTATTTATAATTTAAAGTCAAGTATGGTATAATTTTGGTATGAAGAAATATACAAAAATACTTAAATTTCCAAAAGATTTTCTTTGGGGGGTGTCTACTTCTGCTTATCAGATTGAGGGTGGAAACAAGAATGACTGGAGTGAGTGGGAGAAGAGGAATGCTAAAAGATTAGCTGAGAACGCTAAATCTTATTGGAGTGCTGAGCAACAGGAGAAATTCCCTGAAATGTTTGATCCGGAGAATTATATTAGTGGCACTGCAATGGGTTCTTATGATAATTTTGATAAAGATTTGGAATGCCTTAAAGAATTAAATGTGAAAGCTTATCGAATGGGAATAGAGTGGTCACGAATCGAGCCACAAGAAGGTAAGTTTGACATGGAAGCGGTTGAGCATTATAGAGAAATGCTTCAAAAACTAAAAAATAATAATATAAAAATTGTTTTAACTCTTTGGCATTGGCCGTTACCTCTTTGGATTTCAAATCGAGGTGGATTAACTAACAAGAAAGTTATTCAATATTTTACTAAATACGCAGAGCTAATAGTCGATGAGTTAGGAGGCTTGGTTGATTATTGGGTTACTTTGAATGAGCCATTAATGATTATTGGTCATGGTTATCTGGATGGCAAATTTCCGCCTAATAAAAAATGGGATTTGCTAGGTTCTCTTAAAGTATTTAATAATTATATAAAAATTCATAAAGAGATATATAAAATAATTCATAATAAATTTTTTGATGCTAAAGTAAGCATAGCAATGACAACTGGTTTTTTGGAACCAGCTCATAAATGGAATCTAATTGAAGTGTTAATGGCAAAGATCGCTTATTATTTTCGGAATGAATTGTTTGTAAATAAAGTAAAGAAACAATTAGATTATATCGGAGTAAACTATTATCATCATGATCGTATTGTCTGGTATCCACCGTTTAAAAAAAATCTAAACAAAGAAGTAGATGACCGAGGTTGGGAATTTTATCCTCGAGGAATTTATGAAGTTTTAAAGAAATACAAAAAATACAAAAAGCCAATAATAATAACAGAAAATGGCACAGCCGATGTCGATGACAAGTTTCGACCTAGATATATTAGAGAACATCTAAAATATATTCATAAAGCAATTCAAGAAGGAGTAGATGTACGTGGATATTTTTATTGGTCACTTCTTGATAATTTTGAATGGGCAGAAGGGTATTGGCCAAAGTTTGGTTTGTATTCGGTTGATCGGAAAACATTTGAGCGAAAAGCACGACCAAGCGCAGGAGTTTATTCTAAAATTTGCAAGAACAATGAAATAATTAGTTAATATTTTTTATAAATATGTGGTTACTAATATCGATCTCATCATATTTTATTAATGCTGGTGTGTATGTAGCTGATAAGTTTTTGTTATCCAAAAAGATTCACTCATCTACAACTTACGCATTTTATGTTGGCATCTGGAGTATTTTTAATTTCTTTTTATTGTTTTTTGCTCCATGGATCCCAAGTTTTCAAGAATTTTGCTTAGATATTTTTGGCGGATTATTATTCTTGTTGACTTTGATTTTTTGGTACAAAGCACTTCATCAAAGTGAAGCTACCAGAGTAGTGCCAATCGTTGGCGCCTTGGTTCCAGTATTTAGTTTTTTGCTTAGCTATGTATTTTTGGGAGAGGTTTTGGGTGAGAGACAATTTCTTGCATTTTTAGTCTTGATAGCAGGTGGAGTATTGATTTCAGTTAAAACAACCAGGCTGTATTATTATAAAGAAGTTGCTCATAGATTCTTGGATATATTTGGAAATGCCTTAGGAGGCATTCATGCTCACTATAGACCAGCCCGTAGATTATTATTAAATTCTGTGTTTGCTGCTTTTCTTTTTGCTGCTTATTATGTATTAATGAAATATATCTATACTACCCAGCCATTTATTGGTAGTTTTGTTTGGTCTAGACTCGGAACTTTTATTGGTGTGATAATAATATTTATGATGCCAATGTATAGAAAGAAAATTTTGGAATACAGACATCATGCCAAGAAACCAAGGAGCTTAAGTTTTTTTATTACTGTTCGTTTATTTGCAGCGCTAGCTTTTATAATGCTTAACTGGGCGATTAGCCTGGGGCCTGTTGCCATGATAAATGCTCTTCAAGGCACTCAGTATGTGTTTTTATTTCTATTAGTTTTATTTTTATCAGCAAAGTATCCAAATGTCTTGAAAGAGGACTGGGGTGGTGGTGTAATAATGCAAAAAGTAATTGGAATAAGCTTGGTTATTCTGGGGCTTTATATGCTAGTGGTTTAATATATGATTTTTTTAATTATTCTCTATTTAATATTATTTGTAGTTTTATCTTGGCGAAGAATCGACTGGGCGGTTTTTTTAATTCTCGCAACTCTGCCAAGTTATTTAATTAGATTTAATATTCTTAGTATCCCATTCACACTTTTAGAGGCAATGATTTTAATTAGTTTTTCAGTATGGTTTTTGAAAAGTTATAAAGAAGTATTTGGAAATATAAAATCTAGATTAAAAAACTACAAACTACAAACTACAAACTACAAACCAACAAGATACCCTTTTGACTGGGAAATTGTTTTAGTTTTGGTAGTATCATTTATAGCAGTTGGTGTAGCCGGATTTTCTGATAGCGCTTTTGGGATTTGGAAGGCTTATTTTTTTGAGCCATTACTATTTTATATTTTAGTTATTAATGTTTTTGGAAAGAAGATTGATAGAGTTGTATGGCCATTAGCAGTGTCTGCGTTAGGAGTTTCTTTGGTGGCTATTTATCAATATATAACTGGTGATTTAATATTTAATGAATTTTGGGCTAATGAGGCGAATAGAAGAGCAGTCTCTGTGTTTGGCTATCCTAATGCCGTAGGATTGTATCTAGCTCCGATTGTGATGTTGATAGTTGGGTTATTTTTTGAAAAGTTTAAGAAAATAGATTTTAGTTTAAAAATATTTCGAACCACTTATTATTGGCAGCTATTATTTTTGGCCGTGACTACGGCGCTATCAATAAGAGCCACAATGTTTGCTGATTCTGAAGGTGCTTTGGTTGGACTTGCCGCTGGATTGTTCGTTTTTGGAATTTTAGCAAATAAAAAATTAAGATGGGTTACTATTATTTTTACAATTTTGATTTCCGCTGGTTTGTTTTTTTATCAACCAGTTAGAACAAAGGTAATTGATAAAGTTACCCTCATGGATCTTTCAGGTCAAATAAGAAAAGCGCAATGGAATGAAACATGGGAGATGCTGAAAGACGGAAGAATTTTTATTGGTTCGGGTCTGGCAAATTATAAACAAACAGTAGAACCGTATCATGCTGAAGGAATATTTGTGTGCGATCCGCATGATCCTGATTGGCACAGGAAGACTGTATGGAATGAAGAATTTAGAAATAGTGTTTGGCAACCATTGGAAATATACATGTATCCTCATAATATTTTCTTGAATTTTTGGGTTGAATTGGGATTAGCTGGAATGATTTTGTTTATTTGGATTATTGGGAAGTTTTTGTATTTAGGATTAAAGAATATAAATAAAAAATCTAAGAATAGATATTTTACATTAGGCTTGGTTTGCGCAATGATGGTTATTGTAGTTCATGGGCTAGTGGATGTACCATATCTTAAAAATGATTTGGCTGTGTTGTTTTGGTTGATTGTTGCGATGATGGGAGTAGTTAATTTAAAAGTAAGAAGTGAGAAGCAATAATAAAAAAAATATTTAAAAAATAAAGACGAGTAAAAATTACTCGTCTTTTGTGTTTATTAATATTAAATCTTTCTTTTGTTTTTCGAAAAGGTATTTCAAACTAAAATTAGTTCTTATACATATCTTTTATTTGGAATAGTATATACCACCCGATGATAGCTCCTATAATTCCACTCAAAACACCGCTAATTGAAATAATGCTTCCCAAGACGCTCGCTATACTAGCATAAAAAATTAAACGCCAAGCGGATCTGGTTCGCTTAAATAATCCGGGTACTGCTATCACTTCCATTGTGAGAGTAACCGCAGCTACAAGTAATGAGATGATTGAGAAAAATCCCCAGCCAAAACCATTTCCTGCTAAAATTGAAAATGGAGTAAGAAAAGCCGATAAACCTATGGCTGCTAAAATAATCGGTATAGATAAAATAGCAGCAACAATAGTTATATATGGAGCTACGGCAACAAGAAATTCTTTTAAACCTGTTGGCAAAGCAAATGGAGCTTTTTTTACCATATACTCGTCCAAAAATGCTTCAAATTTACTAATACTACCTTTAAGATTAGTTCCTCCCTGAACTGTCTCTGATTGATTTTCAGTTTGATTACTTGACTGTGCGTTAGATTGTCCTTGTTGTGGTTGAGCCTGCTCTTGTGGTTGCTCCTCATTTTGTTCTTGGTTTGTTTGATCTTCCATATTTTTAGTTATTTATTTATTAACTCTTATTTAAGTTTAGCATTAATTTTAAAAAATGCAATATATTTTAGTTTAGAGTTTTTAGTATAATTCTTATATTATAGCATATTTTAAAAATGATTTAGCGGTTTTGTTTTGGTTGATTGTTGCGATGATGGGGGTGTTGAATTTAAAAGTAAGAAGTAAGAAGCAATAATAAGAAAAATATTTAAAAACAAAAGACAAGTAAATTTACTCGTCTTTTGTTTTTTATATTATAAACCTCTCTTTTTAATATTTTTTTATTTTTCTAATAATTAAAGAACATGTATTAAGTATTATTCCCAAAACGGTATAGCTAGCCAAAATTATTCCTGCGGCAAAAAAAGTAGATTTTGGTTTTAATAAAAGTGTTGATGTTAGATTGTTGAAATAATCAGCTTGTCCCATCATAACAAACACCATAAAACCCGACACCAATCCAAATATACAAATAAGTGGAGAGGTAAAAGAAATTGGTAGTATTGCTCTAGAATAATATAGTTTGTAGTCTGTAGGTTCTTTATATTCCCCGAAGATCCTCATAAACCAATAACCCCAAAAACTAACAAAACAAATGACAACTATAACACTTACAATATTTGATTCTGCTTCACCTGTCTTGCTTAATTCAATCTGTCCCGTAATATGACCAAATAGGCCAATCGCACCAGTAAATGCCCACATTCCAAGTATTGCAACTGTTGGTGGTTTCCAAAGCAACTTATTGTTTTGCAAAAAAACATTAAATTTAGCTCTTAATCTATAAAGCTTGAGCTTGCATCTTCTTAAAAAAGGCATTTTACGCACATGAGTATCATACTTGGAATCAAGTTTACTAATTTCTACGCCATTTTCTATTGTTGTTTTATCGTCTTGGCCGTAGAGTTCCAAACAATGCTTACATCTATGGTCGGTATAAAATCCTTCTTCCTTTAAGACTTCTTTTTTCAATTCTTCCAGTAAGTCTGAGTATACATATCCAAGTAAGTCTAATCCATGCAGAATTCCAATCGCCTCTCCGTACCATGTGTCAACTACAGAAAAGCACGTTTTTGTGGTATCCTCGCCTCTATTTCTCATCGAGTTGCGTGAAGCGTGAAGTAAAATTTTAATTTCACTTTTAATTTTATTCAGCAAGTCATCGTTAAGTTTTTTCATTTTCGACTCTCCTCTTTTATTTTCGGATAAATTCCGTCATATTTTCTTAAACAAAGATAATAATAACGGCCTACCTTATATTTTTTATAAGGTGGATAATCTAGGATAATAATCTTATCGCCAATTTGGATATGATTTAGTAGATAATTCAAAACTGTTGATGCTGATCCTTCCTGAACAAAAACTGTGTAACTTCTTTCGATTAGTTTTCCGTTAAGTAGTTTTATTGGAATTTTCAAAATATCAAAATCATAATATCTTTGGCTGTAATGATATAAAACTTGGTCTCCGACAACAATTCCTTCAATTTCTTGAGGTGATAATTTTTCTTGAGAACAAGAAGCAGAAAGAAATACAATGCAAATTAATATACATTTAATTATTACTCTAGTTTTTTTTCATTTTTAACCCTCCTCATCAGGAATTTTTTAAAAATGCCTTTAATTCAGCTCTTAATTTATAAAACTTGAGCTTGCATCTTCTCAAAAAACGCATTTTAAAAACATGAGCATTATAACGTTGATCCATTTTATTAACTTGGTCACGGCATTTGCATGCAAACCTTCTTTTGTTAAAATTTGCAATTCGCTGTCCACCAAGTAATCCTCCGTCTTCTTCACAGAAAATATCTGCGAAAACGGCATAGCGGAAGGGATTGCCCCAGGCAATTGCTCCATCAAATTCTAACCCAATTTCTGATTTAATCTTTTTCATTTTTCACTCTCCTTTTTTGTTTATTTTAATATTAAATCTTTTAGAAGTTGCATGCTTTTTTAATGAAATCAATAAAGCTGAGATTTTTTTCCAGAAAATAACAATTATTATTAATAATATGTTGATAATTAAAATAATTGGTGTATCTGGCGATGTTTTATTGCCATAGTAAAAATCAAGACCAATGCATATTATTGGCAAAAACAATAAAAAGAAAGCAGGGTAAATTCGGTATCCTTTTATGGTTGGCCATTTTTCATATCCAACATAAAAACTATCGATCCAATGGTTATTATTTGGTTTGCAGGTAAATATAAAACCAATAATCCACTCAAGTACATATGCTCCACCACAAATTACCAAAAAACCGAACAAAAAGAAAATTGTTATTCCTAATGCAAAAAGTACGAAAGGGGTTAAGACTGGGGAGATGATAAGTTTGAAACAAAATACCCAGAAATTAATTTGTGTTAGCGCTTCTTTCTTATCACCGCTCCATGCATTAAAAATAGTATCAGGTAAATATGCTATTTTTACTAATAAATTATTTTGTTTTAATCCCATATTTTCACCCCTTGTTATTAAATTGTTAAAGATCTATTTTTTTAGTAGACAACTTGACAATAGTATTATTTGATAGTATTGTAAATATTGTCGTAACATTTCCACAACAATTATGAAAATTGATAAAATATTAAATTTATTTAGCTTGAAAGAGGCAGAAAAGGAAGTTTTTAAAACTTGTTTTGATTTTGGAGGAATGGGGGCAACAGAGATTTCAAAAAAAGTTGGAATAAATCGAACTTCTGTTTATGATTTTTTAGATAATTTAGTAGAATCAGGCTTGGTTTATGAATCACAAAAAGATGGAGTTAAAAAATTTTTTGTACAAAAACCAGAGTATATTAGTAATTTAATAGAAGAAAAGCAGAAAGAAATTTCAGAGGCTAAAAGTATTGTAAGTGAATTGAAAAAAGAGTATTATTTAAAAAATAATCAAATAAAGCCAAAATTTATTCTCTACGAAGGGAGAAAAGAATTACAACAAATGATGAAGGATATGTTATTGTGTCGTGATACAACAGTATATATTTGTTGGCCGGTTGTGAAGATAATTGATTTATTAACTTCCGAGTTTTTTAAAAAATTTCATAAAGAACGTATTACTAGAAATATTTCTATTAAAGTTATTTGGCCTCAAAAGCAAAAACTATCATTTCAAAAATATCCACATTTCAAAATAGGCAAAGAATACAAGAGAGAGGTACGTCTTGCTCCGGAAAATATTGATTTTAGCTTGGGATATGCAATTTACGAAAATACCGTAAGATTTATATCTTCAAAAAAAGAAAATTATGGTTTTTTGATCGAAAGTGCTGAAATGGCAGATATGATGAAGGTTCAATTCGAAGTTATGTGGGTAAATAGTAAATCATTAAAATAAAAATTTATGAAAATAGTATTACAAAAATTTATTTCAAGTAGTGGGTATTGTTCTCGGCGTCAGGCTGAGTCCTTGATTCGAGATGGGGAAGTTTTGGTTAATGGCAAGATGGCTGAGCTTGGCATGAAAGTTGATGAGAGTGATGAGGTGAAAATAGACAACGAGATAATTAAGCCAAGTGAGGAGAAAATATATATAAAATTAAATAAGCCAGTTGGTTACACCTGTACAAATCGTACATTTGATGGAGAAAAGAATGTTTTTGAGCTGTTAACCTCACCCCAGCACCCTGTCTACCGGACAGGCAGGTCTCCTTATCAAGGAGAGGGGGATGTATTGAGAGGTTTGTTTATAGTTGGACGTCTTGATAAAAATAGTCATGGTTTGGTAATTATATCTAATGATGGAGATTGGACAGAAAAAGTTACTCATCCAAGATATGAACATGAAAAAGAATATTTAGTTC
>CAZTIC010000001.1:0-14094 GCA_964613625.1 uncultured Gammaproteobacteria bacterium | reverse complement strand
TGGACAGAAAAAGTTACTCATCCAAGATATGAACATGAAAAAGAATATTTAGTTCAATTACGAAATTTCAAAAATAAATTACCGATCAATAAAATAATTAAAAAAATAAGAAAAGGAGTTGATATAGGAGATGATGATGGAGTGGTTAGAGTGAAGAAAATAGAATATATTAGTGATAATGAATTTAAAGTTATTTTAACTCAAGGGAAAAAGAGACAAATAAGGCGTATGTTTGACGTGATTGGTGAAAAGGTGATAGATTTGAAGCGAGTTAGAGTTGGAGATATTAATTTAGGTAATTTAAAAGAAGGAGAGTCTGAGGAATTTAATCTGCCTACCGGCAGGCAGGAATATAAAAAATAATTATTTTGTTATGTAGTACGCTACGTAATAAAAGAATATTATGAATAATAAGAACTATAAATATTTCGACATTATAATGGCTTTGTTTGTGGCTGTGTTACTTATTTCAAATATTGCGTCTACAAAGATATTGATGTTTGGGAAGTTTACTTTTGATGGCGGGACGTTATTATTTCCTTTTAGTTATATCTTTGGAGATATTTTGACGGAGGTTTATGGGTATAGGAGATCTCGTAAAGTTATTTGGACTGGATTTGTTTGTGCTGGAATTATGTCATTGGTATTAATGATAGTAAATGTATTACCATCTGCATCTGACTGGCCCCATCAAGAAGCATTTAATACCATTCTTGGTCTTACACCTCGGATAGTCCTAGCAAGTCTAATAGCATATTTTGCAGGTGAATTTTCTAATTCATATCTTATGGCGAAAATAAAAGTAGCCATGTCTGGAAAGAAGTTATGGATCAGAACAATCGGTTCAACGCTTGTAGGAGAAATGGTTGATACTTCTTTGTTTGTATTGATAGCTTTTTATGGTGTATTGCCAACTAGTCTCTTGATTACAGTTTTTGTATCAAACTATATATTTAAATGCGGCGTAGAGATATTGTTTACACCTGTAACGTATAAGATTGTTAGATTTTTGAAGAAAAATGAAAATGAGGATTATTATGATAGAGATACTAATTTTAATCCGTTTGTTTTGAAATAAAAAAGTTGAAAATGGAGGCGTGCCAGAGCGGTTGAATGGGGCGCTCTCGAAAAGCGTTAATCGAGAAATCGATTCAGGGGTTCGAATCCTCTCGCCTCCGCATTAAAAAAAGGATGAGAAGTTTTTCACCCTCCGGGTACAAGTGCCCTGGAGCGATAGCGTAGGGGTAAATCCTCTCGCTTCCGCCAGTTGATTAATAATTTATAAATATGGATAATCAAATATTAAAAATACAACAAGAGTTAGATGAGGTTAAAAAGAGAAACAAGAGAGTGGAAGGTGATAAAGGTTGGGAAGTGAGTAAAATTAGAATAGTTTTTATTTTAATTATTACTTATGTAATAGCTTCATTAGTATTGTATCTCATAAATGTTGATAACTTTCTTTTTGGAGCATTGATACCAACTATTGGATATTTTCTTTCTACCTTAACTTTGCCAATTATAAAAAAGTGGTGGATAGGTAAGTTTTTTAAATAAAACTAAAAAAAATTAGAGTTTGCCAAAATAAGCAAAATAAATTAGAATAATAGTATAATAACTATATTATTTATTAGTTTTTGTTATAAAATAATTATATAATTTATGCCAATTCAAACACTTTTTAAGGTAAAACAAGCAGATAGGCACAATTTTTGTGTTAATGTAATCGAATCTAGTTCTCCGAGAGCTGATTTTTATTTTTTAGTTATCCTTTCTACTTTAATTGTGGCCCTGGGTCTTTTAGCTGATAATTTAATATTAGTTATTGGTGGAATGCTTGTTACGCCACTTCTTTCTCCGATATTAGCTCTATCTCTCGGTATATTAATAAATGAACCAAAGGTTATAATTAGATCATTGAGAATTCTAGGCCTATCTTTTGTGTATGCTTTTTTTATAGCTTTTGTATTAGGAGCTTTTACTTCAGTTAATATTGGTGATATTAGTATAATAAAAATAATGCAACCAAGTTTGTTTACTTTTTTTGTAGCTATTGTTGCTGGTGTAGCGGCAAGCTATACTTGGGTTAAGCCGGGCTTGGATAGTACTTTGCCTGGTGTGGCAATTACAGTAACATTGATTCCGCCACTTACCGCGGTAGGATTGGCTGTATCAAGTAGGGACTGGTTGTTATTTGGAGATATTATCAAGGTTTTACTTTTAAATATTTTTGGAATAGTGGTCGCCAGTTTGGTAGTGTTTTCTTTTATGGAGTTTTATAAAAGTAAAAAGAAAATTATTGAGGAGGTAAAAGAAGAAGAGAAGGAAATTAAAAAAGAAAAAAGAGAGGTAGAGAAAATGAATAATGGTAAGTAGGTTGTAGTAGGTAGTAATAAGTTATTAAAATAATATTATGTCAAAAGTAATTACTGATGAAAAACAAATTGATGAATTATTGGACAGAGGAGTAGAAATAATTTATCCAAATAGAAAAGATTTGAAGAAGCTTCTTATGAGTGGTGAGCAAATTAAATTGTATTGTGGTTATGACCCTAGTGCGCCATTTTTACATATTGGAAATGCAATTAGTATAAACAAATTATCTCAGTTTCAAAAACTTGGTCATCAGGTGATATTTTTAATAGGTGATTTTACAGGAATGATAGGTGATCCTACTGACAAAGGCGCGACTAGGAAGAAATTAACTCGTGAAGAGGTGTTGGAAAATGCAATTAATTATGAAAAACAAGCTGGTGCTTTTTTGAATTTCAAAGGAAGGAATCCAGCTAAAATAAAATATAATAGCGAATGGAGTGACAAGATGACATTCAAAGATTTAATAGAATTGTCATCTCATTTTACTGTACAGCAAATGATACAGAGAGACATGTTTCAGGACAGGATCGAAAATGAAAAACCAATTTATCTTCATGAATTTCTTTATCCCTTGGCACAAGGTAATGATTCCGTGGTAATGGATGTGGATCTTGAATTGGGTGGTAATGATCAGATGTTTAATATGATGGCTGGACGAGATCTTATGAAATCATTGGGTATGAAAGAGAAATTTGTAATGACATTAAGGCTTTTAGCAGATGACAGCGGAAAGAAGATGGGTAAGACTGAAGGTAATGCGGTATTCTTGGATCAGGATCCAAATAATATGTATGGAATAATAATGAGTTGGCCAGATGGCATAATAGGAACAGCTTTTGAGCTATGCACCCAACTTTCAATGAAAGAAATAAAAGAGATTAACAAACAACTCAAAGATTCAAAAATGAATCCAAGAGACTTGAAAATGAAATTGGCTAAAGAAATAACCAGAATATTTCACAATGAAGAAGATTCGAATTCTGCTGAGGAGAATTTTATTAAAACTGTACAAAAGAAAGAAATTCCAGAGGAAATTCAGGCCTTTCCATCGCCTGCACCAAAAATAAATATTATTGAAGCATTAGTTATGATAACAAAATTAGCAAGCAGCAACAATGAAGCTAGGCGATTGATTAATCAGGGGGCAGTAAAGGTAGATGGAATAAAAGTAAATGATTTTGAAATGGAAATTGATACAGAAAATAGTAATATTATTATTCAAAAGGGGAAAAGAGGTTGTGGAGAATTATTAAAATATAAAAAGTAATTTCTACGGTTTACTCCTGGATCTCGAATTAGGTTCGGTATGACAAAAAAAGTTATGAATTCTTTAGATAAAATAAAATCTCATATTGTAAAAGAAATAAATAAGGCGCTTGGTCAGGATATTGTACAAGCGTCTCTTTTAGTATATCCACCGAATCCAGAAATGGGAGATATTAGTTTGCCAAGCTTTGAAGTCGCTAAAGAGTTAAAACAAAACCCTAGGGAACTTATAGATAATTTAATTAGTAAAATAAAATCTGATAAAATTATTGTAGGTGTAAAATTTGTAGGACCATATTTGAATTTTGTAATAAATAAAGAATATTTAATTGAAGAGGTGATAAATGAAGTGAATAAAAGTAAAGAAAATTTTGGCAGTAATGATAACCTGAAAAAGAAAAAAATAATGATAGAGTATGCTCATCCGAATCCTTTTAAGTCTTTTCATATTGGTCATCTAAGAAATATTATCTTGGGAGAATCAATTGCCAGAATTATAGAATCACAAGGTGCTGAAGTGGTAAGGGTGAATTATCAAGGTGATGTCGGGATGCATATCGCAAAATGTATTTGGGCCTTTAAAGAAGTGGACCCAAAAAAATATCCTAAAACAGCTGACGAGAAAGTAGCATTACTCGGAAAGTGTTACGCAGAGGGTGCTAAGGCATTTGAAGAAGATCAAGTTGCTAAACAATTGATCACATATATAAACAAGCAGATTTACGAAGGAGAAGATAAGGATATAAAAAAGCTTTGGGAGCTTGGTAAGAAATGGAGCTTTGAAAAATTCCATGAAATATATAAAAGATTGGATACACATTTTGAAAGAGAGTATATGGAGTCGGAAGTGATGGTCATAGGCGAAAAGCAAGTAGAGAAGGCGCTTAAAAAAAATATTTTAGAAAAAAGTGAGGGCGCAGTAATTTTCAATGGAAAAAAATACGATTTAGATACTAGGGTATTCTTGAATTCCGAAGGCTTACCAACATATGAAGGTAAGGAGTTGGGCTTAGCAATGAGTGAGTTTGAGGACTTTGGTAAAATTGATCTGTGCATACATAATGTAGCTATTGAGCAAATTAGTTTTTTTAAAGTGACTTTCAAAGTTCAAGAACTTCTTGATGCTAAGAAATTTAAAGATAAACAATATCATAATGCTTATGAGTTCGTTGGCTTGAAATCCGGTAAGATGTCATCTAGAAAAGGACAAGTAATTTTTGGTAATGACATAATGAATCAAGCTGTAGAAAAAATAGAAGAAAAAACCAAAAATAAAGATTTGAAAAATATTGAAGATCTTTATGAAAAAATTGGAGTTGGAGCAGTAAAGTATTCTTTTCTGAAAATTAGTCCATTTAAATATCTGGCTTTTGACTTAGATGAGAGTGTTAGTTTTGAGGGTGACTCTGGTCCTTATTTGCTTTATACATACGCTAGAATTCAGAGTATATTTAGGAAAGCAGGAGTTAAAAAAACAAAAAAACAAAATTTAGATAGTTTAACTGACGAAAAAGAAAAATATTTAACATTAAAGATAGCAAAATATCCAGAAGTGGTAGAAAAAGCCGCACAAAATTATGATCCGTCTGAAATTGCAAAATATGTATTTGAATTAACCAAAGAATTTAATGATTATTACCATAGTGTGCAAATATTGAAATCTGATGAGGATGTAAAACAGGCTAGATTGGTGTTACTCGATAGTGTTGGACAGGTTATAAAAAATGGTTTAAATTTATTAGGTATAGATGTAGTGGATGAGATGTAGTTATATATAATAATTAATTATAAAACTTATGAAAAAAATTATTTCATTGCTAGTCGTGTTTGGCGTAGCATTATCGCTAGGGGGATGTTTCAAAAAAGCAGGTTATATTAATCAAGATGATTCCAAGGCCAAGCAGTACTCATCTTTAATGAGCTGGTTGAAGAGTGGAAAGGGAGTAAAGTGTGTCGTTGAGACACCGCAAGGTGAAATAATTATTAGTGCAAAGGACGATAAAACGAGAATTGATGGAATTGCTTTTGCTGACATGACCAATCCTGCTAGCGCTGGAGAAACGCAGCCAGGTGTGTCTTTGACTGATGCCGAATGGATTTATATGTGGGGTGGTAAAAGTGGTATAAAAATGAATATTGATGAGATGAATAAAACGAGTGAAGAAATGGGCAGTAATGATAGAATTGATCCAGAGGATTATTCTTGGGAGAGCTGGGTTAGCGATCAAGAAGAAACTGGAATGAATTATAATTGTCATGAAGAAAAATTATCAGATGATATTTTTCAAGCTCCAAGTGATGTAGAATTTAGAGATTTGGGAGAAATGATGAAAGGTTTAGGTGACTTAAGTAACGGACTAACGGATAGTTTTGGTGGAAATGGTGATGTTCCAAGTTTTGAAGGAAGTCAAGCTATGAGCCAGGAAGATATTGAGCAAAGGTTGGAAGAAATGATGAAGGATGCGGGGATTGAATAAATAGTAAATAAGTATTAGAAAAAACGAGGATTAATTTCTCGTTTTTTTTATTTTGACATAAAATTTTAAATAATATATAATATAATTATTAGAGAGAGATTGGAACTCTTTATAATAAAAATTGAATAAATTGAGGAGCCTCGATATATCGGGGAAGCTAGATGGAACCGCGGGGTGCAGGTTTAAGAATTTAGAAGACCTCGTTCTAGCAATTAGGTGATGATTAACGTTTGGTTTTTTGGAGCCTACTTGCTGGAATGAGGTTTTTTATTTTTATTACAAATTACAAATTAATTACAAATATACAAATAATATTAAAAAATATGACAAAAGAGAAAAATAACAAAATGGAAAAAATAGTATCGCTTTGCAAAAGAAGAGGATTTATTTTTCCTGCTTCGGAAATATATGGTGGTTTAGCAAATTCATATAGTTATGGACCATATGGAGTGGAGCTAAAAAATAACATCAAGCAACTTTGGTGGAAAAAATTTGTGCAAGAAAGAAGTGATATGGTGGGAATGGACGGACCGATAATGCTCCACACAAAAGCTTGGGAAGCCTCGGGGCACACTTCTGGATTCAATGATGTGATGGTGGATTGCAAGGCATGTAAATTGAGATTTCGAGCTGATTATTTAGTTGAGGAATTAACTGGCAAAGACATGGAAGGCCAACTCGAAGAAATGACCAAGGTTTTGCAAGAAGAAAAATTGAAATGTCCAAAATGTGGAAAATCAGACTGGACTGAGGCGCGAAATATTAACATGATGTTTAAAACTGAGATGAATGGTGTGGAAGGTGACGTGTATCTTCGTCCAGAAACTGCCGGAGCTATATTTCTTGATTTTAAAAATATATTAGACTCTATGAGAGTAAAAATTCCGTTTGGTATTGCTCAAATTGGTAAAGCATTTCGTAATGAAATTGTGGCTAGGAATTTTATTTTTCGATTAAGAGAGTTTGAACAAATGGAAATCGAATATTTTATTGATCCCAAAATGAAATGGGAAGATCTTTTTGAAGAATGGTTAAAATTTCAAGAAGAATTTGCCATGGAAATTGGAGTCAAGAAAGAAAATATGCGTAGATATGAACATACACCAGAAAAACTCTCGCATTATTCTAAAAAAACAATAGATATAGAATATAATTTTGCCTTTGGTTTTGGCGAATTGTTTGGTTTAGCGCATAGATCCGATTTTGATCTTACTCAACATTCAAAGTTTTCTAATCAAAAATTAGAATACACAAATCCTCAAACAAAGGAAAAATTTATTCCTCATGTACTTGAACCTACTTTTGGCTTAGATAGATCTATTTTGGTTGCTATTGATGCGGCTTATAATGAAGAAGAGCTTGAAGATGGTAGTAGAGTAGTAATGAAATTTCCAAAAAGAATTGCTCCAATCAAAATTGCTGTATTTCCACTTTTAAAAAATAAACCAGAGCTAATGATTAAAGCTAAAGAAATATTTGATATATTAAAATCTGATTATACTTGTGAATTTGACGATAATGGAAACATTGGAAAGAGATACAGAAGACAAGACGAGATTGGTACTCCATATTGTTTGACTGTTGATTTTGATAGTTTAGAAAAGGGTGATGTAACTATTCGTGATAGAGATACAATGAAGCAAGATAGAATAAGAATCGAAGAGTTGGCAAATTTTTTTCAAGAAAATTTGAAATAATTTTAATTTTGAAATAGATTCCCGTCTTGCGCCACCGCTAAAGCTAGGGCGACACGCGGTCGCGGGAATGACAAAACAATATGGAAATTAATTTAGATTTATTATCTATACAAAATCCTTGGTGGAGAGGAGCTGGATTGAAAAATGATCCGCTGGTTAAGGTTTATCAGGAATCGCCTTTGGAAATAATTGAGAATATAATTAATAATTTTGATTTAGAAAAAGATCATATATATTCTGTTCGTGGTGCACGAGGCTTGGGAAAGAGTACAATAATAAAAATATTAATTAATGATTTAATTGAAAATAAAAAAATAAATCCTCATAATATTCTTTATTATTCATGTCAAAACATTGATACTTACGAACAGCTCAACGAAATTATTAAAATATTTTTAAATAACCGGAAAATAGAAAAAGAAAGTAGAATCTATATTTTTATTGATGAGGTAACTTTGGTAAAAAACTGGGAAAAAGGAATTGAGTTTTTAAAACAAGCAGGAAGACTGAAAAATATTACTTTGTTTTTAGTTGGATCAACTTTGTATAATGGAGATGACAAAAAAAATAGAAATAGAGTGTCAGCTTCAGTCTTGAAAAAAACAAAAACAAATATTTTAACTTCACTTAATTTTGTGGATTTTATAAAATTACTAAATCCAGAATTTGGTCATAAAGTAATTAGTGATAATAAACAAAGTGGTGATAAAAAAATAAAATTCGTTAGCTACTTTAAAAATTTTGATTATTATCTAGATATTTATTGTTTAACTGGTGGTTATATATCTAGTATTATTGACTTTAAAGATCATGGAAATGTTAACAGGGAAATATATAGTAATTATTTGTATTGGTTAATAGGAGATATTGCAAAGATGAAAAGAGATGTTTCTTTGCTTCGTCATATTATGGAGCAAATACTTCTTAATCTTGGCAAGCCAATCGGCTACAAGACGATTGCAAGAAATACAAAAGCTAAAACTCACTTGACCGTAGAAGAGTATCTAAATATTCTTGAATCTATGCTTTCGGTAAAACTGGTTTATCAATCAGACTTGAAGGGGAGTGTGCATAAGAGCAAGGCCAAGAAGGTGTATTTCCGAGATCCGTTTTTGTTTTGGTTATATTACTCTTATATTTATGGAGCGATTGACCATTGGCAATTTAGTCGAGAACATTTACATAAAGAGGATGTGTATTTAGCATTGATTGAAAATGTGATATTTAGCCATCTCATAAAAGATGAGTCTATAGAGGATTGGGGGAAGCGGATTACTTTTTGGCGAGATAATATCCATAAACAAGAAATAGATTTTTTAGTAAATAGTAAAAAGAAAACTACTCCAATATTGATTCGGTATAATAAAGAGATAGAAGAGAAGGATTATAAGATGTTAGAAAAAAATGGTTTTAAAAAAGGAGTGATTATTAGTAGAGATGTATTAAAATTAGATGAGAAAATAAAAATAGTTCCTTTAGCATATTTTTTGCTTTATTATAAGGATTTTATTTAACAATATGATAATATGATAAAAAATGTAAAAGAAATGAGTTCGGTAGCTTATTAAATAAAGTATTGAATTAATAAAAAAATAAAATGTCAAGGAGTTTGTATAAAATTTTATTTTGGGTGATTGATAATGTTCCAAAAAATTTGGAAGTAAGTTTTTTGGATATCGGGCAGGGTGATAGCATATTGATCCAGACTCCATATGATCAAAATATTTTGATAGATGGTGGACCTGATAATGATGTGATAAATGAGTTGAGTAAAAACATGTTTTGGTTTGATAGACAAATTGATCTCATGGTACTTATTCATCCTCATGATGATCAAGCGTCATGAACAATAGCACGGTAGTTAGATTTGAGATTGTGGAGAGGATTAAACAAAAAAAAGACCATCACTGAAGTAAGCTTTGGCGATGGTTTTTGATAATTATTTATCACAAGTACAAAATATCAACCTACTCCCAAGTGCCGAAAAAATTAATAACATTTTTATTGTTAATATTTTTTTGTTCAATGTTTATTTTTATATTTTTAGCTCCGGAAAATTCTAAAGATTTTTTTATCCAGCCGATAATAAGATGTTCATTTATTTTGTTCATATTTTTGAAGTTATGTATTCTTATTTTTGCTTTATTTTTTTCTAGATTAATTATTTCAGCGCTCACATCTTTATAGTATTTTCCAAATAACGTACTTGCTCTTTTAATAATAAATTCGGGCGAGCCGAATTTAATAAAAATTTTTAATATACTATTAAGTGAGTTCTCTACATCGAATTTTCCTAATTCTTCTGCACCAAATAGATCGCCGTCATAAAATAGATCGCATAGTATTTTAACAGGGTCAAGAAAAATATTGTCATCATACCAATCATCAATTTTTTTGTTAGTAAAAAATTTTTTCGCTTCAGGGGATATAGACTCCAGCCATTTTTTATAACCTTCTTCGCCAAAATTAAATTTTATGAATTTTGGCATTGATAGCCGGAACAGTTTATTTATTTTCATATATTTTTTATTTAGTATTTTAAAATGAGTTTTTTATAGTATGTTTTTGTTGAAGATAATGAAAAATTTGTCGTTTCACAAATAAAAGGATTATTATTATTTATTGCAATTATAATATAACATTTATTTATTAAATAATCTACAGAAGATATCAAGTTTCAGCTCCAATAATTCTTTTCTGGGGTAGGCTAGAAAAGCGACAGAAAAATTTGTCGCTTTTTTAATTAAGAATGCTATAATGTAATTATGCCAAGGAGGATTTATACAATATTGTTACTAATTGGAATAGTTTTTAGTATATCGACTATTCCTATTTTTGTATTTTCGTTCAATCCAAGTAATAATTTGGAAGTAGATTTTTTGGATGTTGGTCAGGGGGACAGTATTTTAATTAAAACTCCGTATGGTCAAAATATCTTAATAGATGGTGGGCCTGATAATAAAGTTATTGGTGAATTAAGCAAAAGTATGGATTGGTGGGATAGGCAGATTGACCTGATGATACTTACCCATCCACATGACGACCATGTAACAGGTCTTGTAGATGTGCTCAAGAGATATGATGTGAAAAAAATTCTATATACTGGGGTTGTACATGATACTCCGAATTATATCGAGTGGCTTGAGATAATAAGAGATAGGAAAATATCCTTGGTTATTGTTGATCGTCCGCAGCAAATAAATTTAGGAGAGAATTGTGATCTAGATATTCTTTATCCATGTGAGAGTGTGTTGGGTCAGGAGGTTAATAATTTAAATAATAGTTCTATAGTATCGATGTTGGATTGTGAGGATAAGAAGTTTTTGTTTATGGGGGATGCTGAGAGAGAGGTTGAAGAAGAATTATATCTCACCTCTCAATCCCCTCTCCCTGCCTACCGGACAGGCAGGCTAATTATAAAAGGGGAGGCGAGTGCTAGCGAGCGGGGTGAGGTATATTTAGATGTAGATGTTTTGAAGGCGGGGCATCATGGATCGGACACATCTAGTAGTGAAGAATTTTTGAAAATGGTTAGTCCTGAGATTGTGGTTATTCAAGTTGGTGAAGATAATTTTTTTGGACATCCTAGCCGGAGGATAATTAAGAGACTTGAAAGATTGAATGCTGAGATTTTTCGGAATGATGAGGTGGGGACTGTTAGTATTAGGGTTTTGGATGGTGAGTTAATTATAAAATAAAATTTAATAATTTATTTTTTGAGGCCAAAAAGTAACAACCTGCCGGCAGGCAGGAAAGCCCTGGGATTCCAGATTCGCTCCCTCGTCAATTGTTATTAAGTTGTGTCTAGCAATGGCACTCACTTTCACCCCAAGCCCCATGTTTGTTTTGAAAAGTTTTATTATATATATTTTTATTTTTTACAGCTTTTCTTGCATTATTTAGTTATATTGGTATAATAATTAGTAAGAAGAGGGCAGTTATTTATATAACTGTTTTTATTTAAAAAGTATTTAGAATATATGGCAACAGCTAAAAAATTACTAATAGTAGAAGATGATCCAATGATCGCTTCTATGTATAATACAAAGTTTACAAGCGAAGGTTTTGAGGTTTTTACTGCTGGAAATGGAGCTGAGGGTATAGAAATAGCTAAGAAAGAAAAATTAGATTTGATAATGCTTGATGTGATTTTACCTCAACTTGATGGTTTTTCTGTTCTCGAAGCATTAAAAAGTGATAGTAAGACAAAAAAAATACCCGTAATTATGCTTACAAATCTTGGCACAGATGAGGATAAGAAAAAAGGTGAAAAGCTAGGAGCAGTTGATTATTTAGTAAAAGCAAATTTAACCCCAGCTCAAGTAAGTGAAAAAATTAGAAAATTTTTGAAATAATTAAATAAAAATATTTTTGTTACGTAGCATGCTACGTAACAATAGAATTAAAAATATGAATCATCCAAAGAAAGAAAGAACATTTGTTATTATTAAACCGGATGGAGTACAGAGGTCATTGATTGGTAATATTATTAATAGATTTGAAAAAACTGGTCTCAAAATGACAGCTTTGAAATTTTTTATTCCAGAGGAAAAAAAATGTTGGGAACAGTATAATAAGAATGATGCTTGGTTTAAAGAAAAAGGAGCAAATATCGTAAAAGAAAGAGAGATAGCTGGCCAGCCTATTGAAAAGGAGGCTATAGAATACGGAAAAGATATTATTGGTCAATTAGCTGATTTTATGACTTCAGGTCCGGTATTGGCTATGGTTTTGGAAGGTAATCAAGCAGTAGGTATTGTAAAAAAATTAGTTGGCGGCACTGAGCCTTTGACTTCTGATGTTGGTACAATTAGAGGTGATCTTACTAATGACTCTTATGCAATTGCCGGTTTTGATGGAAGAGCGGTTAGGAATCTTATTCATTGTTCTGACGAGCCAGAGGAAGCTGAGCGAGAAATCAAGATTTGGTTTAAAGAGAAAGAAATTATAAAATATAATTTAGTTTCAGACCAGATTTTGTATGATGTGAATTTGGATGGAATTAAGGAGTAGAATATTATTATAATATATTTTAAAAACAGTCTCGAATACTCGGGACTGTTTTTTTATTGTCCCCTCTCTTAGACAGGAGAGGGTTAGGGTGAGGTAGAAAAGGTTGTTAATATTATTATCTTCACTACCCCTCACCCCAGCCCTCTCCCGGAAGGGAGAGGGGGTAAGTAAAGCTTGAAATATATATAAAAAACTGCTAAAGTAATTACATAATTAAGTGGAAATATAGATAAAAATGACTCTGAAATCCTATTTAATGTTCATGATAATGGCAACCACAATTTGTTGGGGTGTTTTTTTATTTGTTTTATTTACTATAAATCCAGAGATTACTAATTGGCTTGGTTTTTTACTTTTTTATTTATCTCTCTTTTTGGCTATTTCTGGCACAGCTGCAATAATTGGATTTACTATTCGTTTTGTTGCACTCAAACGTGAGTTAGTATTTCGATCTGTTATTATTGCCTTTCGTCAATCATTTCTCTTCGCTTTTTTAATTGTTGCAGTTTTATTTTTGTTATCAAAGGGTTTATTTACATGGATAAATTTATTTTTGTTGATTATTGGTTTGACTATACTTGAATATTTCTTGATAAGCTATAAAGCGAGAAATATTAAGCAATTAACTCAAAGCGTTAATAATATTGGAACCGAGGATGATGAGGTCTTGCAATAAACTTTAATTTGTTTCAATGTTAGTTTAAAGTTATTAGAATAATATATTTATATGAAAGATGAATTAAAAAAAGTTAAAAAAGAAATATTAAATCATTTAAAAAAAGTGACTGATTTAAATTCTTTGAGTAATTTAGAAACTAAATATTTAGGCAGAAAAGGTGAGTTCACTAAAACATTGAGAGGTATAAAAGATTTAAGAAAAGAAGCAAAGAAAGAATTCGGTCAATTAGCAAATAGTATAAAAAAAGAATTAGATAATAATTTTAATGAAGCCAGAGCAGTGCTTGAAGGCAGAAACGATAATGATACTTTTATAGACGTTACATTACCTGGAGAAAGAATTGAAAAAGGAAGTTTAAATCCAATTACATTAATACAAAATGAACTAGAGGATCTATTTACTTCGCTTGGATTTGTGGTATTGGATGGTCCAGAATTAGAAAGTGATTATTATTGTTTTGAAGCTTTAAATATTCCAGCAAATCACCCTGCCAGAGACATGCAAGACACTTTTTATATTGATAAGAAAAACAAAGAAGATGAATATGATATGGTGATGAGAACACATACATCGCCCGTGCAAGTAA